>JBILLV010000043.1:0-41616 GCA_044375895.1 Polyangiales bacterium | reverse complement strand
GACCCGCTCACCCCGCGCGAGGTGTTCGCCCACCTGTGGAACCGCATCAACGGCGACACCGCGCCCTGGTCGTCCAACCCATGGGTGTGGCGCATCGGGTTCCGCCGCATCGAGCGCATGGGGGACACCGATGCTCGCTGACGCCCTCGACGCGCTCTCGCTCCCCGCGGACGTCAACGCCCCCGCGCCGCTGGCCCCGCTCGTGCGCCAGGCCCTCGTCGCGATGCTCGACGCGCTCGAAGGCCGCCCCAGCCTCCCCGCGGGCGTCGTGCTCTTCGTCGACAACGGCTTCGGCTACCGCCCCGTCGATCAGGTGCGCGCGCCGGGCTGGTGCGCCGACCTGCGCGCGGCCCTCTGGCGCGTCGACATCCTCGCGGTGCGGGAGCTCCTCCAGGGCCCCGGGCGCTACGGCTTCGCCCCCTACGCCAACCCGCAGGTCACCACCGCCATCGCCCGCAGCTTCGACGCCCTCCTCGCGGTCTTCGAAGCCAACGCGCGCGCCCTCGCGCCCACCGCGATCCCCCTCGAGCTCCACGCCGCGCTCACTCGCGGCCTCGCCTCCGACTCGCCCCTCCCTGCCGACACTGACACCACCACCAAGGACAACGACCGATGAAGATCTACGTCGCCAGCTCCTGGAGAAACCCGCTCCAGCCGTCCGTGGTCGCGGCCCTGCGCGCGGCGGGCCACGAGGTCTACGACTTCCGCAACCCCGCGCCGGGCAACACCGGCTTCGGCTGGCGCCAGTGCGTGGACGAGCCCCCGCCGTGGAGCGCGGCGCAGACGCGCGCGGTGCTCTCGCACCCGGTCGCCGAGGAGGGCTACACGCTCGACCGCGACGCGATGGAGTGTGCCGACGCGATCGTGATGGTGCAGCCCTGCGGCCGGAGCGCGGCCTACGAGTTCGGCTGGGGCGTCGGCGCCGGCAAGTGGACCGCCGTCCTCCTCGCCGACGACCAGGAGCCCGAGCTGATGTTCAAGGGGGCCGACGCGCTCTGCGTGACGCTCGACGAGGTGATCGCCTTCCTCGCCGCGCCGCCCGCGCGCAAGGGCCGCTGCATGCACTGCAGCGTCGCCACGTGCCCGGCGTGTCGGGGCCGCGGTCGGCGCGCGTGGCTGCGCCCCGACGCGACGCCCTTCCTCACGGTGCAGCCGCGCGACACCATCCTCGGCCCCTGCGCGCAGTGCAACGAGGACGCGGCGCGCGGCTGGATCCAGGCCTACAGCGAGCATCGCAACGCCGGCCGGTGCCCGACGCATCACACCGCGCTGAAGCTCGCTTGGGAGGGCGCGACGACGATCCTCGCGCGGTGCCTGACGTGCGAAGGCGAGGGGTTCCCCTGGGTGTTCCGCGCGACGAAGGGGAAGAAGCCCTTCCGGGCCTTCGCCGCGCTCGTCGGCCCGCGCCCGAGAGCGGCCACCGACGACGACAGCGCAACCACTGAACGTTCGATGGAGGGCGCATGACGACGATCGGCGATGTCATCAACACGCTGCTGGAGAAGCACGGGTCGGAGCTCGACGGCGCAGACCTCGACGCCATCTTCCGGCGCCGGATGGACGCCTACACGAAACGCCTCGCCGAGGCGCTCGGCGTGGGCATCGAGGAGGTCTGCATCGAGTACAAGACCGACGGGTTCATCGAGGTCGGGTGGTCGGTCTCCGCGCTCTACTGCGAGGACGGGGTGGAGATCAGGTTCCGCTTCGGGTGGCGCGGCGAACACGAGAAGGGATCGACGCTGGACGCGGCCTGCGCCGACGTCCTCTCGCGCGCCGGGAGCTGGCGCGAGGAGGCGCACGAGCAGTGGGTGGAGATCATGGACGAGGGGTCGCCCACGGACGAGGACGGGCATGACTGAGTCGCTCTCGCCCCACGCCGCGTTCGACCGCCCTGGGCGCGGCACGTGTGCGCCCCACGCACGAAGCCTGGGCGCGCACGCGCCGGTGAGTGCCCCGGAACTCCTCACGACGCGCGAGGCCGCGGACCTGTGCCGCTACAAGACCACGGGGGCGATCCGCAAGGCGGTGATGGAGAAGCGCCTCCTCCCTGCGGGCCGCCGGGGCGGCAAGGGAACGCTCGTGTTCGAGCGGACGGCGGTGTTGGCTTTCATGCGCGGCCTGCCGACGGGTACGCTCCAGCCCGGACCAACGGCTGCGCCCTCCAACGAAGATGGAGAGCGCGATGACGACGACGAGATGGGTGACGCGATGGCGGTACGAGATCAGCGCAAAGCCGGTGCTGCCCGGCGTGTGGCGCAGGAAGGACGGGGGGTTCCTCGTCCGCGGGAAGGTGACCGACCCGCGCACGGGTCGGCAGCATCAGGTGCTCAAGCCCCTCGACGCGGCCACGCCGCTCGAGGCGAAGGCGTGGCTCGAGGCGGAGCAGCGCCGGATCCGCGAGGGGACCGCGGCGCAGACCCTCCCCTGCTTCAGCGACTTCGCCGTCTCGCTCATGGCCCGGAAGGTCCGTGACGGCACGATGAAGGGCGCCCACAGCAAGGTCGTGTTCGCCTCGGTGCTCGAACACCACCTCTTCCCCACCTTCGGCCGTTTGCGCGTGGACGCCATCCGTCGCGCGGACGTCCTGGCGTGGAAGGATGGCGTCGCGGGGCAGATCCGGTCGGGGGACTACAGCCCGCACACGGCGAACGGGTGGTTCAGCGTGCTGCGCACGGTGATCAACGGCGCGGTCCACGAGTTCGAGCTCGAGCGCAACCCGATCGCGGGGGTCGAGCCCTTCGACACGTCGGAGCACCCGGCCTACACGCACGAGGAGCCGAACGCGTTGAGCGCGGACGAGGGCCGGGCCTTCCTCTCGAAGATGCGGGAGCTGTACCCGCAGCACTTCGCGATGGTGGTGCTCGGGCTCGCGACGGGGCTCCGGCCGTCCTCGTTGCGGCCGCTGCGGCGCGAGGGTCCCAACGCCGACGTGCTCTGGGAGGAGGGCGTGCTCCTCGTCCGGCGGTCCCACACCCGCGCCAACGAGGTGATGAACACCACGAAGACGGGGCACCGCCAGCGCATCGCCCTCCCCCGGGAGCTCGTCGACATCCTTCGCGCGCATGCTGACTCCCTGCCCGAGGGTCCGATGAGCGAGTCGGAGCTGCTGTTCCCGTCGACGACGGGCGGGTTCCGCGCGCCGGCGGTGCTCGACAAGCCCTTCAAGGCTGTCCGCAAGGCGCTGGGGCTGCGCAAGCGGGTCACGCCCCGCGCGATGCGGCGCACCTTCCAGGACCTCGCGCGCGCCGCGGAGGTGAAGGACGTGGTCACCCGCTCCATCTCGGGGCACCTCACCGAGGGGATGCAGGAGCACTACTCGTCGCCCTGGGAGAGCGAACAGCGGGAGGGCCTCGCCAAGGTGGTGGACCTCGCCGGGGCGCGCGAGGCTCACCGGGTCACGCCGAGGGCGCCGAGGCTCCCGCGGGGTGTGAAAGGGGGTGTGAAGGTCGCCGAAATGGCGAAGGCCCGTTCGAGCGGGTAGCTCGTAACGGGCCGGATTCACTCAGGTATTTTCGGAGCGGGCGACCGGGATCGAACCGGCGACGTTCAGCTTGGGAAGCTGACATTCTACCGCTGAATTACGCCCGCGGAAGGACCGCAACCCTGCCACCGCCCCCTACGCCTCGTCAAGCACTTCTTCACCGGTAGGCCAGCACCAGCGCCCTCGCCAGCAGGTGCCACCCGTCCGCCATCACGAACAGCAGCAGCTTCGCGGGCAGCGCCACCGCCGCCGGCGACATCCCCTGCAGCCCCGTCGCCAGCAGCACGTTCGCCACCACCACATCCACCACCAGAAACGGCAGCAACACCAGGAACGCCACCAGCAGCGCCCGCGTCAGCTCTGACAGCACGAACGCCGGCAGCAGCACCGCGAGCTCGTCCTCCGTCGGCGCCGCCGTCACCGCCGCCCCCTGCCGCGTGTGCGCCTCCCGCGCGAGCTGCCCGAAGAAGCGCCGGTCGCCCGCCGACGCGTTGGCCCGCAGGAAGCGCACCACCTCCGGCTTCGCCAGCCCCCACGCGCGCGTCCACGCCTCCCGACCTGCGGGCGACAGCGCGTCGAGCGCCATCGCCTGCTCCACCGCCGCGCCCGCCCGCGCCTGCACGCGCTCCGCGGTCGGCAGCATCACGTGCGCCGTCAGCAGCGCGCTCAGCCCCAGCACCGCGAGCGCGCCCGGCATCTGCGACGCGCCAAACGCGCTCCGCAGCGAACCCAGCACGAGCGAGATCTTCACGAAGCTCGTCGCGAGGAGCGCCAGCGCCGGCAGCACGCTCGCGAGCGAGAGCAGGATCAGCAGCGGGAGGGAGAGGGGCGCGTTCACAAGGGCGTCGTGCCCTCGCGCGCCGACTCCGCCAACGCGTCGGCGTCGAGCGTGGCGAGCGTCGTGAGGCCCGCATCGCCGCCGCCCAGCAGCAACACCTTGCCCGCGACCCGCACGAGGTAGAGCGTCTGGCGGCCGTCGAGGGGGACACGCTCGATCACCTCCAGGTGCGATCCGCGGGTGCGGGCGAGGCCCTTGCGCGAGGCGATGCGGGTGAACCACCAGGCGCCCGCGCAGAGGGCCGCGAGCGTGAAGACAACACGCAGCAGGGCCGCCTCGTAGGAGGGCGCCGGGTCCATCGGTCAGGCGGGGGCGGCGGCGCTCTCGGTCGCCGCGGAGGTCGCAGGCTTCGCGTCGAAGGTCACGGCGCGCTCGAGCAGCTCGGCGACGTCGAGCTGCTCCACGGGGGACTTCAGCTCCTCCTCCATGCCCTTCAAGCCGTCGCCGATCATGGTCTGGCAGAAGGGGCAGCCCGTGGCGACGACGGAGGCGCCGGTGTTCACGAGCTGGAGCGTGCGGCGCTTGTTGACGCGCTCGGTGCCGTGCTGCTCCTCCATCCACATCTGCGCGCCGCCCGCGCCGCAGCAGAGGCCCTTCTCGCGGCTCCACTCGGCCTCGACGAGCTCGACGCCCGCGATGCGCTTGAGCACCTCGCGCGGCGCCTCGTACACCCCGTTGTAGCGGCCGAGGTAGCACGAGTCGTGGTAGGCGATCTTCGCCTTCACCGACTTCGACGGGACCAGCTTCTTCTCCGCGAGCAGCCCGAGGAGGAAGTCGGTGTGGTGCACCACCTCGTACTTCGCCCCGAGGTCGGGGTACTCGTTGAGCAGCGTGTTGAAGCAGTGCGGGCAGGTCGTGACGATCTTCTTCGGCTCGTACTTGTTGAGGGCGGCGACGTTCTGCTCGGCGAGCATGAGGTAGAGGTGCTCGTTGCCGGCGCGGCGCGCGGGGTCGCCCGTGCACGTCTCCTCCGTCCCCAGGATCGCGAACTTCACGCCCGCCTGGCGGAAGAGCTTCACCGTGGCCCGCGCGATCTTCTTCGCCCGGTCGTCGTAGCTCGCCGCGCAGCCCACCCAGTACAGCACGTCCGCGTCGGGCGCGTCGGACATCAGCGGGACGTCGAGGCCCTCGGTCCACTCGGCGCGGTCTTGACGGGTGATGTTCCAGGGGTTGCCGTTGGTCTCCAGGGCCGAGAAGGTCTTCTGCAGCTCGGCGGGAAACTCGCCGCGGAGCATCACGAGGTTGCGCCGCATGTCGACGATCTTGTCGACGTACGTGATCATCACCGGGCACTGCTCCTCACACGCCCGACACGTCGTGCAGGCCCAGAGCACGTCGGGGTGGATCACGTCGGGGACGAGGTTCACGGAGAACGGTCCCGCCGGCGGCGTGGCAGGGCTGTCGCCCTCCGCGGGGGCGTCGGTCTTCATCACCGCGGGGGGGTTGGCGAGCACCGCGTCTTGGAGGCTGTAGAGATGGTCGCGGAGGTCGATGGTGAAGTGCTTCGGCGAGAGGAGCTTGCCCGTCCGGTGCGCGGGGCAGTTGTCCGAGCAGCGACCGCACTCGGTGCAGGTGTAGAAGTCGAGCATCGCCTTCCACGTGAAGTGGTTCATGCGGGCGATGCCGATGGGCGCGGCGGTGGCGTCGGCGAGCTCCATCGCCTTGCCCATGTCCTCCATCAACGCGTCGGCCGACTTCGCGAGGGGGCGCAGGCGACCGGGCGGGTCGAGCGGCCGCGCGATCACGTTGGGGAGCGACGTGATGACGTGGAAGTGCTTGCCGTACGGGAGATAGTTGAGGAAGGCGAACACCAGGAAGACGTGCGTCCAGTAGCCCGCGAGGCCGATGGTGTGCGCCGAGTCCGGGTTGGTCACGAAGGCGCCGAGCGCCCGCGCGAGGAGCCCGCCCAGCACGTCCCCAGAGCCCGCCGCGAGCTCGCTGAGCGACGCGAGGGGGTTGGCCGGGTCCCAGGTGAAGTTCTCGGGGCCCTCGCCCGGGCCGCGGAGCGCGGTCGAGAGCAGGTGCCCCGCGTCGTAGACCACGTCGGCGATCATCATCGTCGCGATGACGCCGAGCACCACCCACGCGTGCCACCCGTACGCGAGGCGCTTCTGCTTGTCGATAAGCCGGAAGCGGATGAACGTCGCCACCCCGAAGAGCACCGTGAGCACCACGAGGTCTTTGAGGTGGTTGTACCCGCGGCCGGCCATCGCGATGAGCGGCTGCGTCGACCACGGATCGAGCACCCACACCGAGAACGACTCGCCCACGTACCCGCGCCCCACCAGGATCACCGTGCGGATCGTCAGGACCGCGAAGCCGAGGAAGATCCCGTAGTGGGCGAGGCCCGCCAGGGGGTACTTCGGCATCTTGATCTGCATGCGGAGAGACCAGAAGAGCAGGATGGCCCCCGCCGACGCCGCGCAGCCGCCCGCGATGGCGTAGCCCCCGGGGACGCCAGAGACGCCCGCGAGCGCCCCCAGCGGGACGCCCAGCGCGAGGAGCCCCGCGATGCCGAACAGCGCGCGCCCCGTGGCGCTCGGCGGGCGCTCGCCCGGCGCCACGGTGAGCCGATCGAGGAGGTGGTCGAGGCGGTTGTCAGGCGCGCCCGTGAGGAGCAGCTTCAGGCGGCGCGTCGCGCTCCACGCGAAGAGCGCGTGCGCCACCAGGAGAAGGACGGTCATCGCGATCGGGTTCATGCGTCGGTGTCTCGGCGGTGCGTTGGGAGCGTCGGGCCGCTGGTGGGTCTCAGTGGCTGCGCCCGGTCGTCTTCATGGGGTCGGGTGGGGGAGAGGTCAACGCGGGAGGCGCGCGTCGAAGAAGGCGCGGAGCTTGATCAACGTGCGCTGCTCCCGCGCGAACGAGGGCACCGCGTAGCCGCCCGCGAAGCCCGTGACGTCCGCCGCGAGGTCACGACGAACCGCGGCGTCGGTCACGATCGCGTCGACCGCGCGGCCCCGCGCCGCGCCCTTGCGGAGCCCCGTCACGTAGCGCTCGAGGCGCGCGACGTCCGCGCCGAGGAAGTCCTTCACCAGCGCGGCGTCGGCGGCCAGCGCGCCCACCGCGTCGCCCGTGAGGCCCGCCGCGACCGCCTGCGCGGCCGCGAGGCGAAGCACGAAGGCGTCGTCGAGGTAACCGATGTCATCGATCCCGTCGGGGATGAGGTCGACGGACTTGAACAGGTAGTTGATCGCGCCCGCCAGGATGCGCCTCGCCTCCTCGGGGGCCGACTCCTGGAGGGCGTCGGACAGCGTCACCGCGTCGGCGCCGAGCGTGCGGAGCCACTCGGGGAAGGTCTCGAGGCATCGTGCGTCTACGTCCGTCGTCATCGTCGCTCTCACGCTCCTGAAATTCAGGGAAGTTGTCTCACGTCGTCCGCGGGGCCGACGGATCGTAACGGAAGGCGCCCCCAAAGGTACAGCGCCACCGCGAAGCCCTATACCTCGCGCCATCACCGCCGTGGTAGGTACCCCAACCATCGATCGCATGCGCCGCGCCGCGACCGCCCTCCTCCTCGCCACCCTCGGGTGCGCCTCCTCACCGCCGCTCGCCCTGCGCGAGCGGGTCGGCGGCGGGGCGCGGGTGCGGGCGTTCGCTTCACCAACAGCCTACGAAGCCTATCTCCGCGCCGAGGTCGCGGCGGCGGGAGGCGACCACGCGCAGGCGCTCCGTCAGCTCGAGCTCGCGGCGGTGGCCGACCCCACCGACGGGTACCTCACCGCACGGCGCGTCGAGGTGCTCCTGGCCGCGGGCGATGTCGAAGCCGCCCGCGCGTCGGCGGTCGAGCTCACGCAGTCACACCCGGAGCTCTCCGCCGCGTGGCTGTGCCTCGCCGAAGCGCTCACCCGCGCGGGCGACGCGGCCGGCGCGATGGACGCGGCCCGCCACGCCGTGGCCCTCGACCCCGACGACCCCGACGTGCGCGCGGCGACGGTGGCCATCGCAGGCGGCGACGCGGCGGCCGCGGCGGCGGCGCGGGGGGCCGCACCGGAGGCGCGCGACGGTGACCGCACCCTGGCCGCGCGGGCGATGGCGCTCGACCCCGCGGGGATCTTCCGTCGGAGCGTCGCCGCCCGCCGCCGCGCCCTCGCGACCGAGCAGGCCGAGCGCGGCGCGTGGGCGCAGGTCGACGCGGCCCTCACCCCGGTGGTGACGCTCGACGCGCGGCGCGTGGCCGACCGCATCCGCGTGGTGGAGGCCCGCTCGCTCGACGGCCGCCCCGCCGACGCGGCGGCGCTGGTCGCGGGGCTCCGTCTGGGCGACGACGCGGCGAGCGTGCGCCCCGCCGAACGGGCCCGCCTGTGGCTCCTCGCGGGCCGCGCCGACCTGGCCGCGGAGGAGGCGCGGACGGTGCTTCGTACGGCCCCGAACGACCTCCTCGCGCGACGGGTTCTCGGCCACGCGCTGCTGCGGCTCGGCGACGTGCCGGGCGCCGTGGAGGCCCTCGGCCGGGTGACCACCGACGCGCCCGCGGGGCCGCTGCTCGACCTGCGTCGCGACGCGTTGTCGGGCACCTTCGAAGCCCACGGCCACGTCCCCGGCGAGGGGATCGCTGCGCCCGGCGTCGCGTGGGCCCTCGCCCGCATCGCCATCGCGGAGACGCTCGCGCGCGGCGGGCAGCCCGGACTCGCCGATCGCATCCTCGCGGCGGCCATCGAGGCGCTCACCGCGAGCGACGCCCGAGGGGCCCGCGACCGGCTGCGCGTGGCGCGCGCTCGGGCGCTGGTGGTGCGGGGCGCGGTGGCCGATGGGCGGGCGGCGCTCGCGGAGGCCGAGACCGTCTGGGGACGTCACCGCCGCGCGGCGCTCGCGGCCTTCACCGAAGCGCCCGGGGCGGTGCTCGGCGACCTGCGGGGGCGCTCGGGCGACGCGTACGAAGACGCGCTCGCCGACGCGTGGGTGGTGCTCGTCTGCAACACGCGCCAGGCGACGTGCGCGTCGCAAGACGGTGCGGCCACCCTCGCCCGCGCCACCCGCGACGCGCCGGTGGCGCCCGCCACGCTGCGTGCGCGGGCGGTGCGCACCGACGACCGCCGCGAGGCCGGCGCGCTCGTGCGGAGAGCGGCGACGATCGACCCCGCGTCGCCGTGGACGGCCACGCTGCTGCGTACGCTCGGCGGCACCTGAACGCAGTCGGACGTCACTGCAACGTTGCACCCGGTGCGGTGACGGAATCCGCGAACTGTGATGAGAGCTTGACAGGGAGGGGCAACGGGGCGAAACACCCGGCCACGTGGCGGCCGCGGTGCGGTAGTTGACCCGAAAGGTGACACTCGACGCACCCCCCGCGGCCGCTGTCCGAACGGACTCCAAAAAAGGTGATGACAAGCATGCGTTCAGTTCTCTCTCTCCTCGTGGGCGCGGCGTTCGTGGCAGCGACTTCGGTTGCCGGCGCGCAGGACCTCAGCGGCTCCGTCCCCTCCTCGGGCTCGTCCCCGACGGTGACGGGCGGCTCGGTGACCGACACGACCGGCCCCACCGACCACTCGGTGGTGACGGGTCGCATGGCGCTCCGCTACTTCGGCGGCGTCTCGATGCCCTCGCTCTCGCCGATGGGCATGCCCGGCGGCGCCGGCAACACGCTCCAGACGGTGGGCGCGCGCTACTGGCTCAGCGGCGGCCTGGCCCTCGAGGGCGGCATCGCCCTCGGCGTGTCGAGCGGCTCCAACGAGCAGACGATCCAGTCGGGCGGCAACACCCGCAGCACGACCTCGGACGACCCCAACTTCTTCGGCGTCGGCGTGCACCTCGGCGTGCCGATCGCGCTCGCGGAGTCGAAGCACCTCACCATCGCGGCGGTGCCCTACTTCTCGCTCCACTACGGGCGCAGCGCGATCACCACGGGCATGGGCGACGGCACCACCGACAACACGCTGAGCGCGCTCCGCGTGACCGTCGGCGCCAACGCGACCGCCGAGCTCCAGTTCGGCTTCCTCGGCATCCCGCAGCTCGGCCTCATCGCCCAGTTCGGCCTCGGCATGTCCTTCACGAGCGGCACGTACGAGGCCGTCGTCCGCCGCAACAGCGACACGACGCGCATCGCGAGCTCGGACTTCACGCTCGGCACGACGCTCGGCCCCAACTACAGCCTCGCGGACATCATCACCGGCTCCGTGAGCGCGGTGTACTACTTCGGCAACGCCCCGGGGCGCTGATCCCGACGTAGCCTCGACGCCTCCCTGCGACGCCCCCGCGAAGCCTTCACCGGCCGCGGGGGCGTTCGCGTTGGCGCCGCCGCGTCTCGGGGACGAGCGGCTCGTAGAAGCGATCGAGCCCGACGATCTCGTAGGGCGCCTCCCCGCGGGCCACGAGGGCGGCGTTGCGGCGGTCGATCTCGTCGGCGATCATCGGAAAGGCCGCGACGCTCCACGGCAGGGTGTCGTGCATCAAGAGCACGCCGCCGTGCGTCGAGCGATCGAGCTCGGCCCGCACGTTGTCGAGGACGGCCTGCGCCGAGTGGACCCGCCAGTCGTTGGAGTCCATCGCCCAGAACACCGGCGTGTACCCGCGCGAGAACACCTCGCGCACCGCCGTCGGGTGGTTGAGCGCGCCGTACGGAGCCCGGAAGAGGAAGGGGCGCACGCCGATCACCGCGCGCACGAGGGCCTCGGTGCGATCGAGTTCGAACGCCAGCGTCGGCACGCTCATCGTGTCCATGAGGTCGTGGTGGTAGGTGTGATTGCCCACGAGGTGCCCGGCCCGCCAGGTGCGCCGGAGCACGTCACGGTTGCGTTGGGCCACCGGGCTCCCCCCGTCGATCCGATGGCCGGTGACGAAGAAGGTGGCGCGCAGGCCGCGGCGCTCGAGCTCGTCGAGCAGCAGCGGCGTCGTCTCGTAGCTCGGCCCGTCATCGAAGGTGAACGCGACGCAGCGGCGCGCGCACAGGCCGCGCATCAAGCGACCGGCGCGGTAGCGGTCGGCCCAGAGGTTCCCGTCTTCGGCCTTCACCTTGTAGCCGATGTCGTCGAGGCCGCCGGTCGCCTCCACCAGCGCGGGGACGCTCACGACGAGGGCCGCGAGCAACGGGAGCAGTGGGCTTCGCACGCAGCGACAATAGCGTAGGATCCGCCGCCGCTCCGAGAAACCTCCTCATGCACGACCCCCCCGCCGGGACTCCGACCACGCGCCGCGCGCCGTCGATCACCGCCGCCCTCGTCGGCGCCACCGTCGGGCTCCTCGACGTCGCCGTCACGCTCGCCACCCGCGGCGACGCGCTCCCCACCCGCGGCGAGCGCCTCCTCCTCGCCCTCGCGTGTGTCGGCCTCGTCGCGCTCAGCGCCGCGCTCCTCGCCGCCCTCGGCGCCGGCCTCCGTCGCGCTGCCACGGCCGCGCCGCCGCGCGTCGCCACCTTCGGCATCGCCCTCCTCGGCGCGCTCTCCGGCGCCCTCGTCGGCGTCGCGGCGTTCTCCGGGACGGGCATCCGCCGCCTCGGGCTCCGCCCCTTTGGCATCGCGCTGTGCGTGGCGCTCGCTCCCCTCGCCGCCGTCGGGCTCTGGCGTCGTCGCGCGCGCCTCCTCTCCTGGTCGCGCACGGGTCACTTCCCCGCGGCGCTCGTCGCGTGCGCCCTCGCGCTCTACGCCATCCACGCGACCGTTCTTGTCCGCCAGTACCCGCTGCTCCACCTCCTCGCCGCGCTCACCTCGCTCGGCGCGCTGCTCCTCGCGACGGCCCGCGTCCCGATCCGCACGTGGGCGCTCGCCGCCGCGCTCACCGTCGTCGGAGTCGCCGCCATCGCCGTCACCGCGCGCTCCCACGCGCTCCGCGGGGTGCTTCGGCAGGCCGCCCCCATCGCCCGCTACGCCGCTTCGCTGGTGGGGGCGCTCCACGGTGGCAGCGACGGGCGCGCGACCGCCACGCGACCGCCCATCGCCGGCCCGCACCTCCAGCTCCACGGCCTCGACATCGTGCTCGTCACCATCGACGCGCTCCGGGCCGACCGGCTGCGCGCGCTCGGCGGTCGCGGCCGGACGCCGACGCTCGACGCCATCGCCGCGGGGGGCGTCCTCTTCCGCCGCGCGTACTGCGCCACGCCGCACACGTCCTACTCGCTCGCGTCGGTGATGCTCGGCACGCACGCCCGCTCGGTGCTCGCGCTCCCCGGCGCGACGGGGCGGCGCGACACGCTCGCCACCTGGCTCGGCGACGCGGGCTACGTCACCGCGGGCTTCTTCCCGCCGGCCGTGTTCGCGGTCGACGGGGCGCGCTTCGGCGAGCTGCGCGCGCGGCGCTTCGGGTTCGCGTCCGTCACCGAGGGCTTCGCCGACGCGCTCGACCGCTCGCGCGAGGTCGACCGCTGGCTCGACGGCGTGCCGGGCCACCGCCGGGTGTTCGCGTGGGTCCACCTGTTCGAGCCGCACGAGCCCTACGCGGCGCATCGCGAGCACCCCTACGGCGCCGATCGCGAAGCCCGCTACGACGCCGAGTGCAGCGCCGCCGACGATGGGGTCGCCGCGCTGCGGGCGTCCTTCCAACGGCACGGCCGCCGCGCGCTCTGGGTGATCACCGCCGACCACGGGGAGGAGTTCGGCGAACACGGCGGGAGCTTCCACGGCACCACCGTCTACGACGAGCAGGTGCGCGTCCCGCTGATCTTCGAGGCGCCGGGCCTCCAACCTCGCACGGTGGACGAGCCCGCCAGCCTCGTCGACCTCGCCCCCACGCTCCTCGGCGGCGTCGGCCTCGCGCGGCCCGCGGGCGTGCGCGGCAACAACCTCGGCGCCCTCGTGCTCGGCGACGCCCGCGACACCCGCGCCTTCGCCGCCACCGGGACGCTCCGCATGGTGGCCACCGCGCACGACAAGCTCATCGTCGACCTCGCGGACAACACCCTCGAACGCTACGACCTCCTCCGCGACCCCCGCGAGGCGCACAACCTCGCCGACCTCGACCCGCTCCGCGCCCGCTCGCTCCGCGCCGAGGTGTCGGGATGGGAGGCCTCCCACGCCCAGGCCGAGGGCGAGCGCGCGCCGCAGGAGGAGAGCGTCCCCGCGGTGCTGCTGCGCGCCGAGCAGGGCGATGTCTCCGTGGCCCGCGACGTCGCTTCGCTGCTGGGCGCGGGCGGCGTGGCGGTGCGACGGCGCGCGGCGCGGGTGCTCGGCGACCTCGGCGTCACCGACCCCGCGGTCACCGACGCCCTCGCCCGCGAGCTCACCGCGCCCGACGGAGCGCTCGTCCGGGAAGCCGCGCTCTCGCTCGCCCTCCTGCGCGACCGCCGCGGGCTCGCGCCGTCTCGCGCCGCGCACGACGCCCGCCGCAGCACACCCGACGCCCCCGATGCGCTCCGCGCTGCCGTCGCCCTCGCGCGCCTCGCCGACCCCGCGGGCGTCACCACGCTGGCCCGCTGGATCAATCGCGCCGACGCCGACGACGCCCGCCGCGACGAGGCCGTCGACGCCCTCGCTTCCCTCCGCGCGCCCGCTTCGCTCGACGCCTGGGTGACGCTCCTCGGCGATCCCCGCCTCGCCCCCCGCGCCGCCGCCGCGCTCGGCGACCTCGGCGACGCCCGCGCGATCGCTCCCCTCGTCGCGGCCATCCGTGGTCTCCGCTACCCGATCACCCTGCGCGCGATCCTCGACGCGCTCATCACGCTGCGCGCGCCCGACACGATCGTCCGCGTGCGCGACGGCCTCGGCGCCATCGACCCGCTCGCCGACGTCTTCCGCCTCCTGGCGCGCGTGAACGAGCCCGGTCTCCAGCTCGCGGGCCTCGCTGCGCCCGTGCGAGTGGAGGGCCCGCGACCCCTCGTCCGAACGCTCCGCGGCGGCCCGCACGGGCGCCCGATTCGCCGCCTGTACCTCGCGGTGGAGGCCGCGACCGACGGCGAGCTCACCCTCGCGCCGGGCGTCACCCTCACCTTTCGCGCGGGCACCCACGAGGTGTCGATCGACCTCGCGCGCCCCCTCCCCCGCCCCACCCTTCGCCTGAGCGCCACCGCGCCGGTGGTCGTCGCCCGCATCGCCGCGCTGTAGACCGCCACGGCCCGTCGCCCGTCGAAACGGGCATGAAGCTCGCGATCCCGCTCCTCGCCGCGCTCCTCTCGCTCCCCTCACTCGCCGCCGCGCAGGACCCCGCGCCGCGCCGCGCGCCGGTACAGGGCGTCGTCATCGACGTGCGTGGAGATATCCAGCGCCCCTACGCCTTCGCGGTGACGGGCCGCGCGCCCCTCGGGTACACCGCCCTCGACGACCACAAGAGCTTCGCCCCCGAGGTCACCCAGGCCGTCCGCCGCGACCCGTTCTGACCGCGGCACCCCATGGCGCCGGCGTCGCGCCCTGCGGTATGAGCTGACGCCACGATGCCGCCGAAGAAGAAGACGCCCCCCACGATCCTGGTGACCAACGACGACGGCGTGCACGCGCCGGGCATCCGCGCCCTCGCCCGCGCGCTCGAACCGCTCGGCGACGTCATCGTCCTCGCCCCTGAGAGCGAGCAGTCGTCCACCAGCCACGCGCTCACGCTCTCGCGCCCGCTGCGCCTCCGCGAGCACGCCCCCCACGTCTGGTCGCTCGACGGCACGCCCGCCGACTGCACCTACGTGGGGCTCCACCACCGGGGCTTTCTCCCGCGAGCCCCCACCGTGGTGGTGAGCGGCATCAACATGGGCCTCAACCTCGGCACGGACGTCTTCTACTCCGGCACCGTCGCCGGCGCGCGCGAGGCGGCCCTCCGGGGCGTCGCCGCGGTGGCCTTCTCGATGCCCTCTGCGGCCGACCCGCGCCGCTGCGCCGCCCGCGCGAAGACCATGGTGGCCCGGCTCCTCGCGTGGCGGGCGGCGCACCCCGAGGCCACCGCCCCGCTGCTCAACGTCAACTTCCCCGACGCGGCCCCCCGCGGCGTGCGCGTGTGCAGCCTCGGCGTCCGCGAGTACGAGAACGTCGTCGAAGAGCGCCGCGACCCCCGCGGCCGCCAGTACCTCTGGATCGGCGGCCCGAGCGTGGCCCACCGCCCCAACCCCGGGAGCGACACCGCCGCGCATGACGAGGGCTACGTCAGCGTGACCGCGCTCCGCCTCGACCTCGGGCTCCCCGGCGCGCAGGCCGCCGCCGAGGCCCTCGCCCGCCGCGCTACGTGAGCGCGCCGCCGCACGACGAGCCCGACCCCGCGGTGCACCCGAAGCAGTGAGCGGCCGTGGCGATGCGGCGCTCGGCGAGCGCGTCGAGGTCGAACGCCGCGAGCGTGGGGTCGGCGTCGAGCACCGCGAGGTCGACCATCTGGTTGAAATCGCAGTCGTAGAGCCGACCGTCCCACGACACGCTCACCATCGTGCGGCACATGAGCGACGACACCGTGGCGGGGTTGAAGGCGTCCTCCAGCGTGCGCTGGTAGCGGGCGTGCTGCCCGGTGCGCTCGAGCCACTCGCGGTAGCGGCGGATGGGCATGTTGGCGATGGAGACGAGGCGATCGAAGCGGACGCCGTGGCGCTCGGCGAGCTCGCGGCGGAAGTCGGCCTCGAGGTCGCCCGGATCGCCCGGCAGGAAGGCCCCCACGGGGTTGTGCACGAGCGTGAGCGGGAGGCGAGGATCGCCCTTGCCGTAGCCCACGGCGTTGAGGCGCTGGAGGCTCGCGATGCTCTCGGCGAAGACGCCGCCGCCGCGCTGACGGTCGGTCCCCTCGGCGGTGTAGTGGGGGAGCGAGGAGAAGAGCTCGACCCCGCGGGCGGCGAAGAAATCTGGCAGGTCGTTCTGCCCCGGTTCGAAGGTCACCGTGAGGTTGTGCCGGACGAACACCCGGCTCCCGCTCGCCACGCCCCCCTCCACCAAGGCGCGAAACGACGGATTGAGCTCCGGCGCCCCGCCCGTGATGTCGAGCACCGGGAAGCGATGGCGCGCCACGAGGGCTAGCACGCGGGCCGCCGTCGCCTCGCTCATGCTCTCCGTGCGGGAGGGGCCGGCGTCGACGTGACAATGCTTGCACGCTTGATTGCACACCTTGCCGACGTTGACCTGCAGCACCTCCACGCCCCGCGCGCGGAGCTCACCCCCGAGCGCGTGGCGCGCGCGTTCGCGGAATCGTTGGGTCTCGGCGGCGGGAGCGAGGGGGAGATGGACGGTCATGCGCTGGGGGTTTGCGCGCGTCAGACGGCGCGATCGGTGGGTACGCCGACCGGACGGAGACGGCAACGGTGAGATGCGCGTCGACGCGGAGGAGACGCGAAGCACCTTGACAGGTATGCGCACCGTCGCGACACTCCTCCGCCCCTCATTGGGAGGGTGAAAGGTCGGCCGGATGACGCTCTCCAAGGACAAGCTGAAGGTGTTCAAGGAAATGCTCGAGGCGAAGCGCAAGCAGATCCTCGAGAACGCCCAGAACACCCTCGCCGACGAGATGACCCTCGACGCGGATGACCTGCCCGACGAGATGGACCTCGCGTCGAGTGAGTACCTTCAGTCCTTCACCTTCCGCCTCCGCGGACGGGAGAAGTTTCTGCTCGAGAAGGTGGAGCACGCGCTGGAGAAGATCGTCGACGGGAGCTTCGGGGGCTGCGAGGAGTGCGGCGAAGAGATCGCCCTCAAGCGGCTGGAGGCCCGCCCCGAGACCAACCTCTGCATCCGCTGCAAGGAAGAGCAGGAGCGCGCCGAGCGGGACTTCGGCTAAGCCGTCGCCCGCAGGTCCGCATCGTGCGCTTCCTGGTCGTCGCCAACGAGACCGAGGCGTGCCCCTACCTCCCGGGGCGCACGATGTGTCTCCCCCTGCGCATGCCCCTCAGTCGCCTCGGCCCCGAGCAGTTTGACCACCAGCTCGCCGAGGGCGACCGCCGCACGGGACCCCTCCTCTACCGCCCCCAGTGCCCCACGTGTGACGCCTGCGAGGCGATCCGCGTCCCGGTCGACCGCTTCCAACCGACCCGCTCGCAGCGCCGCGTGTGGCGCCGCAACGACGGCGAGGTGGAGGTGCGCCGCGTGCGACCCACCGTCACCCCGCGGCACCTGGAGCTCTACAACCGCCACTCGCGCGAGCGCGGGCTGTCGCTCCGCACCGAGCTCGCCACGGAGAAGGACTACCGGTTCTTCCTCATCGAGACCTGCGCCGACACCTGGGAGATCCAGTATCGCGTCGCCGATCGGCTCGTCGCCGTGAGCATCCTCGACATCGGGCGCGAGGCGGTCTCCAGCGTCTACCACTACTTCGACCCCGACGAGGAAGGCCGCTCCCTCGGCGTGTACTCCGTCCTCAAGGAGCTCGCGCTCTGCGCCGAGTGGGGCGTGTCCTGGTACTACCTCGGGCTCTACGTGGCCGAGTGCGCCCACCTCAACTACAAGGCCACCTACTGGCCCAACCAGCGTCGTCAGCGCGGCGTCTGGCAGGAATTTTCCGGGCCGACGCGCTGAAATTCGGCGCTCGCTTTGGCACGACGGGCGCGGCGAAGCGTGGCAGACTCCGCGCGCTAGAAGCCACCGCGGAGGTGTTTCGATGACCCGAGTCCTCCTGGTCGAAGACGATGACAACGAGCGCTTCACCCTCACCCGCGTGCTCGAGCGCGCGGGCTACGAGGTGCAGGCGCTCCCGCGCGGGGCCGAGGCCCTCAACGCCCTCGCGGCCCGGCGCTGCGACGTGATGATCACCGACCTCATGATGCCCGGCGTCGACGGGCTCTCGCTCGCGCGCCGCGTCCATGAGCGCCACCCCGAGCTGCCCATCGTGCTCACCAGCGCCTTCCCGATGTGCCGCGCGCAGCTCGATCGCCTCGACATCGCCACCGCGCACTTCCTCGCCAAGCCCCTCGACCTCGATCGGCTCCTCGCGGTGCTCCAGCCCCCCGCGCTCGTCGACCCCCTGCTGCGGCGCGCCCCCCTCGACGTTCAGCCCCCGCGCTGACCGTTTTTTGCGCAGCCAGCGTCGTAACACGGCACACCCGACACACTTTGTGCTCAGGGTTGGACGACGTACGCCGTTGAGATGGTCAACGCAGGATCGGTGGTGTTACGTAGCCACACGCACCGCGCCCGGAGCCAACTCATGAAGCGCACCCTCTTCCCCCTCCTCGCTTCTCTCACCCTCCTCTCGCCCACCGTCGCTGCGCAAGCGATGTCGGTCGCGGCCGGCCCGAGCGCGCCCCTGGGCGCCAGCGAGGTTCGCGTCTCGTGGATCCGCGGCGCCGTCGAGGCGTCTCCCTCCACGGCGACGCACACCGCTGGCCAGGCGCGCGCGCTGCGCGTCGGCGAGACGCTGGGCCGCGGCGATCGCATCCGCGTCGGAGACGGCGGGGCGGCGGAGATCGTCCTGTCCAACGGGATGACCCTCGCGCTCGGCGAGCGGACCCACCTCGTGCTCTTCGCGGCGCCGAGCGCGCCGCCGCCGGGCCAGCCGCCGTCCACGACCACCACGCTCCAGCGCGGCACGGTGCGCGTGACGAGCGAGGGCGCCAACGCGGCGCTCATCCCGCTCGCGACGACGGCGACCACGGTGTTCCTCGGCCGCGGCAACGGGGTGATCCGCGCCGACCTCGGGGGGCACATCACCCGCATCGCCGTGCACCGGGGTCGCATGCGCATCCGCGCGGTGACCCGCGAGTACATCCTCCGCGCTGGCAGCGGCATCCTGGAGGAGTTCGGGCGCCCGCGGCCGCCGTATCGCCAGCTCCCCGCGCAGCCGGTGTGGACGAGCGCGCCCCCCGAGCGGGTGGTGTCGTCGGGCGAGCCCGTGGACGTCACGGGCGCCTTCGCCCTGCGCGGCATCGGCGTCGCCGCCCGCTGGAAGGTCGAGGTGGCCCGCGACACCACCTTCCGCGACCTCGTGTCGCGCGAGAACCTCGAGGCCGCCGCGTCGCGCTGGCAGGGCCGCTCGCTGGTGCCGGGCAGTTACTTCGTGCGGGTCACCGCCGTCGACACCGACCATTTCGAGGGCCTCCCCTCGACCGTCGCCCGCGTCGTCGTCGCGGCCCCGCGCGTCGTCACGGGGGCCCTCCCGCAGGGCGCGGAGGTCGGTCGCCTCGCGCGCGTCGAGGTGCCCGACGGCTTCTTCTGCGGGCTCGACGGCGCCCGCATGACGGCCACCAACGGCGCCCTCCGCCTCGTCCCCGGCCGCGCCCACCACCTCCGCTGCGCCACCACGCCCGACGGGGCCGACGTGCGGGAGATCACCGTCGACGCGACCCGCTCGGGGCCGCTCGTTCACGATGTGCGGGTTCGAAGCGTGGGGCTCGGCGAGGGCGTGCTGGCCGTGCGGCTCACCGACGCGGAAGGGCGCGAAGTCCCCTACGCCGACGTGAGCGTCTCGGCCGATCGGGGGGTGACCACGGAGGTGCTCCGTGAGGCGCACGAGCGCGGCGCCTACACGGCGTCGGTCCGCTGGCCCCGCGGCGTCACCCGGGCGCGCTTCCGCTTCGTCATCAACGGCGCGGAGACCTTCGAGCAGGAACTCTCCCAGGACGTGACCGAAGGTCACTGAGCCGAAGCGCGGACCGCGCGCAGATTCCCTCCGGCGCCCCGTAGCCAGCGCCAATGGAACCGTGGCACCCTCGGTCTCAGCGCCATGAACCCCACCGTCCCCACCGTCTCCGCGCGTGGCGTCCTTGCCACCACCCGGGCCCTGTACGTCCTCCTCGGGGCCACCCTCGTGCCGCTCCTCGCGCAGCACCTCTTCGGCCCGCGCGTCGAGCCCGCGGTGATCGGTCTCTTCGTCGTCGCCTCGGCCCTCGTGAGCATCGCCCTCGCGCGCGGCGCCGTCTCCGAGCGTCCGTCGCTCCGGCTCATCCCCCTCGGCGCGCTCGGTGGCCTCGTCGCCGGCGTCGGCGTCTCCCTCGCCTGGGTCGCCTCCTACCGCGCCAACGCGCAGGACGCCTTCGTCGCCGCCCCGCTCTTCGGCGCCATCTACGGCACCGGCGTCGGCGCCGCGATGGGCGCTCTCCTCGCCGGCTGGTCGCACCGCGCGCGGGCCGCCCTCGCGACGCCCTCCGCGGTGTCGGCCCACAAGCTCACCATCGAAGCCGGCCTCGCCCTCGCCCTCGCCGGCGCCGCGGGCTACGTCCTCCACCGCGCCGAGGGCATGCAGGTCGCCTCGCTCGCCCTCGGCTTCACGGGCACCGTCGCCATCGTCATCGGCACCGTGCGCGCCGTCCGCCTCAGCCGCCTCTTCACGGAGATCGGCCGTCCGGACGGTGGCTACCAGGTGGTGCAGCGCACGGCCTCGACGCACGCGCCGGCCGTCGCGTGGGTGGCCCCGCTCGATCACGTCGTGGTGCGCACCGAAGCGGGGAGCCAGGTGGAGCCCGGCGCCTTCCGCGCCAACAGCCCTGCCGCCGAAGTGGCCGTCGTCCCCCGCGACCTCAGCCTCGTGCACCGCGCCATCGGCCGCGCGGTGGCCTTCGGCTTCGCCGCGCTCGGTGGCACGATGCTGCTCTACGGCGCCGTGACGCTGTTCGGCCTCGTCACCTGCTGCGGCTCGGCCCCCTGCTCGGGCTGCGCGCACTGACCCGGACGCACCCGCGCCATCGTCCGCCGCACGTGCGGCCCCACGCGCTCCTCCCCCACCGTACGAAACCCCAGCGCCTCGTAGAAGGCCATCGCGTCGCGCGTGCCGAGCTCGACGCGCACGGCCTTTCGTAGCGCCGGGTGCGCCAGGAGCAGCTTCACGATCGCCGCCCCCACGCCCCGCCCGCGCCAGTCGGCCCGCACCGCGACATCGGCCAGGTAGCCGAACTCCATCCCGTCAGTCACCGCCCGCGCCGTCGCGATCATCGCACCCGCGGCATCCCGCGCGGCGACCCACGCCGAGCTCGCCAGGTGCGCGCGGGCGATGCCGTCGTCGGTGACGCGCCCCACGTTCCAATACTCGCCGCGGAGGAGCGAGAGGGCCTCGGGCATCGCGCGCGCGTCGACCCAGGGGTGGAGCGTCACGCCGCGAGGCCCCTGGAGGTAGGCCGGCCGCGCCGCGCTGGGGTTGGCCGCCAGCACAAGCTCCACCGCCCGTGCGTCGCCCGGCCGACCGCGCTCCCAGAGCTTCTCCGCGAGGATCGCGACGTGCTCTGGCGAGCGGTTCTGCGCGAGTCGGGCCCTGCCCTCGACGAGGTCGAGCGGAAGCGCCCACCCTGACACCTCCGTCTTCTTCATCGGTTCCGTCATCGCTGCGATTGTACCCTACCCACGGCACGCGCTCCTACGCCGGAGCCGTGTGCGGCCAACCTTCGGTCACGTGACCGCCTCGCCCAACCCAGGCGGATGACCCCCTACGCCTGATACCGCTCCGGCTGGAACCGTTCGGGCCTCGCCCGCACGTAGTCCACCACCCGCGCGATGCCCTCGTCGAGCGTCACCTCTGGCGCCCACCCGAGCACCGCCCGCGCCCGCGTCGCGTCGCCCATCAGCCGCTCGACCTCGCTCGCCGCGGGCCGAACCCGCGCCCCCTCGCACACGATCGGCACGTCTCGCCCCACCACCTTCAGCACCTTGCGGGCGAGGTCGCCGACGCTGATCTCCTTGCCCTGCGCGACGTTCATGGTCTGGCCGATGGCCGCGTCGCGCTCGGCCGCGAGGAGAAACGCCCGCACCGTGTCGCCGACGTAGTTGAGGTCACGCGTCGGGTGCAGCGCGCCGAGCCGCACCTCCCCGCGGTGGAGCGCCTGCACCACGATGGCCGTGAGCACCGCCCGCGCCGACTGCCGCGGCCCGTACGTGTTGAAGGGCCGCACCGTCGCCGCGCGCAGCCCGAAGGAGCGGTGGAAGCTCTCGACGCACTGGTCCGCCCCGATCTTGCTCGCGGCGTACGGCGACTGCCCCACGAGGGGGTGGGCCTCGGTGATGGGGACGGTCTGCGCGGTGCCGTACACCTCGCTCGTCGACGTGTGGACCATCCGCGCCCCCGCCTCCGTGCACGCCTGCGCGACGTGGAGCGTGCCGAGCACGTTGGTCTGAAACACCTGCGACGCCGTCACATACGACTGCGGGATGGAGATGATCGCGCCGAGGTGGAAGACGACGTCGCAGCCCTGCACGCACGCGCGGACCATGTGCGGGTCGTTGAGGTCGCCCGCGCGCACGTCCACCGCGCCGCGCACGTCGCGCGGGAGCTCCTCCAGGTTGCCGAAGTCGCCCCGCGCGCTGTAGCGGACGAGCGCGCGCACGTCGTCGCCGCGCGCGACGAGGGCCTCCACGAGGTGGCTCCCGATGAAGCCCCCGGCGCCCGTGACGAGTACCTTGCGCGCCATCGCCCGACCTACGCCGACGCCTTGTTGCGCGCGAGGTAGCTGGCCCAGTCGACGGCCTTGAGCTTCACGGGGTGAGCCGGGTCGAGCGCGTCGACGACCGCGCGGGCGAGCTGGAAATTGGTGATCAGCGGGACGTTGAGGTCGACCGCGCGGCGGCGGATGCGGTAGCCGTCGGGGCGACCCTGCTGGTCGTAGCTGCGCGGGATGTTGATCACCAGGTCGATGGCGCCCTGGCGGATGAGCTCGACGGCGCTGGGGGTGCGGTCGTCGCTGTCCTTCCACGCCACGGTGCACGGGACGCCCTGCTCGCGGAGGATGTCCGCGGTGCCCGGGGTCGCGTAGAGGTCGAGGCCGCGCGCGAGGAGGATGCGGGCCTCCCGTTCGAAGCGGTACTTGTCCGCGACGGGCCCGAGCGAGAGGAGGACGCCCTTCTTCGGGATGCGGAACCCGGTGGAGATCAGGGCCTTGAGCAGCGCCTCGGGGAGGTCGTCGCCGAGGCAGCCCACCTCACCCGTGGAGGCCATCTCGACGCCCAGCGTGGGGTCGGCCCCCGCGAGGCGCGAGAAGGAGAACTGCGCGGCCTTCACGGCCACGTAGTCGAGGTTGAGCGCGTCGCACTCCACCGGCGTCGCGACGCCGAGCATGCGGCGGGCGGCCTCGCGGATGAAGTTGACCCCCGTCACCTTCGACACGAAGGGGAAGGAGCGCGACGCGCGGAGGTTGCACTCGATCACCATCACGGCGTTCTCGACGGCGAGAAACTGGATGTTGAAGGGGCCGGTGATCTGGAGCGAGCGGGCGATGTCGCGGGCGATGCGCCGGATGCGCCGCACCGTCTCGATGTAGAGCTTCTGCGGCGGGAGGACGAGCGTGGCGTCGCCCGAGTGGACGCCGGCGTTCTCGACGTGCTCGCTGATGGCCGAGAGGACGATCTCCCCGCGGTCGGCGACGGCGTCGATCTCCACCTCCTTCGCGTTGGTTTCGAACTTGGTGATCACCACCGGGTGGTCGGGCGACACGCTCACCGCGCGGGTGAGGTAGTTGGCGAGGTGCTGGGGCTCATGCACCACGCACATCGCCGCCCCCGAGAGCACGTACGACGGGCGCACGAGCAGGGGGTAGCCGCCGAGGTCGGAGGTGACGTGGTCGAGGTTGGACTGCGACACGTCCGTCGTGCTCGTCCAGCGCGGCTGGGCGATCTGGAGGCTGTCGAGCAGCGCGGAGAACTTCTGTCGGTCCTCCGCGCGGTCGATGCTCTCGGGGGCCGTGCCGAGGATGCGGACGCCCTCGCGGTGGAGCTTGATCGCGAGGTTGTTGGGCACCTGGCCGCCCATCGACACGACGACGCCGTAGGGCTGCTCGCGCGCGTAGAGGTCGAGGACGGTCTCGAGGGAGATCTCGTCGAAGACGAGCTTGTCGCAGACGTCGTAGTCGGTGGAGACGGTCTCGGGGTTGTAGTTGAGCAGGATGGTCTCGTAGCCGAGCTCCTGCGCCGCCCGCACCGTGTTGACGCAGCACCAGTCGAACTCGACGCTCGACCCGATGCGGTACGCGCCCGACCCCAGCACCAGCACCTTCTTGCGCCAGCCCGCGGACACGTCGTCGTGGTGCGCGTGGTAGCTGAAATAGAGGTAGTTGGTCTCCGCGGGGTACTCGGCCGCGAGGGTGTCGATCTGGCAGAGGTGCGGCCGCACGCCGTGCTGGTGCCGCGCCGTACGGACGCTGGCCTCGGGCTCGTTGCGGAGCGCGGCGATGGCCTTGTCGGAGAAGCCCAGGCGCTTGGCGGCGAGCAGCGCGTCGCGGTCGAGCGTCGGCGCCGCGGCGATCTCCCGGCGGTGCAGCACGGCCTCGGCGATCTGGTGGAGGAACCACCGGTCGATGCGGCTGAGCTCGTGCACCTCGTCGACGCTCATCCCCTCGTGGAAGGCGCGGGCGACGGCGAGCATGCGGCGCGACGAGGGGCTCTTGAGCTCGGCGCGCAGGTCGTCGAACTCGAAGGCGTGCGGGTCGAGGCCCGTCACGCCGATGTCGATCATGCGGAGGGCCTTCTGGAGCACCTCGGGGAAGGTCTTCCCGATCGCCATCACCTCGCCCACCGACTTCATCTCGCTGCCGATGCGCGTGTCGACCTCGCGAAACTTCTGCAGGTCCCACCGGGGAAACTTGCAGACGATGTAGTCGAGCGCGGGCTCGAAGAAGGCGCTCGTGCGCCGCGTGATGGAGTTGGGCAGGTCGGGCAGCGTGTACCCGATGGCGATCTTCGCCGCGACGTACGCGAGGGGGTAGCCCGTGGCCTTCGACGCGAGCGCCGACGAGCGCGAGAGGCGAGCGTTCACCTCGATGACGCGGTAGTCCGAGCTGTGCGGGTCGAGCGCGTACTGGATGTTGCACTCGCCGACGACGCCCAGGTGCCGGATCGTCTTGATCGCGATCGTCCGGAGCATGTGGTACTCGTCGTCGTTGAGCGTCTGCGACGGGGCCACCACGATCGACTCGCCGGTGTGAATGCCGAGGGGGTCGACGTTCTCCATGTTGCAGACGGTGATCGTGTTGTCACGACCGTCGCGGACGACCTCGTACTCGAGCTCCTTCCACCCGCGGAGCGACTCCTCCACGAGCACCTGCGCGGTGCCGCCGCCGAAGGCCCGCATGAGCGCGGCCTCGAGCTCGGCGTCGGTCTCGCAGATGGCGCTCCCCTTGCCGCCGAGCGAGTACGCCGCGCGGAGGATGACGGGGAGCCCGATGGCCCGCACGGCCGCCCGCACCGCCTCAGGGCTGTCGCAGGCCTCCGAGCGGGCGGTCTTCACGCCGATCTCGTCGAGGCGCTGCTTGAAGCGCTGGCGGTCTTCGGTGTCGCGCACGGTGTCGATGGGCGTGCCGAGCACGCGGACGCCGTACTTCTCCAGGATGCCGCGGTCGTCGAGGGCGACGCCGCAGTTGAGCGCCGTCTGGCCGCCGAAGGAGACGGTGATCGCGTCGACCTCCTCCTTCTGGATGACCTCCTCCACCACGTCGGGGTCGACGGGGAGGAAGTACACCTTGTCGGCCATCGCCTCGCTGGTCTGGATGGTGGCGATGTTGGGGTTGATGAGGACGGTCTGGATGCCCTCCTCGCGCAGCGCCTTGATGGCCTGCGAACCCGAGTAGTCGAACTCGCCGGCCTCGCCGATCTTGAGCGCGCCGCTGCCGAGGATGAGGACCCGCCGCGGCTTCTTGGGGAGATACTGCCCGTACATCATCGACCTCGCGCCGTCGCCCCGCAGAGGCGAAGGAAATCATCGAACAGGAAGGCCGTGTCCTCGGGGCCCGGCGAGGCCTCGGGGTGAAACTGGACGCTCGCCACGGGGCGCCCGCGCGCGCGGATGCCCTCGTTGGTGCCGTCGTTGACGTTGACGAACCAGGGCTCCCACTCGTCGCCCAGGGACTCGGTGCGCACCGCGTAGCCGTGGTTCTGGCTGGTGATGTAGCAGCGGCGCGTGAGGAGATCCTGCACGGGCTGGTTCTGCGAGCGGTGGCCGTACTTGAGCTTGTACGTGTCGCCGCCCGCGGCCCGCGCGAGGATCTGGTTGCCGAGGCACACGCCGAAGATGGGCTTGCCGCTGTCGATGAGCCCGCGCACCTGGGCGGCGAGCTCGGGGAGGTCTTTCGGGTCGCCGGGGCCGTTGGAGAGGAGCATCCCGTCGCAGGTGGCGAGGTGCGCGCGCAGATCGGCGTGGTAGGGGACACGCACCACCGTGGCGCCGCGCGTGAGGAGCGAGCGCGCGATGTTGTCCTTGCACCCGGTGTCGACCAGCAGGATGCGCTGCCGGCCGCCCTCGTACACCACGGGCTCGCGCACCGTGACGAGCTCGACCACGCGGGCCATGTCCACCGTCTCCGCGCGGCGCTTGCCCTCGTCTTCGGGGGTCTCGTCGTGGAGGAGCCACCCGCGCATCGTGCCGCGCTCGCGGAGCTTGCGCGTGAGGGCCCGCGTGTCGACGCCCTCGATCGCAGGGACGCCCGACTCGCCGAGCCACTGCCCGAGGGTGCCCGCGCTCGCGTAGTGGCTCGGGCGCTCGCTGTGGGCGACGCACACGACGCCCTGCACCTGCACCGCGTCGGCCTCGAAGGGGGCCTCGATGGAGCCCTTCGCGCGCCGCGCGGGGACGCCGTAGTTGCCCTGGAGCGGGTACGTCGTGACGAGGATCTGCCCGCGGTAGCTCGGGTCGGTGAGCGTCTCGACGTAGCCGGTCATCCCGGTGTTGAACACCACCTCACCGGCGACCTCGCGGTGGGCGCCGAAAGATCGCCCACGGATCGTGGTGCCGTCCTCCAGCACGAGCTTCATCGTGTGCATCGCTATGAGTCCTTGCGCGCTGCGCAGACCGGGGGGTTTGGTGTGGCTGTCGGTCCGCGCGGCGCGCGGGTATAGATCAAACCCACCGCCGCCGCATCAACGTTTCGACGCGGCGCGGCGCCGACCGCTCAGCGTGCGCGCGGGAGCTCGATGGGGGCGCCCGTGAGCCGCTCGGACTCCGCGTGGGCGTCGGCCCCGACGACCCCGCCCTCGGGCGTGATGCGGAGGCGGTACTGACGCACGGGGAAGAGCACGTTGTTGGTGCTGTTGGTCCCGGTGAGTTCGAGCGTGCCGAGGGTGGGCTCGTAGTTCCCCGTCACCTGCTCGATCACCCGATCGCCGATGGTCGCCCCGGGGACGCGCGTCGCGGTCCACGTGAACTGTCCGGCCACCGTGGCTTCGCCGTCGATCTGGAGCGTCAAGACGAAGGACCACGACGCGTTGTCCGCGGCGAACGATCCGCTCCAGGCGCGGGAGGCACCGGCGAGCCACGCGGGCGGTCCTGGAATGGACCCCGAGGTGGGGTCACGGCGCCCCGAGCCAGGCGGCGGATTGGCGACCGACACCGTGTCGGGCGTCGTCAGCAGGTGCACCGCGAAGGCCGTGACGCCGCCGAGGAGGAAGGCGACGGTCACGGCGAGCGCGGTCCGCTTGAGGTCGCGCGGCGCGGACGAGTCGACGCGGCGGGCGGGCGGCGGCGCGGTGCTTGACGGCGCTTGGGGCCACGGATCGGGCCGCGGGGGCGCGCTGCGCGGCGGCGGGGCGTCGCTGCGCGGGTATCCCCCATAGGGGCGCGGTTCGTCGTGGTGCGCGGAGACCGGTCGGACGCGCACCGTCGGCGCCTCCTCGACCTCGTCGAGCGCACGACGCGTCTCCACGCGCTCCGGCGGCCTCGACGACGTCGACGCTGACGCCTCGGAGGGCGGTGACGAGGCGGGGGCCGTGGGAGCCGCCCCGCGGGCTGGCGGGGAGCTCTCCGTGATGACGCGGGGCCGCCGCGTCGGACGCGCGGGGGTGGGCCTGGCGATGTAGTCGAGGACGGGCATCGACGACGCCGCGGGCATGATCTCCGCGAGGGCGGCCGCCATCTCACGCGCCGAGCGGTACCGGCTCGCCGGGTCTCGCGCCACGCAGCGAGCGAACCAGGCGTCGAAGCCAACGGGCAGGTCGCGCGTCGAGCCATGCGCCTCCGCCCGCGCCGTCGCGGACACGAGGGGCTCGGTGGTGATCTCGTCGAGCAGGCCCTGCAGCGTCTGCTCCCCCGCCAGGCTGTCGAGCCAGTAGATGCGCCCCGTGAACAGTCGAAACGCGATGAGCCCCACGGCCCAGACGTCCGTCGCTGGTGTGATCTCGCCGCGCGTCACCTGCTCCGGCGCCATCCAGAGCGGCGTGCCGAGCGCGAGCGAGTCGCCCCCTTCGCTTCCCATGATGTGGGCGATGCCGAAGTCGAGGAGCTTGACCGTCTCCGGCCCGTTGGCGCCGCGCGCGAGGAACACGTTGGCGGGCTTGAGGTCGCGGTGGACGACGCCCTGCTGATGCGCGCGCGCCAGCCCACGGCAGAGCTGCCCAAGCACGCGCCACACCGCCTCGGTCGGGAGCGTACTGCCCGACGGGAGCTCGAGCAGACGGTCGGCGAGCGTCTCGCCTTCGAGGAGCTCCATCGCGATCCAGAGCGCGTTGCTCGCGTGGTCGACGCCCGCGACCACGACGTCGACCATGTGCTCGCTGTCGACCCGCGACTTCACGCGGGCCTCTTCGAGGAAGCGCTGCGAGCTGGGGTCGTCGGGGGCGAAGCGGCGGTGGAGCACCTTGAGCGCGCGGCGACGCCCGGTGCTCAACTGCACGGCCTCGTACACCGTGCCCATGCCGCCCCGCGCGATCACCCGCACGATGCGGAAATCACCACAGAAGACAGCGCCCTCTACGAGCGCGGTGTGCTCGTCGACGGAGACTGCGCTCCCCCGGTCGCTGAACGGACCGAGGCCCACCATCGTGCCGCCGCGCAGGGCCAACGCGCTGGAAGGCTGCGAGGCGCGCGCTGGGCGCTCGATCTCACCCGACACCGCCTCCATCGCCTCCACGACCTCGGCCCCAAGGCCCATGATGGTCGTCTTCGGCAGCATCGGGCCGGATTCACCCGTCGCCGCATCCGGCTCACGGCGGGTCGCAACGACCACCGAGCCAGACCTCGACGCGCGGTGCTCTTCGAGCTCCCGCCCCTGCTCCCCGGACGCTCTCCGAGCCTCTTCCTCGTCTGGCACCGCCATGTCGTGTCGAAGACCAAACCGCGTTTCGAAGAAGCGTGCAAGTACCCGCACAAGCGTGGTTGACCGAACCCACCCCTTCGGCGCTGAAATAGTGAGAACCGGTCAGCGCCGGTCTCAGGCCCCACGAAACAGGGCAAGTTGCCGCGGGGGTGAGAGCTCGATGCACAGCGGGACATCTTGCGATGCCGCGAGGAGCTTCGTGGGGAGCTCTGCGAGGGCTTCGGCCGCTCGGTCGAGGGCGATCGCAGGGGTGTTGTTGGTCTCCGACAAGTGCATCAGGCAGACGGTGCGAGTGCGCGCGTCAAGGTGAACGAGCGCCCCAGCGGTTTGCTCGTTGGAGAGGTGCCCACGCGACGACGCAATTCGACGCTTCAGAGCGTTGGAGTAGGGGCCTCGCCAGAGCATGTCGACGTCGTGGTTGGACTCGAGGAGCACCACCTCGGCGCCACGCAGGTGGGCGACGAGTCCGTCGGTGACCTCGCCGAGGTCGGTGGCGAGCGCGACGCTGTGGCCCTCGTCGTCTTCGAAGCGCAGCGCGACCTGGGCGGCGTCGTGAGGAACGGGCAGCGGCTTGATCGCGAGGTCGCCCACGCGGAAGGGCTCACGCACGCCGAAGACGCGCACCGACGGGGCGCCCTGGAGCGCGAGCATCGGGCGCGTCGCGTCGCTCACCCAGACGGGCGCGCGGAAGCGGAGCGCGGCGTCGACGGCGTAGCGGTGGTGGTCGCCATGCGCGTGGGTGACGAGGACGGCCTGCGGACCGGCGCGGTGTCCGGTGGCGGCCAGGCGCTTCGCGATGAGCGGCGCGGGGATGCCGGCGTCGACCAGCACGCGCGCGCCGCTCGACTCGACGAGGAGGGAGTTGCCCCCAGAACCGCTGGCGAGGATGGTGACGCGCACGGTCGCCCCTCAACCGTCGTCGGCCCGGTAGGCGACGACGGGGCAGTGGGCCCGGTGGAGCACCTGATCGGCGACGCTGCCGAGCACCCACCGCTGCATCGCGCTGTGGGTGGTCATCCCCACCACGATCATGTCGGCGTCGGTCTCATCCGCGAAGGCGATGAGTCGGTCGGAGACGCTGTCGCCCGTGATCACCTGCGACGACACGTTGGGCAGGTCTTGCATCACGGAGGCGAGCTCGGCCCGGCGCTCGGTGAGGGCCGGGTCGTCGTCGCTCGCGGCGCGCACCACGTGGACGAGCGCGATGTGAGCGCCCGTGGTGCGGGCGAGGTCGACCGTCCAGGCGAAGGCGTCGTCGGCCATCTCAGAGAAGTCGTAGCCGACCACGATGCGCCGCAGCACGCCGCTCACTCGTCGCCTCCCGCCTCTCCCTCGCCCATGGCCTCCAGCACGAGATCCACGGCGCAGGGATGCACCTCCGCGCGCTCGGCGATCTCCATCACCGAGGGCATGCGCCCGAGGGCCTTCTCCAGGTCGGCCACGGCCACCGCGATGGGCTTCACCATCGACCAGCGCCGCTTGATCACCCGCTCGGGGTCGCGCCGCTCGCGCACCGACGCGTCGAGCGCGAGGAGGCGCTCCACCTCGGCCAGCGGGAGCCCCATGCGACGGGCGACGGCGCGCGGGAGTTCTTCGGGCGTCTTGGCCTTCACCCCGCGGACGGCGAGCTGGAGCGAGCGGAGGTGCCCCAGGTCGCCGACGGAGACGTCCACCGCGGTGCCGAGCGCGCGCTCCGCCCAGCCCGCCGACGAGCGCTGCCAGGTGGCCACCACGCGGTCGAGATCGCCCTCGCAGCCGAGCGCCACCCAGCGGTCGACGGCCTCCCCGAGCGCGAGATCGGAGGCGGCGTGGTAGGCCCGCTTCGAGCCCTCATCGATCCCTTCCCCGTGCCACCGACGAAACACGTCGGCCACCGGCTGCTTGCGCGCGAGGAGCTCGCCGCGGGCGTGCGTGGCGTTCTCCACGGCCTCGGCGAGGGGGCCAGCGGGGGCCCGGGCGAGCGCGGCCGACAGCCACGCGGTGAGGGCGTCGCCGAGCCACGCGGAGAGCGTCACGGGGCCATCGGGCGCGGGTGCGTTGAGTGCGGCGGTGACGCGGGCGGGGAAGTCGGTGCGCTCGCCATCGGCAGGCACCACCGAGCGGCCTTGGGCGAGGCCGGACGCGAGGGGCTCGAAGCGGGCTGGGAGCGTGGGCGCGCGTTGGAGCATGTCGCCCAGCGCCTCCATCGCGAGGGCCACGGCGCGGCCGGCGTTGACGTCCGAGCGAGGGCTCTTGGTGCGGGGGGCGGAGCGGGCCATGGCGATCGGGCGGAGGCTAACACACCCACCGCCCGTCGGTTTCGCACGGAACGGGCCGCTCTTTGGTATAGTCCCGGCCGTGACCAGCTTTCGATCCTCCTCCCCGGGGCCTTTTGCGCGGCGGGCGGGCGTGCTGGCGGCTCTCCTCGCCGCGGCCACGCTGCACTGCAGCGTGCTGGTGGGCGTCAGCGAGTGCACCCGCGACGCGGAGTGCCGACTGGGCGAGCGGTGCAACCCCGCCCGCGGGTACTGCGAGGTGCCGGCGGCCGAGCTCTGCAACGGCCTCGACGACGACCACGACGGTGTCTCCGACGACGCGGAGGACTTCGGCGCGTGCGGGACACCCACCGGCGGGCGCTGCACCCAGGGTCGGCGGCGCTGCGTCAACGGGAGCCTCACCTGCGTCGAGCAGAGCCGCCCGTCGCCCGCGGAGACGTGCTTCAACGGCGTCGACGACGACTGCAACGGCCTCGTCGACGACGGCGCGGGCTGCGTGCTCAACATCGCTCGCTCGACCGCGGTGCGCATCGGGAGCAACAACCCCGCGGACGGCGAAGGCGACGACGCGCCCGAGCACCGCGTCTGTCTCGCCTCGTACAGCATCGACAAGCACGAGGTGTCCAACCGGGCCTTCCTCACCTGGATCAACTCGCTCGACCCCGCTCGGCTCTCCGTGGGCAGGCCCCCGACGCCGCTCAACCGCACCCGCTCGTACGGCACCTTCGTGCTCTACAACGACGGGACGCCGCAGGCGCCGCGGATGACGCCGCTGGTGCTGCTCCCCGAGGCCAATGACGCGGGCTACGCGCTCTCGATCCGGCGCCGCGGGACGGTGTTCGAGACGCTGCGGGCGGGCATCGACGACCTCCCCGTGGTGTACGCGACCTGGCTCGCGGCTGACCGGTATTGTCGCTGGGCGGGCAAGCACCTGCCCTCCGAGGCGGAGTACTTCCGCGCGGCGCAGGGCGACAACGGCGCGCGGATCTACCCCTGGGGCAACGACGCCCCGACCTGCGCGCGGGCCAACGTCGCGGCGGGTCCCAACCGCTCGCCGTGCAACGGGGCGCCCCTCCCCGTCGCCTCGCTGGAGATGGGCGTCTCCCCCGAGGGGACCATCTTTCACCTCTACGGCAACGTCGACGAGTGGATGTGGGACTACCTCGACACGACGCCCAACCACGACCGCAACAACTACTACATGTCCCGCGCCGCCGACGCGTGGTGCCGCGACTTCCCCGATGGCCCCCTCGGCCCGACCATGGGATCGCCCATCAACGAGCCCAACAACGCGATGGTGCAGCGCTGCACGCAGTGCCGCTTCTCGCGCGGTCGGCGCTACACCAGCGACGATTTTCGCCCGAACATCCGCAAGTGGATGGACGCTGACAACGCCGACCCGGGCATCGGGTTCCGCTGCGCCACCGGGGGGACCCGCCGATGAGCCTCGCCCGCACCCTCGCCCTCACCCTCGCGCTCTCGCTCGCCGCGGGCGCCGCCTCGGGACAGGAGCGCAACCGCGAGTTTGACCGCCTCGTGCGGCAGGCCGCGTCCGCGTACGACGCCCACGACTCCGCCGCCGCCGTGACCGCCCTCGAGCGCGCCTACGCGCTGCGGCCGGTGCCGCGGCTGCTGTTCAACCTCGGGCGCGCCCACGAGCAGCGCAACGACTACGCCACCGCCGCGGACTACTACCGTCGCTTCCTGGCCACCTCGCCCGACCCGCAGTCCACCGCGGTGGCGCAGGAGGCCCTCGGCATCGCGGAGCGTCAGGTGGCCCGCCAGGCGGAAGAACAGCGTCAGCGGGACGCCGCCGCGGCGGCCGAACGCCAGCGTTCGCTCGACGCCGCGCGGGCGCAGACCCTCGCCGCCGAGCAGCAGCGCATGGAGGACGAGCGCCGTCGGCAGAGCGCCCTCACCCGGCCGCGCCGCATCACGACGCCAGTGGCGATCGCGTGGGGGGTGGCGGGGGCGGGCGTGGTCGCCGGGGGCATCCTCGGAGGCCTCGCGCTCGCGGCCCGCTCGGACTTCGACGCAGATCGCAACGGCCAGGCCCGCTTTGATGCGTCGAGCCGGGCGTCGTCGATGGCGCTCGGCGCAGACATCGCGCTTGGCGCCGCGGTGGCGGCGGGGGTGACGGGGCTGGTGCTGTTTCTCATCCAGCCCACGACCGTGGCGCCCACGGAGGCAGGACAGTGAACAGCTCGCACTCCGGTCGTGGCTCGTCCCCACGCTCCGAGCCTGAGGTCCCCTCGCTGGACGCCTCACGCTTCGAACTGTTGGAGCAGATTGGCACCGGGGGCATGGGGACCGTCTACCGCGCGATGCAGCGCTCGGTGGGCCGCCCGGTGGCCATCAAGATGCTCGCCCCCGAGCACGCCGCCAACGCCTCGGGGCTCGCCCGCTTCGTGCGCGAGGCCAACATCATCGCGCGGCTGACGCACCCCAACCTCGTCCAGCTCATTGATTTCGGCCGCGACCGCGACGGCAACCTCCTGCTCGTGATGGAGCTCCTGGAGGGCGAGTCGCTCCGCCACGTCATCCGTCGGGAGACCCGCCTCACCCCCGAGCGGGCGGCGTACGTCACCGTCCAGTGCCTCAACGCCCTGCGCGTCGCCCACGCCGCGGGCGTCATCCACCGCGACCTCAAGCCCGAGAACATCTTTCTCCACCGCGTCGGCGACGACGACCACGTGAAGGTGCTCGACTTCGGCGTCGCCAAGCTCACGCAGGGTGACGTCGCCGACCAGCACACCACGCAGGGCTCCCTCGTCGGCACGCTTCGCTACATGGCCCCCGAGCAGGTGGCCGGCGAGACGCCTGACGCGCGCATCGACGTGTATGCGATGGGGATGGTGCTCTACGAGCTCCTCGCGGGCACGATGCCCTACGACACCCGCGACCGCTTCGTGCTGCTGCGGCAGATCATCGCCGAGGAGCCCGCCCACCTGTTGACGCGCGCGCCCGACGTGCCGCCCGCGCTGGCGGAGGTGGTGATGCACGCGATCCGCAAGACGCCCGCCGAGCGCTTCGCCAACGTCGAGGAGTTTCGCCGGGCGCTCAAGCCCTTCCTCGCGGCCGACCACGCGCGCTTGCAGGCGCTCGCCGACGCCAGCGGGCGCCCCTCGGCGACGGGCTCGGTGACGGGCGGAGAGATCCGCTCGGGGGTCGTTCGCTCCGAGCACGTCCACGCGTCGGCGGTGGGGGCGAACGTCCCCTATGCGCCGGTGATGCATCCCTCCGCGCCGGGGTATCCGTCGGCGCCAGGGTATCCCTCCGCGCCGGGCTATCCCTCCGCGCCGGGCTATCCCTCCGCGCCGGGCTACGCGCAGGTTCCGCTGGCCGTCGCACCGACCGCGACGGCAGCACCGCCCGCGCGCAGCTCGCGCTGGCCGCTGGTGGTCATCGCGCTGCTGGTGCTGGCGCTCGCTGCGGTGGGCGGCATCGCCTTCGCCCGCCGCGAGCAGCCCGTCGAAGCGCCCGTCCGCACCACCGTGACCACGCCCACCCCAACCGTCCCGACGCCGCCGCCCGAGGCCCCGCGCGCGGCGACGCGGATGGTGACGGTGGTGACGACCCCCGCTGGGGCCGAGGTGCTCGACGCCGCGGGCCAGCGGCTGTGCGCGACGACGCCGTGCGCCGTGAGCGTACCCGCGGGCGAGAGCCTGCCGGTTCGCTTCGTGCGCGGGGGACAGAGCCTGCCCGCGACGCTCGATGGCAACGCCCCCTCCGTGCGCATCGACCTCTCTGCGCTGGATGCGCCCGTCGCGCCGACGCCGCCGACCGAGCGCCCCGGACGACGCCCCGGACGACGCCCACCGGGGACGCCGCCGGCGCAGGGCGAAGCGCAGGGCGAGGGCGACCTCCCGATGTTTCTCCCGCACTGACCGCGACGCGCGGTTACCGCACGCCCGGTGATCGCCACCGCTCGACGCGGCGGGGCCACGGGGCGTCGTCGGTGCGGCGCCCGATGGTCTTCGCCAGCGCGATCATCTGCGCGACGTGGGCCGCGTCGAGGCCCGCGACCTCGCCCAGCGCGCTCGCGGCCGCGCCCTCGATGCGAACCTGCGCGCACGCGACGCCGGCCGCCGTCTCCACCGCGACGTCGTAGGTCGCCGCCTGCGCGTCGTGCGCGCCGAGCGAGAAGACGTAGCGAACGCCCGCCGCCGGAGGTCGCCCGGAGAGCGCGGTCACGGGGTCACCTCGACGGGGCCGTGCACTTCGACGCCCGCGACGAGGGTGCGCTCGACGATCCCGCGCGCTGCCCTCCCCTCGAAGGGGGTGTTGCGGCTCTTCGAACGGAACCCCTTCGACTCGATGGTCCACACGCGCTCGGGGTCGATGACGGCGACGTCGGCGCGGGCCCCCACCGTGAGCGTCCCCGCGTCGAGGCCGAAGCAGCGCGCGGGCGCCCGCGTGAGCGCGTCGATGAGCCGCGACGGGCGCACCCGCCCCGCGTGAACGAGCTCCAACAGCAGCGCGAGGCACGTCTCCATGCCCACCATGCCGAAGCGCGCCTCGGCGAACTCGCAGTCCTTCTCGATGGCGGCGTGGGGCGCGTGGTCGGTGGCGACGCAGTCGATCGTACCGTCCGCGAGCGCCTCGACGAGCGCGTCGACGTCCCCCCGCTCACGCAGCGGCGGGTTGACCTTGCACGCCGTCCGGTACCCGAGGACGGCCTCGTCGGTGAGCGTGAGGTGATGCGGCGTCACCTCGGCGCTCACCCGCACGCCGCGGTCGCGCGCCTCGCGCAGGAGGGCGGCGCTCCCCGCGGTGCTCGCATGGGCGAGGTGGTAGCGGGCCCCGGCGGCGCGGGCGAGCATGAGGTCGCGGGCCACGATGTGATCCTCGGCGACGCGGGGCCAGCCCTTGAGGCCGAGGCGCGTGGCGACGGCGCCCTCGTGCATCTGCGCCCCCGCCGTGAGGCTGTGGTCCTCCGCGTGCTGCACCACCGGGAGGTCGAAGGTGGCGGCGTACTCGAGCGCGCGGCGCATCACGGCGGCGTCGGTCACGCAGCGCCCGTCGTCGCTCACGGCGACGCAGCCGGCGTCCTTGAGGTCGGCCATCTCCGTGAGCTCGGCGCCCTTCTGCCCGCGCGTGATCGCCCCGATCGGGTGGACGCGCACGAGGCCGAGCGCGCGGGCCTTCGAAACGATCATCTCCGCGATGGCGCGGGTGTCGTTGACGGGCCGCGTGTTGGGCATCGCGCACACGGTGGTGAAGCCCCCGGCGGCGGCCGCGCGGGTGCCCGACACGATGTCTTCCTTGTACTCCTCGCCGGGCTCGCGGAGGTGCGTGTGGAGGTCGACGAAGCCCGGCGTCACCCAGCGGCCGGTGCAGTCGATCACCCGCGTCTCGCGGTCTTGGGGCGACGCGTCGGCGCCGGCCCCATGGCCGACGGCGACCACCCGCCCGCCTTCGATCACGACGTCGGCGGGCTCGTCACGGTTCGCGGCGGGGTCGATCACCCGCCCACCTCGCAGCACGATGCGCATGGCGCGCGCTCCTACCACGAATCAGGGGATGCGCGGTGGGATCCCGGAGGGGAAGAAGCTCTCCAGGCGGCGCGAGGACGGGTCGGAGACGGCGATGCACACCACCGTCTGGTCGTCGCTCTGGGGGGCGTCGCCGACGAAGCGGTCGAGGTCGCCGAGGATGGCGTCGAGGGCGAGGCGGGCCGGCTGCGGCCCGGTCGGGGCCATGCCGAAGGAGCGGGCGAGGCGGTCTTGCCCGTAGAGCTCGCCGGCGACCGAGCGGGCCTCGATGAGCCCGTCGGTGTAGAGCAGCAGCGTGTCGCCGGGGAGCAGCTGGAGCTGCGCCTCGCCCACCTCGAGCTTCGGCTCGATGCCGAGGGGCATGGAGCGGGCCTCCGGGTGGTCGAGGGCCACCACCTCCGCGCCGCGGCGCAGGAGCAGCGTGGTGTGGGCGGCGTTGGCGAAGCGGACGATGTTCTGCGTGAGGTCGAGGGAGCAGTACACCATGGTGGTGAACATCCCGTCCTCGGCCACCTCGGAGAGGGCGCGGTTGACGCGCTGGAGCACCCGCCGCGGCGCCGTCTCGATGGCCGCGACGGCGCGGATCTCGCTCGTCACGCGGGCCATGAAGAGGGCGCCGGAGATGGCCTTGCCCGACACGTCGCCCACCACGACGGCCAGCTTGTGCGGGTCGATCCAGAGGAAGTCGTAGTAGTCGCCGCCCACCTGAAACGCCGGCTCGTAGTGGACGGCGAAGTCCATCCCGACGACGCGCGGCGGGTCGCGCGGGAGGAGGTTGCGCTGAATCTGCCGAGCGAGGCGGAGGTCGTAGTCGAGGCGCTCGCGGGCGAGGAGGCGCTGGTGCAACCCGATGAGGTGGAGGGCGACGCCGGCCTGGGACGCGAGGCCGCCGAGGAGGTCGAGGTCGTCCTGGGTGAAGTACCCGAGGGCGGCCTCGGCCTCGACGTGGAGGATGCCGAGGTGCTCGCCGCGGAAGGTGAGCGGCGCGCCCATGCGCCAGCCGACGGGGCCTTCCTTCTCCGAGGGCTCCGGGCCGCCGGCGAGGGCCGCCGCGACGTCGAGGGGGTCGATGGGCTGCGACTGCGACGGGTCGCCCTGGGCGCGCAGGAGCACCGACTGCCCCTGGCGCAGCACCCGATCGACCACCGCGTGGGGGATGTTGACGCCGGGGACGGAGGAGTCGCGCGCGGGGCCGCGGCGACGGCGGGCCGCGAGCGTCTTGGGCTGCTGCGTGCGCGGGTCGACCGTCACCGCCGCCGCCACCGAGGCCTGCGGAAACACCTCCAGCAGCAGGCCGGTCACCTTGTCGAGGAGCGGCCGCGGCTCGAGGGTGCTCGCGATGGTGTCGGAGATCTTGTACATCGCCTGGAGCTTGCGCTGGTGGCGCTCGAGCTCGCGGCGGACGTCGTCGAAGGCCCCGCGCGGCGCGTTGGAGTCGCGGAGGTTGGCCACCTCGATGAAGGGCATCACCGCGGTGTCGGGCGTGTCGCCGATGAGCACGGAGGCGCTCTCCACCGCGGCCACCATCTCGTCGGCGAGGTCGACCCGGTAGCGCGAGGCGCCGATCTCCACCTCGTCGCCGTGGTGGAGCCGCGCGGCGGCGTGGATGCGACGGCCGTTGACGTAGGTGCCGTTGCTGCTGCCGAGGTCTTCGAGGTGGAGGGCGTCGCCCTCGCGGCGGATGCGCGCGTGGCGGCGGGAGACGCGCTGGTCGTGGATGTGGACGTGGCAGTCGAGGCGGCGGCCGAACAGGCACTCCCCGCCGTCGAGGCGAACGATCTTCCCGACCTCCGGGGCGAGCGAGACGAGACGGGCCATCGGCGCGCTAGAACCCCCGCAGAGCGTCGTCGATGCTCGCGAAGGGGGAGAGCACCTTGTCGAGGAGCATCAGGCGGAAGATGGCCGTGGGCTGCTCGGTGGCGCCGCACACCCGCAGCGCGCCGCCGCGGGCGCGGAGCCGCTTGAAGAGGCCGACGATCACGCCCACCCCGGAGCTGTCGATCAGGCGGATGCGCGCCATGTCGAACACCACCTTCACCGCGCCGCGGTCGGCGAGCTGATCGACGAGGGGGCGGAGCTCGGGGACGGTGATCGCGTCGAGGCTGTCTGTGTTCACCGCGAGGACGAGCACGCCGCCCCGCTCGGACAGTTCGTAGAGAGCCATTCTGTCCATCAACCTTCCGGGGCGCGGGAGCTCCGCGCGCGTTCCGAGAGACGCTTGGTCATCGTGAGGTGGTTGCGACCCTGGTGGCGCTCGTACGTCACCTCGGTCATGAGCTTGCGAATGATGAAGAGCCCCATCCCCCCATCCGCCAGGCGATCGAACTCCGGCGGGGCGTCATGGGCGCCCGCTCGCGCGTAGTCGAAGCCTTCACCATGGTCGACGAGACGGAGCACCACGGAGTCATCGTCGATCTGGAGCGTGACCTCCACCTCGCCCCGCGACTTCGCGTAGGCGTGCCGGACGATGTTGTTGAAGGCCTCGTTGTAGGCGCTCAACACCTGCCACTCCAGGCCGGGCGCTCCCCCGCTGCCCTCCACCCGCGCGCACACAGCGGACACCATGGCGCCTGCGATGTCGCGGTGCCGAAGCTCGCCGGGGATGCGTGCGGTGAAGAGCAAGGCCATGGTCGTCCAACGAAGCGACGATATCACAGGGCCTCCCGTTTCGATGCAATGCCCTTGTGCTTGCCCGCGCGCCCGGCCGGTTGTTATGACACCCGCCGTGAACTGGCAGGTCGCCGTCGTTAAGCGGGCCATGGACCTCGTCGGCGCGACCGCCGCGCTGACGGTGACCGCGCCGCTGTTTCCGTGCCTGGCGCTCGCGGTCTGGGTCGACGACCCTGGGCCCATCTTCTACGCCCAGGTGCGGGTGGGGCGGACGCACGGCAACGCCGACCTCCAGCGGGACGAGCTCCCCATTTTCAGGATGTGGAAGTTTCGCTCGATGCGGGTCGACGCCGAGCGCGGGGGCGGGGCGCGCCTCGCGAGCGCCAACGACGACCGGGTGACGCGCGTGGGACGCTTTTTGCGCAAGACGCGCCTCGATGAGCTCCCACAGTTCGTCAACGTGCTCCTCGGCGACATGTCCATCGTGGGGCCGCGGCCCGAGCGACCCGAGCTGGTGCGCACGCTGGCCGCCGCGATCCCGATGTTCGAAGAGCGCACGCGCATGGTGCGCCCGGGCATCACGGGCCTCGCGCAGGTGTCGCTCGACTACCTTGGTCGGATGCCTGAAGACTCCGAGCTCGCGCGCCTCAAGGACACGCTCCTCAACCCCTTCAAGCTGGAGGAGCTGGAGGGCTCGGTGGCCGACGACATGCGCACCAAGCTGCTCTTCGACCTCGCCTACGCGGCCCGCCTCGAAGACTTCTGGACCTTCCTCCGCACCGACCTGGAGATCATCCTCCGCACGCCTGCGGTGATGATCGGGGCGCGCGGACGGTGACTGAATCGGCGACCTCGCCGCGCGCCGCGCGCGCACTGCCTGTTTGACGCGGGGCGTCCCCCGCGCGTAGGGTCCCCGCACCCCCCAATCGTATGCCGGATCGCCCTCCCCGCAAGCCTCCCGCCGACCCTCGCTACGACGCCGAAGCCAACGACGGCGTCTACGCGCAGCACGGCGCGATCGCCGACCTCTTCGCAGACGGCCCGGCGCCAGCGCCGATGCATGAGTTCATCGACGCGGAGGCGGCGACCCGGGTGTCCAACGGGCGACAGGCCTTTGGCGCGCGGGGCCGCGGCGGGTACGACGATTTCGACATGGAGCGCCCGCCCCCGCAGGACTGGCCGGGCGCGCCGCAACAAGACCCCTACCACGACGCCTCCTACGGCTATTACAACGACCCGATGGAGGGGGCGGTGCCGACGGCGGTCGGCGAGGTGGTCGATCCGCACCAGAGCGAGCCGATCCCGGACGCGTATGCGCTCGCGCAGCCCGGCTCTTCGCAGGTGCGCCCCGACGACCACGACTACGGCGGGGGCTTTTCGTGGGTGCGGGAGAACGCGGCCGACCACGTCTCGGCCCCCTCGCCCGACCTCGTGATGCTCTCCAACGCCGACGGCTTCGCGGCGTCACAGTTTCGCGCGCTGCGATACCGCCTGGAGCAGGAGCCCAACGTGCAGGTGGTGGTGGTCGCGTCCCCGCGGGAAGGCGATGGGCGCAGCGTCACGGCCGCCAACCTCGCCCTCGCCCTCGCGGAGGGCGGGCGCATCCGGGTGCTCCTGGTCGACGCGGCCCTGCGCAACCCGGCCCAGCACAAGCTCTTCGGCATCCGCGGCGACCTCGGCCTCACCAGCGTGCTGGCCGCCCGGCAGAACGACCCGAGCCTGCCCATCGACGTGATCCGCATCTCGACGAGCCTGTCGCTCATCCCCGCGGGGCCGCCCGTGCAGAGCGCCTACGCGGCCCTGTCGTCTGAGCCAGCGGCGGTGTTCATGGCGCAGATTCGCAAGGAGTACCGCTTCGTCATCGTGGACTCGTCGCCGGTGTTCGGCACCGCCGAGACGCTCGCCTGGCACGGGATGATCGACAAGTACGTGGTGCTGGCGCGGGCGGGCAAGAGCACCACGGAAGACCTCACGCGGGCCTGCGAGAGGCTCCAGCGCGACAAGATCCTCGGGGTGTCGTTTCTCGGCGCCACGATGCGCCGCGAGTAGGGGAATGCCCTCCCCGTCGGGGGCGATCAGGGGACGATGATGGTGTCGCCGGTGCGGAGCGAGAAGTTCATCTCCGTGCGGCCCTCCGAGCACTCCGTGTAGGAGAACTCGTAGCGCTCGTCGCGGCCGTTGGCGCCGCGCCG
>JBILLV010000637.1:0-2883 GCA_044375895.1 Polyangiales bacterium | reverse complement strand
GCCCGGGGCACTGACGGCTGAGGAGCTGCATCGTCGCCCACGCGTGCTTCGCCTGCTCCTGCCCGCGCTCCTGCGCGTGGAGGTGCCGGCGGGTGTCGCCGGCCGCGTCGAGCGGTGAGCGCCCCAGGCTCACGCGCCCGTAGAGCGCGCGGGCGGCCTCCGTGGCGATGCCGTCGTCCACCGGCCGCGCCCACCCGATGACGCACGGAACCCCGCCCGCCACGAGCTGCGCCGCGAGGCTCGGCACATCGGGTCGCCCGTCCGTCGACCCGCACGACGAGATCACCACCAGGAAGGGCATCTCGCGCGCGTCGCGCAGAACCTCCAGGAGCTGCTCCGCGCTCACGTCGACGCGCGCGCCGACGGCGTCTTCCATGATGAGCCGCAGCCCCTGGTCGGTGAGCGCGCCGTGCCCCGTGAGGTGGACGACGTCGTAGCGCTCCTTCCGCAGCCGCTCGCGGAGGCGCCGCAGGTTGCCCTCCTCGACCACGCGGAGCAGCACCTTCCCCTCCGCGATGAAGCCCGAGAGCGCGTCGGTGAGCTGCTCCTCCTCGCGCTCGTGGTCGAGCACGGGCAGCACGCCCTGCGCCGAGCTCGCCATGAAGAGGATGCGCAGCCTCCCTTGCTTCCGCGGCCGCTCCGCCCGCGGAACCTCCTCCCCCACCTGCACCCCCACCCGCACCCCCGACGCGCGGAGCGCCACGAAGCCCCGTCCATCGGCGAGCAGCTCCCAGCGCCAGAGGGCGGCCGGGTGCGCGGCGACGTCCAGCGGCGCCTCGGCCCGCAGCCGAACCACCAGCCGCAGCGGGCGGCGCTTCTCTCGGGCCTTCGCGACGCGTCGGGTGAGGGCGCGCTCGGGGCCATCGAGCAGCGCGAAGAGCGTCTCGCCGAGCGCCCGCCGCGGCGCCGTCACCCCTTCGTGCGAGCCCTCCGCGTGCGCGCGTCGCTCGGCCTCGTCGACGCCATCGAGGAGCCTCTGGAGGGTCGACCGCGTCGCCGCGTCGAGCGGGCGGGGCGTCGCGCCGGGCCTCCGGGTCCAGGCGACGGAGAGGCCCCCGTCGGCGTGCTGAACGAGGTCGACGACGGACAGCGGGTCGGTGCTCGGCATGGCGACGGGTGGTCTGCCTGTTCTTCCGCGCGTCGTCTAGCGGGGCCGCGTCTGGCGGAGGGTTTTGCGCGCGAGCCCATCGACGCCGTCGCGCTTGCCCTCGCGGGCCTCTGGCGCGAGTAGCGCCCGCGGCGCGGAGAGGTGGTACCTTCCCCCGGTCATGCGCCCCGTGTTCGCCGACCCGAAGACCGACTTCGTCTTCAAGCGCCTGTTCGGCAGCGTGAAGCACAAGAAGCTGCTCATCGCCCTGCTCGACGCGCTGCTGGAGCTGAAGGGCGACCACAAGATCGCCTCCGTGCAATTCCTCCGCGGGGAGTCTCGTCCGAAGGTCGACGGGATGAAGCTCTCGATCGTGGACGTGAAGTGCCGCGACCTCCGCGGGACGCGCTACGTCGTCGAGATGCAGGTGCTCAACGTCGAGGGCTTCGAGAAGCGCGTCGTCTACAACGCCGCCAAGGCCTACACCGCGCAGTTGAAGGCGGGCGAGGACTACCCCGCGCTCAACGACGTCGTCGCCGTCACCATCTGCGATTTCCTTCTCTGGCCTCACCAACCTGATGCACCGGACGTCCCCCTTGTGAGCCGCTGGCACATGCAGGAGCAGCACGCGGGGCGCCTCGGGCTCGGGCAGGTGCAGCACGTCTTCCTCGAGCTGCCGAAGCTCGCCGACCGCCCGCCGAAGACGCTGGTCGAGAAGTGGGCGTACTTCTTCCGCCACGCCGCCTCGCTCAAGAGCGTGCCTGCGCCGCTGGCGAAGGGCGTCTTCCCCGAGGCGCTCGACGCGGCGCGGGTCGCCTCCATGACGCAGGAGGAGTGGGAGGCCTACGAGCGCGATGGCATCGCCCGCCAGGACGCGCGCGGCGCTCTCTCGCTGGCGCGCGCGGAGGCGAAGCTCGAAGGCAAGCTCGAAGGCAAGCTGGAGGAGAAGCGCGCCATGCTCCGACGCGTCGTCACGCGAGGGGGCGCGACGATCACCCCCGACCAGAACGCGCGCATCGATACGTGCGCCGACGCCGCGCAGCTCGACCGCTGGATCGACGCCGCGATGGACGGAGCCGCCGCGGGGGTAGTACTCGCGAAGGCGTAGCGCTCGGCGCGTGCATGGAGGCGCCGAGCGAGCGGGGCACGGGGCTCGGTGAGACGTTGTCGCGGGGCGCCGCGGCAGGCTCGTGGCGATGACGATGAAGCGCCTTTGGGGCGGAGCTGCGTCGGTGGCTGTGCGAGGCGATAGAGTAGGCCTCCGTCGATCACCCTCCGCTCCTTCGGCGACGACCCGGAGTTCCTCCGCGCGCTCCAGGCCGTGGGGAGGGAGCTGAACCTCTCGGTGCGCGACGACTGACGCGTCAGACGATGCTCGCGCGAAGCTCCGCCCACGCACCGTCCGGATCCCCTCGAAGGCCGAGCGCTCCGCGGCCCGCGCCTCGGCCAGCGTCCAGACGGTCTTCGGCCGCGACCCGCGGTAGTCGACGTGCGCGACGAGCTCCGCGCGGTCGGCGTAGAGGTACAAGATGAAGGTCTCCTGGTAGCCGCCGCCGACGTCCTCGTACCACTGCCAGTAGGCCAGATGCTCCGCGTCGCTCATGGAGCGATTCTACCCGTAGGGCCGCGTGGATAGGGCCTCGCCGGTCGCTTGCAGTCGCGCACATGCCTGGTGGAGGTGTCCCGGTGAGGTCGACCTTTCGGAGCGACGAGAAGCAACGGCCGATCGCTTCCGCGATACGGTCCGTCGTCCGTCGCTGGGGGCCATTCGGGCGCTTTCGAACGAGGCGTCGAGT
>JBILLV010000638.1:0-2883 GCA_044375895.1 Polyangiales bacterium | reverse complement strand
GCCGAGCCGGGCTCACGCTTCCTCCGCCATGGAGCTTCTGCTGAGCCCGGCTCGGCGGGCGATCCAAATCCAGCCCAGGGTGAGCGCTCGGCGAACCCTGGGACGTTGACAGGGCTGGTTGGGCGCCGCGTTCGCCATCGCGCTTGACCGACGCCCGTCGCTCGCGTCCCATCCGCGCCGATGGCTCGCTCGACGACGCGCGTGATCCTCGCCGCGGCGCTCGCGTACCCGCTGGCCGCTCGCGCGCAGCCCGCGCCCGACGGCGGCGACGAGGCCACGGTGCGCGGACGTCGACCGCGCCGCGAGCTCACGGCGGTGCCGGTGGCCCGCGAGGAGGTGCAGCGCATCCCGGGCTCCTTCGGCGACGCGCTCCGCGCCATCCAGAACCTCCCGGGCATCGCGCGGGCGCCGTTTCTCTCGGGCTCGCTGATGGTGCGCGGATCGGCGCCGGCCGACACGCTCGTGCTGGTCGACGGCACCTTCCTCCCCGCGGCGTACCACTTCGGCGGCCTCGGCAGCACCGTCGCCACCGAGATGCTCGACCGCCTCGACTTCTTCCCCGGCAACTTCTCCGCCCGCTTCGGTCGGGCCACGGGCGGCGTCGTCGACCTCGGGCTCCGCCAGCCGATGCGCGAGGGAACCCGCACCACGATGCACCTCGGCGTGCTCGACGCGGGGGCGTTCACCGAGTCGGCGCTGTCGTCCACGGTGTCGGTGGCCGCGTCGGCGCGCTTCGGCTGGATCGGCTACCTCCTCTCTCCCATCGTCGCCGCCATCACCGGGAACGCGGTGTTTCTCGGGTACTGGGACTACCAGGCGCAGGCCGACTGGCGCCCGACGTCCCGCGACCGCTTGCGCTTCGCGGTGTACGGGAGCGGCGACTCGGTGGGCATCCAGACGCCCGACGGCGGGAGCAACGGCATCGGCCTCGGGTACCACCTCCTCCAGGTGAGCTGGTGGCGCCGCGTCTCCGCCCGCACCGACCTCTCCATCGCCGTCTCCACCGGCTGGAACGGCCTCACCATCAACCAGCGGCCTCCCCCCAACGAGCCCGACACGGGCGACCGCGTGAGCCTCGACAGCGCCCCCACGCACGTCCGCGCGGAGCTCACCCACACCTTCGGCGCGCGCCACCGGCTCTACGTCGGCTTCGACGGGCTCTTCGGGTACCGCAGCTTCACCAGCGACGTGAGCGTGCGCCAGCGCGGGATGCGCGACGCCCCATCGCTGCGCGTGACGCGCGAGACAAACACCGTCCTCGCGCAGCCCGGCGCGTACGTGGAGCTCCAGTTTGCGCCATCGCCCACCTTCCACCTCCGCCCCGGCCTCCGCGTCGACGTGTCGGGGGCGACGGGGACGGCCATCGTCTCGCCGCGGATGACGGCCGACTGGAGCCCGTGGCGCGGCGGGACGCTGAAGTTCGGCGTCGGGTACTTCACCCAGCCCGCCCTCGACGAGCGGGTGAGCGTGGCGCCGGAGCTCTTGTTCCTGGCGGAGCGGGTGGCGCGCGACGGACAGGGGCCGCGGCCCGAGCGGGCGGTTCACGTCGGGGTCGGCATCGAGCAGCGGTTGACGCCGTGGATCACCCTCTCCGTGGAGGGCTTCTACAAGTCGATCCGCGACGCGGTGGTGGGCTTCCCCTCGCTCGATCTGCTCATCGCGGGGGAGCGGGTGAACACCTTCGACGGCGTGCGCTACGACGGGCAGGGGCGGGTGTTCGGCGCGGAGATTCTGCTGCGCCATCGTCAGGGCGAGCGCTTCTTCGGCTGGATCGCCTACACCCTCATGCGTGCCGAACGCCGCGACGGACCGGGCGCGCCGTGGCGGCCCTTCGAGTTCGACCAGACGCACATTCTCACCGCCGTCGGGAGCCTGCGCCTCGGCCGCGGGTGGGAGCTCGGCGCCCGCTTTCGCTACGTCACCGGTCGCCCCACGGCCTTCTCGCGCTCGCTCACGGTGGGCCTCACGGGGCCGACGCTCGCGGCGGGGAGCGAGTCGTGGCTCGACCGCGTCCCCGATTTCCACCAGCTCGACCTGCGCGTCGAGAAGCAGTGGACGCACGACTGGGGGCGCGTGGTGTTCTTCTTCGAAGTGCTCAACGTGTACAACCGCATCAACGCCGAGCAGGTGACGTGGGACGCCGATCACGCCGTGTCGTACCCCAGCGGCGTCTACCTCCCCATCATCCCGAACGTGGGGGTGCGCGGTGAGCTGTAGAACCCTCGCGGCCTTCGCCCTCGCGACGGCGTGCACCAACTGCCCGCCCGACTACCACGTCATCCAGGGGATGCGCGTGCTCGGCGCCACCTTCGACCCGCCCGTCGGCTCCCCCGGCGGCGTGGTCACCGTGCGCGCCGTCACCGCCGACGTCACCGACCGCCCCGTCACCGTCGCGTGGTACCGCTGCCCGGCGCCGCTCGTCCTCACGCAGGTGGTGAGCCTCGACGGCGGCGTCACCGACGGCGGCCCGCAGCCCTCGACCCCCGACGAGGCGCTCGGTCCGCTGGTGGCTCCGTGCCTGGCGATGGGCGCCTTCGCCACGGGGCTCTCCGTGCGCGTCACCCTCGACGCCGACGGCGGGATGCGCGACGCCCTCCGCTGGCGCACCGAGCGCCGCTGGACCGACCTCGTCGGCTTCGCCTGCGCCGACGGAACCATCGAAGCCCCCCCCGCGGGCGGACTCTGGCCACGGTGCACGGGCGCGCGCGGAGTGCTGTTCACGGCGTCGATCCCAGGGCCGCGCCCGGACGGTGACGTGACGCCGGCGCCGCCTGCCACCCTCGATGCGCTGACGCTGGCGGGCCGCCCGTGGGACGCGGCGAGCGTGCCTGTGGTGCCGCGCTGCGAGGGCTCGCGGGCGACGTGCGCGGCGGTGCCGATCGC
>JBILLV010000042.1:0-41733 GCA_044375895.1 Polyangiales bacterium | reverse complement strand
CGGGCGAGGGGTGGCGGAGGGGTGGCGGAGGTGGCGGGGCTCTGTCCCTGACTCCGATCAGAACGTGATCGCCACACCCGCCGTGGCCCCACCGACTCCGGTGAGGTTCGGCGCCGCCATCGGCACCACCCGCACGGCCGTCGCCGCAGGCAGCCGACGATCGCGGTATCGAAGCAGCGCACGCGGCCCCGTCGGCGCGTCATCACACACCGGGTCGTGGCTCAGCTCGTAGCCGCCCACATGGCCCGCGACGGGGATGAGCACGCCGCCGAGCAGGGAGGCCCAGTAACGCCCGTGCCCGCCGAAGGTGCTCCCCACCAGGCTCACCGCCGCCGGCGTCACCGTGAGGTACATCGTGATCGCGCCGAGCGTCCCGAGGATCACCTGGCCGCTCGAGCTGGCGTCCTGCGCAAACCTCCCGATGAAGAACGACGCCACCGCGACCGCCGCGCCCGCCACCGACTCCGCCACGATGCGCCCCGCGCGCTGCGGGTCGGGACACTCCCGGCGCCCGCTCACAAAATCGCGCTGTCCCGTGTCACCCGCAGGCTCCTCGTCGTAGCGAGGCACGGGGCGCGGAACACGAGCGCCCGGCGGGAGCGGTGGGGGAGGAGGCGCGTCCCACACGGGGGGCGCCGCTGGGGTCGCGGGCGCGGCCGGGGCGGGCGTTGCGAAAGGCGCCGGCGGCTCTGCCGGGGCGGTCTGTGCGAAGGTGGGGGCCGCACCCAGGAGGGCGGCGAGGGCGATCGAGGCAGCCACACGGGGCGAACGGTCGACGAACATCGCCCGCGACACTAACGAAGGGCGGCGCGCCGATGCAATGGGGCATCCGGCGCCCGATGCGATCCGCGTCGCCCGGTCGTGGGATCGCGCTACACTCCGCCGAAGCCGCCCGACCGCCCCCGCACGTCTGAGTGTTCAACCGTCCGCATGACTGCCCCTCTCCCCCCCGATGATGACGCGCTGGTGGTCGAACGAGCCCGTCGCCGCTTGCGGGTGCTCCGGGGCCTGCGGGGGGCGGTGGAGTTCAGCCTCTGGGGTGCGGCGCTCGCCGTCCTCGCGCTGCTCACGGCGCGCCTCGGGATGCTTCCGGCGTCGCGCGCCAAGGTCGCCTTCGGGCTCGCGTTCGCCATTCCCCTTGTCGGGGCGCTGGCCGCGGCGCTTCGGCGGGTCCCTGCGATCCTCGCCGCGCAGCTCCTCGATCGGCACTATGGCCTCCACGATCGGCTGTCGTCGGCCCTCCAGTTTCGCGCGCTCCCGGCGCCCGAGCGGACGCCCTGGATGGACGCTGCCATCGCCGACGCGGCCGAGACCGTTCGCACCCGAACCATCGACCCGAAGCCCGCGCTGCGCTGGGTGTGGCCCGATGAAGCCCGCGCCGTCGCGGGGATGCTCGCGCTCCTCGGCGTCGTCGCGGTGGCGGAGTTTCGCGTCGCCCGGGTGATCCACGCGCCGCGGCCGACGCGTCCGGCCGTCACCGACCCCCTGGTGCTCGAAGACGACGACCTCGCGGCCTTCCGCGAGCTGTCGCGCGAGCTCGAGCGCAACACCCGCACGCCCGCTGCGCGCGACACGCTGCGCGACTTCAACCGCTTCCTCGACGACGTGGAGGCCCGTCGGCTCGAGCGTCAGGACGCCTACCGACGTCTCGCCGCCCTCCAGCAGCGCATCGACGCCGGGCAGCGCGAAGACCGCGACGCGCTCCGCCAGACGCTCGCGCAGATCGGTCAGCAGCTCGACAGCGAGGCGACGCGCGACGTGGCGCAGGCGCTCCGGCAGGGCGACCTGCAGCGGGCGCAGGAGGCCATGCGGCAGCTCGCCGAGCGGATGCGCGGCGACCAGCGGATGTCGGAGCAGCAGCGGCGCGAGATGCAGCGCGCCCTCCAGCAGGCCGGTGAGCAGCGCGACCGGCAGGAACTTCAGCGCCAGGTGGAGCAGGCCCGCCGCGACGTCGAGCAGATGCTCCAGCGGCAGCGCGAGCGCCAGCTCTCGCAGAGCGAGCAGGACGTGCTTCGACAGCGACAGCGCCAGCAGGAGCAGCTCCAGCGCGAGTCCGAGCAGCAACAGCAGACGCGGCGCGAAGTGGAGCGGCTCCAGCGCGAGATCGCCCAGGCGGCGCAGGACATGATGCGCGACCAGGGAGCCGCCGCGCAGGACATGGAGCGCGGCGCCGAAGAGCTCTCCCGCATGCAGGACGAGCAGCGCTCGCAGCAGTCGCAAGAAGAGCTGCGCCAGCGCCTCCAGGAGCTGCGCGACCAGATGCGCCAGCAGAACGGGCAGAACGGTCAGCAGCAGCGCTCGCGGCTGTCGCGCTTCTTCCGCTCGGCGGGCGGACGGCAGAGCGGGCAGCAGGGGCAGCAACGCCAGGGGCAGCAGGGACAGGGCCAGCAGCAGGGCAACGGACAGCCCGGACGTCAGGGCCAGCAGGGGCAGCAGGGCGGTGGTGCGCAGGGAGCGCAGGGCATGGGGATGGAGCAGGGGAGCAACGGCCAGCCCGGCGGTCAGACCATGGTGCTGCGGCAGGGGACGGGCGGCACCACGCCCATCCCGATGGGCGGGAGCAACGGACAGCCCGGGGCGGGGCAGCAGGGGCAGCAGCCGGGCCAGACGGGGCCGCAGGGCGGCGGCGCGGGGACGGGCCACGAGGAGAACGCGCGCGGCGCGGCCGTGGACACCGCGCGGGCGACGCAGACGATGCAGGTGCACGGGCAGCAGACGGGCAACGGTCCGTCGCGCTCGCAGGTGATTCGAACGGCCGCCGCGGACGGCTTCGCCAGCGCCCCCTACCGCCAGGTGTATTCGCCGTACTGGGACCGGGCGCGCGAGGCGCTCCACCAGGGCGAGGTGCCCGCGGGCTATCGCTCGTACGTGCGCCGCTACTTCCAACTCATTCGTCCCCGCGACGAGCAGTGACACGATGACCGAACCCGACAAGACCGTGGTCCCCGTCGAGGCCGTGAAGGCCTTTCAGCGCGACATGAAGGCCGTCCGCGACGAGGTGGGCCGCGCCCTCGTGGGGCAGCGCGACATCGTCGACGGCGTGCTCACCTGCCTCCTCGCGGGGGGCCACTGCCTCCTCGAAGGGGTGCCGGGGCTCGGCAAGACGCTCCTCGTGCGAACACTCGGGCGCGTGCTCGACCTGCAGTTCTCGCGCATTCAATTCACGCCCGACCTGATGCCCGCGGACATCGTGGGGACGCAGCTCCTGGTGGAGGGAGAGCACGGCGCGCGGCGCTTCGAGTTCCAGCGTGGGCCGGTGTTTGCCAACCTCGTGCTGGCCGACGAGATCAACCGGGCGACGCCGAAGACGCAGAGCGCGCTCCTCGAGGCGATGCAGGAGCAGTCAGTGACGGTCGCGAAGACCACCTACAAGCTGGAGCAGCCCTTCTTCGTCCTCGCCACGCAGAACCCTCTGGAGATGGAGGGGACGTATCCGCTCCCGGAGGCGCAGCTCGATCGGTTCCTCTTCAAGCTGCACGTGCGGTTTCCGGGGCGCGAGGAGCTTCACACCATCCTCGACCGCACGACGGGCGCCGACGACGCCGAGCTCAAGCCCGTGATCGCGCGCGACCGCATCCTCGCGCTGCGGGCGCTGGCCCGTGAGGTGGCCGTCGCCCGCCACGTGCAGGACTTCGCGGTGCGCGTCCTCCTCGCGACACACCCCGACGGCGAGGGGGCGACCGCGATGGTGAAGCGCTACGTGCGCTTCGGGGCGTCGCCGCGCGGCGCGCAGGCCGTGTTGCTGGCGGCCAAGATCCGCGCGCTGATGGACGGGCGCTACGCGGCGAGCGTCGACGACGTGAAGGCCAGCGCGCTCCCCGCGATGCGCCACCGGATGATCCTCAACTTCGAAGGAGAGGCCGAGGGGGTGCGCACCGACGCGGTGATCGAGGAGGTCCTCGGGTCGATCAAGCCGACGGGCGCGTAGCGGCGATGGGACTCTTCGACTTCCTGCGGCGCCCGCGGGAGCGCGCCCGCGACGACGGCGGGGACCTCTTCGACGAGGAGTTTCAGCGGCGCCTCGACTGGCTCGCCGTGGCGTCGCGGCGCGTGTTCGCGGGGCGGTTGCGCGCCGAGCGGCGGACCAAGAAGTCGGGCTCGGGCCTGGAGTTCGCCGACCACCGCGAGTACACCCGCGGCGACGACCTCCGCTCCCTCGACTGGAACGTCTACGCCCGCACCGGCCGCGCGCTCATCAAGCTCTTCGAAGAGGAAGAAGACCTCGCGATCTACGTGCTCCTCGACTGCTCGGGGTCGATGGCCCACGGGCGGCCCTCGAAGTTTGACCACGGGCGCAAGCTCGCCGCCGCGATGGCCTACGTGGGCCTCGCCAACCTCGACCGCGTCGCGATGGTCGCGTGGAGCACCGACGTCTCCCGCCGCATGCCCCCCGCGCGCGGCAAGAACCGCATCTTCAAGGTGTTCGACTTCCTCCGCGCGGTGCGCCCCGCGGGGCACACGGCCCTCGCCGACGCCGCCCGCTCGTTTGCCGCGGAGAACAAGCGCCGCGGCGTCGCCGTCATCGTCTCCGACCTCTACGACCCCGCGGGCTTCGAACGCGGCATCAACGCGATTCGCTACCAGAAGTTCGAGCCCATGGTGATCCACGTGACCGACGCGCGTGAGGCCGACCCGGGGCCGCGCGGCGACGTCACCCTGGTGGACGTCGAGTCGGGCGACGCGCGCGACGTGACGCTCACGCCCGAGCTCATCGCGCGCTACCGCGAGGCCCACGCCGCGTGGCGGGCCGAGATCGAAGGGTTCTGCAAGGCCCGGCAGGTCCCCTACGTCGCCGCCGATGTGACGGGGGCCTTCGAAGACCAGGTGCTCACGCTCCTGCGCCGCGTCGGGATGGTGCAGTGATGGACCTCCTCGGCCTCCCGCTCACGACGCTCACCGCGGTGTTCGCGGCCGTCGGCGCGGCGATGGTGGCGCTGTACCTCCTGAAGCTGCGGCGACGGCGCGTCCCCGTCCCCTTCACGAAGCTGTGGGAGCGCGTCCTCGACACGCGCCCCTCGTCGAGCCTCTTCGAACGCCTCAAGCGCCTCCTCTCGCTGCTCATCCAGCTTCTGCTGCTGGCGCTGATGGTGGGGGCGCTCGGCGATCCGCGGCTCCGCGGGGCTTCGGCGCGCGGTCGCACGCTGGTGGTTCTGCTCGACGGGAGCGCCAGCATGAAGGCCACGGACGTGCCGGGTGGTCGCGCCCGCGAGGCCCGCGAGGCCGTCCGTCGTATGGTGCGCGAGATGGGCCCCGAAGACCGGATGCTCATCGCCCAGATGGACGCGCAGGTCACCGCGCTCTGCCCGATGACCGACGACCTCGCCGAGCTCGAAGGGGCCCTCCGCGAGTACGCGCCGCGCGACACGGGGGCCGACTTCGCGCAGGCGCTCCGGTTCGCGACGGACGTCACGCGGGGGCAGCGCGCCGCCGAGGTGATCGTGGTGGGCGACGGCGCCTACGCTCCGCCGCGCGACGCGGCTGGGGAGGTTCGGCTGGGCGAGGCGGTGCTGCGCTATGTGCCCGTCGGTCGGCGCGGTCGCAACGTGGGGGTGACGGCCTTCGCGGTGCGGCGCTACCCCCTCGACAAGTCGCGCTACGAGGCGATGCTGGAGGTGCGGAGCTGGAGCGACCGCCCCGAGCGCGTCGAGCTCACGCTCCTCGCGGACGGGGCGCCCATCGACGTCACGCACGTCACCCTCGCGCCGGGCGCGACGACGCTGCGCGTGCTCCCCGACCTCTCGGGGGCCAACGAGTCGATCGAGGCGCGCATCGCCTTCGACGACGGCTCGCACGACGACCTCCCCGCCGACGATCACGCCTTCGGCACGCTCCCCGAGCGCCGCCGCTCGCGCATCTTGTCGGTCACCGACGGCAACCGTTACCTCGAAGCCGCGCTCCTCCTCGACGAGTACCTCGACGTGGTCGACGTTCGCCCCGCCGAGGCCGCCGCGCGCCTTCGAAGCGAGCGCTTCGACGTCGCCATCTTCGACCGGGTCACCGCGCCCGTCCCGCCCGGCGTCGCGTCGCTGTGGCTGCGGCCTGAGGGCGCGGACTCGCCCGTACCGCACGAGCCGGGCTACGCGCTCGCGCAGCCGGGTGCGCCGCTGGGGTTCAGCGCGTTCGAGCGGCGCCACCCGCTCACGCGCTTCATGACCGACCTGGAGGAGGCCCACATCGGTCGCGTGGTGCGGTACCGCCTGGAGGCCCGCGACCGCGTGGTGGCGTCGGGCTCGGCGGGGCCCATGATGATCGCCGGGGAGCGCCACGGCGACCGCTTCGCGCTCCTCGCCTTCGACGTGCGTGAGAGCGACTTCCCGCTGCTGGTCTCGTGGCCGCTGTTCGTGATCAACGCCATCGACTGGTTCGCGGGCGAAGACCCGGCGTACCTCTCCTCGTTTCGCACGGGAACCACCTGGCGCATCCCTGTCCCCGCGGGCGTCGACCGCGCGGAGATCGAGACCCCGTCGGGCCGCCGCGTGAGCGCTCCCGTGTACGAGGGCCGCGCGGTGTACTTCGGCACCGAGGCGGGGCTCCATCGCTTCCGCGCGGGCGACGAGCGCCGCCTCATTGCGGCGAACCTCAGCGACCCGCGCGAGTCCGAGTGCGCGCCGCAGCGGACGCTGACCGTGAGCGGGGCGCGCGCGACGCCGCCGCAGCGCGGGCGCGTGGGGGTGCGGCGCGAGCTGTGGGTGTACCTGCTCGCCGGGGCCCTGCTGATCTTGTTGGTGGAGTGGTGGACCTACCACCGCCGCATCACGGTGTGACGCGGCGGGGCAGCGGGAGGCGCTACATGCAGCGGCCGGTGAGGGTGTCGCAGGTCTGATCGGCCGCGCAGGCCGAGTTGGACGTGCAGCCGCAGAAGGGCGCCGTCGTGCCGCTGCGGGGGAAGCAGCGGCGGCCGGTGCCGCAGCTCGTGGTGGAGCCGCACTCGCAGCGCATCGTGGAGGAGACGCACGTGCTGCCCGTGGAGCAGCTCGTCGTCGTGCACGGCACCGGGCCGCACTGGCCGTCGGTCGACTGGCAGCGGTAGGCGCCGCACACGGCCGTCGGGTTGGTGCGGCAGTCGGGGATGCAGCGGCCCACCGAGTTGTCGGCGGACACGGACTGGCAGACGTACCCGGTGCGGCAGTCACCCGCGCCGCCGGGCGTGCACTCGCGGTAGCAGATGAGCTGCGCGGCGCCGATGTTGAGGCAGAGGCCGTTGCCGTTGCAGGGGTCGCCGTCGGTCGCGCCCTTGGGGCAGGCGAACACGCAGTAGCCGCCCGGCCAGCCCGAGCCCAGCGGGATGCACGCGCCGTCGGGGCAGTCGCTGTTGCGGGTGCAGGCGCTGCCCGCGGTGCCCGCGGTGGTGCCGCCGCCGCAGCGACCGGCCGTGCAGGACTGGCCCGACGGGCAGCGGATGCCGCAGCCGCCGCAGTTGGTGATGTCCGTGGTGGGATCGACGCAGACGCCCGAGCACATCACGCGCGGCGGGGTGCAGGTGGTGCCGCCGCCGCAGCGGCCCGCGACGCAGGCCTGGCCCGAGGGGCAGGGGTTGTTGCAGCGGCCGCAGTGGTTGAGGTCGAAGCTCACGTCGGTGCAGAAGCCGCCACAGAGCTGCTGCGGGGCGGTGCAGGTCATCATCCCGCCCGTGCAGTTGCCCGCCGAGCACGACTGGCCCGAGGCGCAGCGGAGCCCGCACACGCCGCAGTTGGAGGTGTCGGTGTTGAGGTCGGTGCAGGTGGCGCCGCACATCACCCGCGGCGACGCGCAGGTGGTGCCGCCCGTGCACGCGCCGTTGGAGCACGTCTGCCCTGCGGCGCAGCGGTTGCCACAGCCGCCGCAGTTGGTGGCGTCGGAGCGGGGGTCGGTGCACGAGCCCGAGCACAGCATGCGCGGGGCCGTGCAGCCCGGCATGATTGCCATGCACGTCCCCGCGGTGCAGGTGCCGGAGTCGCAGCGGTTGCCGCAGGAGCCGCAGTTGTTCGCGTCACTGCGCGTGTCGACGCAGGCGCCGGAGCACATCATGCGCGGCGCGGCGCAGGTGGTGGGCTGGTCGGGCGTGACGACGGGCTGGTCGTCCCCGACCGGCGTGTCGTCGCCGGCGTCCGTGTCGATCGGGTCGCCTCCACCGCCGCCGCCGCGCGCGGTACAGGCGAGCGGGCTCGCGAGCGTGGCCGTCAGAAGAAGAAAGCGCATGAGACGTGATGACATCGATGACCTCCGGGGAGAATGTGCGGCGTCAACGCGCCGCTCCCGTTGTTGCGTTGCGGCGCGACACTAGAGGTTTCACCAAACCCGTCAAGCGCCGCTCGGACACAATCGCGCGAGCGACAGAACACCCGCTCGCCTTGACCGCCCTCCCGCCCCGTGCGATCTAGGCGCCCGCTGACGAAGCGCCGTGCGCACCGCGACCCCTGATGCACCGCCCCCTGCCGGCGACCGACCTTCTCCCGCATGGGCCGTCATGGGCGCCCTCTTCACGGTGGCATACCCCGCGGGCGTGTACCTCGCGCTGACCCGTCTCGGTCCCCGTGCGGCGGGCCTCGCCGTGGCGGCGCTGGTGGTGCCGCGGGCGGCCCTCTCGCTGCGCGCCGCCCGTCGGGAGGATGTCCTTCACGCGCTGCGCGTGCCGGCGACCCTGGGCGCGCTCGCCCTCGCGTCGGCGGTGTGGCGCGACGGGCGCTTTTTGCTCGCGCTCCCGACCCTCGTCAACCTCTCGCTGCTGGCCCACTTCGGCGCCTCGCTCCGGGGCGAAACCCCGCTCGTCGAACGCTTTGCGCGCATGCAGGTGGCCGACCTTTCTGAGGACGAGCGGGCTTGGTGTCGTGGGGTCACGGTCGCCTGGTGCGTGTTCTTCGCGGCCAATGCAGCGACCGCGGCGGCGCTCGCGCTGGCGGCTCCGACCTCGTGGTGGGCGCTGTACACGGGGGTCCTCTCCTACGTTGCGGTCGGGGCGATGTTCACGGTGGAGTACGTGCTCCGGTCCAACCGCTTTCGACGCTATGGCAGCGCGCTGCCCGACCGGGTGATGGCGCGCCTGCTACCGCCACGGAGGGTCGCGTGAGCGTGGGCTTCGAAGTGGGCGCGCCGCGGGTGGAGGGGCTCGAAGCGTCTGTGGCGGTGCGCGTTCCGACGGGGTTGCCCTACTTCGAAGGGCACTTCGAAGGGCACCCGGTGCTCCCCGCGGTCGCCCAGCTCGATGCGCTGGTGGTGCCGCTCTGCCGCACGGTGTGGAGCGACCTCGGCGCGCCGCAGCGGATGATGCGGTTGAAGTTTCGCCGCACGATCGGGCCGGGGAGCGAGCTCGTCGTGCACCTGGATCGGCGGGTGGACACGCGCGTCGTCGGCTTTCGCATCGAGCGCGAGGGGGACATCGCCAGCAGCGGGACGATCGCGTTCGGGGAGGTGCGGCGGTGATGGCGTTTCGACCCTGCGTGCTCGTGCCGACGTACAACAACCCGGCGACGCTGCGCGACGTGGTGCTGCGCGTGCGGGAGCACCTCGCCGACGTGGTGGTGGTCGACGATGGGAGCGGCCCGGAGGCCCGTGCGGTGTGTGAAGCGCTCGCGGCAGAGGGACTCGCGCGGGTGCATCACCGGCCGCGCAACGGGGGCAAAGGGGCGGCGGTGAAGGACGGCTTTCGCGAGGCGCGGGGGGTGGGCTACTCCCACGCGCTCCAGGTGGACGCCGACGGGCAGCACGCGATCGACGACATCCCGCGCCTGCTCGACGCGGCGCGCGCTCAACCCGACGCGCTGGTGCTCGGTCAGCCCATCTTCGACGCCAGCGCCCCGAAGGCGCGGCGCTACGGGCGCGAGATCACGCGCTTCTGGACGGCCGTCGAGGCCGGGGGCCCAATAATCGGCGACCCGATGTGCGGCTTCCGCGTGTATCCGCTCGACGCGGCCATCGCCTCGGCGACGCGCGGCGACGCGATGGATTTCGACCCTGAGATCGCCGTCCGGATGGTGTGGCTCGGCGTGCCGGTGGTTCATGTGCCGACGCGGGTGCGCTACATCCCGCGCGCGGAGGGGGGCGTGTCGCACTTCCGCATGGTGCGCGACAACGCGCTCATCAGCTGGATGCACACGCGGCTGATGCTCACGCGCATCGCCCGGTGGTTTGTGCCGGGCCGACGCTTGCCCTGAGCGTTGGGTGATGAGAGGCGGAGCCCGACGGAGACTGCTTGTATCAACGAAGGAGTTGAACCTTCGCCTTACCGAGTACGAGTCGATCGCTCTACCAGACTGAGCTAGTTGATGCGTCCACGCCCACGTGGCGCCGCCTCTCGCGGGCAACGTAGCACGGGGATTCGGGGGCGATCAGTTCTTCTTCGACTTCGCGGCGGGCTTCGCGGCGGGGGCTTCTTCGTCTTCACCCACGTCGATGTCATCGACCGACAGCTTGCCCACGCGGACCCCCGACGCGGGCTCCTCCTCGGGCTGGTCGCCGCCGTCATCGAGCTCGACGAGCGTCGCGTAGATCGTCGCCAGCATCGGCGCGAAGAAGAGGGGCTGCTCCGCAAGGTTCACCTTCACGCCGTCGACCAGCGCCAGGTCGGGGAGAAACTTGTGTCCCAACGCGAAGAGCCCCGCCCCGACCGCGAGGCCGAAGACGCCCTTGAGAATCCCTGCGATCCAGGCGCCAGGCTTCCAGGGAGCCCTTCCAGCGAGCGCGCCCGAGACGGCTCCGACGAGCGGGTAGAGCAGCCAGTTGGCCCACCCCGCGAGCTGGTGCTGCCCCAGGCCGAAGTGGAGGAGCGCCCCAAACGCTCCGCCGATCACGATGCCCTTGAGCAGTCCGAGGAGGAGGCGCTTTCCCATGGTGTACGTGATCGCGAAGCTGCCACGATGCCCTCCGCGCGGCAACCCTCAGCTTCACCCACGGCGCGCTTCCCCACGCGCGTCGTGCGTCCAGTTGCGATCGCGGGTCGAGCCCGCGTACACCTGCAGCTCGCACGCGATGCCCATCCCCCTCCGCCGCGGCGCCGTCGTCGCCATGCTCGCCCTCTCGTCGCCGGCGTCGCTCGTTGCTGAGACCGCGCTTCGAAAGGCCCTGTTCACCGCGGAGATGAACGACTTCCGGCGCTTCCTCCGCCCCACCCTCACGCCCGTCGCGTGGGGGCTGCTCGCCGCCACCTGCGTGGCCGCGTTGGTCGTCGTCCCAGCCCACCGCGCGATCCATCGGCGCATGAGCACGCGGGCGGAGGCGCGCTCGCGCGACCCCGCCAACCTCGAGGAAGCGATGCAGGGGGCGCTGTACCTCGGCGCGTCCGTCGTGCAGCTCCCCACGCTGCTGTCGACGGTGACCTTCATGTTGGGGGCAGAGCTGACGCCCGTGCTCGCGGCGTTGCTGGTGGCGGCGGCGGGTGTGGTCGCGATCGGGGTCTTCGGCCCGAAGGATTGAGCCCGCTACGGGGCGAGCGCGCGGCGCCCGAGGAAGAGGCAGATCACCGTCACCATCACCGCGGGGAGGCCGTGCGCCGCGAGGGTGTGGGTGACGCCCGCCGCGCATGAGGGGCCGATGGCCGCCAGCGCCGCGAGCCCGGCCGACGCGCCCACCACCGACCCCATGCTCCCCGCCGACACGGGCACCGTCCGACGGGCCGCCCACATTGCCGCGAGCGCGACCACGCCCGCGAACACTGACGCCGTGCTGGCGCAGGCCCCGAGGTTGGCCAGCGGGCCGAGGGCTTGATGGTGCGGGTCGGCGACGGCGTTGACCGCCGATGTGCCCATGTGCGCGAGCGTCGGGCCGCGCGCTGCGGGTCCGCCGTGCGGCGACATGCGCGAGAGGAGCGACAGCGCGAAGACCCCAGCGGCCCCCCCGAGCCACACCCGCCGCCACAACACCGGAACCCCCAACCCCGACTCTGCCCGCCACAAACTCAGCGCCACCCCACCGATCGCCATCGCCAGCATCGCGCCCGAAGCGACGGCCGCCGCCGGATCCGCGGAAGGCGGTCTCCCCAGGAGCGTCATCCCCGAGACCATCACCGCGGCGATGGCACCGACCGGAAGGGCGGCCCGCTCCCAGGCGGAGCGATAGCGGACGGGATGGAGGTCGCGGTCGAGGGCGGCGCGGAGGGCGTCGCCGAGGGGGATCGCCTCGGGCGCTTCCGACCCGAGGGAGCGGTCGGCGCGCGCGAGGCGCTGGCAGGACGTGCAGTCACGGAGGTGGGAGGAGAACCGGTCGGCCGGGGAGGGGGCGCCCTCGAGGAGGGTCAGGGCGATGGCGTCACAGTCACTCACGGGTTCGCTCGCTACCTCGTCGTGGGTTTGGACGACGGCTGGGGTGGATTTCGTCCCGCGACCCCGAGGGCGCCGCGGAGGGCTTCATAGGCTCGGAAGGCGCGGACCTTCACCGCCGCGACGCTCGCGCCGGTGACCTCCGCGACCTGCTTCAGCGACATCCCCTCGACCTTGAGCATGATCAGCGCCTCGCGCTGGGTCGGCGGGAGGTTGTCGATGGTGTCTTGAATGAGCTTCTGCTCTTCGTCGGAGAGCGAGCCGAGGGAGGCCCCCTCGGTGTACGAGACGCGCGCGGGCTCGGGGAGGACGCCCTCGTCGGTGAGGGTCTCGTGGCGGCGCTTGACGCGGTTCTTCCGGTACGCGTCGATGTACACGTTGCGCGCGATCGCCATCACCCAGGAGAACACCTTCGAGCCGGGCACGTACGTCTCTCGCGCGCGGTGCACCTTGAGGAAGGTCACCTGGGTGAGCTCCTCGGCGAGCTCGCGGTTGCGGGAGAGGCGGAGCAGAAGCACGTTCACCTTCGGGGCGAGGCGCGAGAAGAGCTCTTCGAAGGCCTTGCGGTCGCCGTTGCAGTAGCGCTCCATGAGCGCTTCGAGCGCGACCCCGTCGAGGGCTTCGGAATCACCTTCACCCACGAGCTGGACCTTGAGTGGTGTTGACGGCTGTTGCGCCCACGAAGTTACCCGTTGCCCGCGAGATTTCTCACAGCGCCGGGGGGACGGGGAGCTCGAGGCCGCCCGGGCCGCCGAGCGAGGGGCCGCCCTGCCGCCCGCCGCCGAACATCCCGCCGAGCGGGTTCAGGCGGCTCGCCTCGGCCATCACTTCGCGGAACGCGCGGATCGCGCTCTGGAGCGACGTGATCTGCGTCTGCGTGACGGTGACCGCGAGGACGGCGTCGCTCCCCTCGGTGCGGCACGCGAGCTGGTTGAGCACCTGCTCGCCGGCGTCGAAGCCGCGGTCGAGGGCGGCGAAGCGCTCGGCCATGCCCGCGACGGCACCGACGGTGAGGCGCATCATCCCCTGGGCCTGCTTCGCCTGACGCAGCGCCTGGAGGGCCTCCGTGCGGCGCGCGTTGACCACCGTGGTGCACGCGCCCGTGAGGGACTGCGCGTTGGCGGCCGTGGGCACCTCGACGCGGACGGCGACGGAGAGGTTGTTGGCGACCACCGCGAGGCCGAAGCCCCCCATGCGGGCCTGGCGGAGCAGCGCGAGGTCGGGGGCCGTGGGGTTCTGCCGCACGAGGGTGTCGATCACCTCGTCGGCGGTGCGAGCCTGGCGCGCCCGGAGTTCGGCGACGTCCGCGGCGCCGCCGAGGAACACCGTCGGCCCGAGGCGGCGCATCATCTGGTTGAGCGGCGCGTCGGCGGCGAGCGAGGGGGAGCTCCCGTCGAGGACGGCGAGCGCCCGCTGCGTGTAGCGCGGCTCGGTGGCCATCACGCTGTTGCCGAGGAGCGTGTACTGCGCCTCGCGACCCTCGGGCTGCTGACCCGGGCGGACGGGCGTGAGCACCGTGTGACCACCGACGGTCGTCGGGGCGATGGTGCGGTTGGACTGGGTGGCGATCCAGCGGATGCAGCGGTCGGCGTCGACCTGCGTGAAGGTGCCGTCCGCGAAGCCGACCACCGCGGAGTTGTCGGTGCCCGCGACGGCGGAGCGCTCGACCGCGACGCTCATGGTGTCGAGCTTCTGCCACGGGTCGATGCCGCAGTTGCGGACGAAATCCGCGTATTTCTCCGCTGCTTCGCGCTGCATCGCCGATGCGCTCTGCGCCGGGCGGGTGAGGGCGTCGCGGGCGTCGAGGGCCGGCTGCCACGACCGCACCTGCCGGAGGTCGAGCGAGCCGATGATGATGGCGTCGCGGGAGACACGGCCCGCGAGGCCGCCCCCGGCGCGCGGGCGCTTCATGATCTTCCACGCGGCGAAGGCGAACACGCCCGCGCACACCACGAACACCGCGCCGATGACTCCGATGAGGACCTTGCTTTTCACGTTGGGTCTGTCTCCGTCCCGCAGGCGGCGCGGACTCTACACGCGGGCGGCGCCGACCGCCACCGGCCGCGTGACAGCCGACGGCCCCTTGTGCGATGACGCCGCCGCCATGACCGACCGCCTCCGCATCCCCGCCGCGGGCCGCGCCCGTGAAGAGCTCCTCGCCACGATGGACGGCTACCGCGCGGGCGACGCGCGCTGGCAGGACGGCCGCTGCTTCTCGCTCGTCTACTGGGCCGGCGAGGAGCACGAGCGCACCCTCATGGCCGCCCACGAGCGCTTCTTCATGGAGAACGCGCTCAACCCCATGGCCTTCAAGAGCCTCAAGCGCATGGAGTCGGAGGTCGTCCAGATGACGGCGTCGATGCTCCACGCGCCCCCCGAGGCGGTGGGCACGATGACCTCCGGGGGCACCGAGTCGCTCCTCATGGCGGTGAAGACGTACCGCGAGCGGGCGCGCGCGAAGCGCCCGTGGGTGCTCTTCCCCGAGATGGTCGCGCCCGACACCATCCACCCGGCCATCGACAAGGCCGCGCACTATTTCGGCGTCAAGCTCCGCCGCGCGCGCGTCCACGCCGACGGCACCGTGGACGTCGCCGACCTGCGGCGCCGCATCAACCGCAACACCATCCTGCTCCTCTCGTCCGCGCCGCAGTACCCCCACGGCGTCCTCGACCCGATCGAAGACGTCGGCGCGGTCGCAGAGCGGGAGGGCATTCCCTTCCACGTGGATGCGTGCATCGGCGGCTTCATGCTCCCCTGGGTCGAGCGGCTCGGGTACCCGGTGCGGCCCTTCGATTTCCGCGTGCGGGGCGTCACGTCGATGTCCGCCGACCTGCACAAGTACGGGCTCGCCGCGAAGGGGGCGTCGACGATCGTCTACCGCGACATGAGCTACCTGCGTCACCAGTTCTTCGTGGCGACGGAGTTTCCCGGTGGGATCTACGCGTCGCCGTCGGCGCTCGGGACGCGGCCCGGCGGGACGATCGCGGCGGCGTGGGCGGCCCTGATGAGCCTCGGGGAGGAGGGCTACCTGCACCACGCCCGCCTCGGGATGGAGGCGACGAAGAAGCTCACCGAGGGCGTGCGGGCCATCGAGGGCCTCGCGGTGAAGGGGACGCCCGTGGGGACGATCTTCGCGTGGGAGAGCACCGATCCGCGCGTCGATCTCTACGCCGTCGCCGACCAGATGATCGAGCGGGGCTGGCACGTCGACCGGCAGCACCGCCCGCCGACCATCCACCTCACCGTGACCTCGCAGCACCTCGCCTACGCCGACGAGTACCTCGCCGACCTCCGCGCCAGCGTCGAACACGTGCGCGCGCACCCGACGCTGCGATCGAGCGGCAACGCGGCGATGTACGGGATGATGGCGCGGATCCCGTTCCCGTTCATGGTGAAGGGGTCGGTGGGGAAGGTGATGGAGGCGATGTACGGGCCGCCTGGGACGGACACCGACCCGATGCGCGCCGACGACTCCGCCGTGACGCGCTTCATCAACCAGCACGCCGACAAGGTGATGTCGGTGCTCGACAAGGTGAACGCCCTGCGCGGTCGTCGTTAATCGTTTGCCGTCGTCGCGCCTCCCTTGGCATCCTCCCTCCGATGCCAACCGGGACGCTCGAGTACCGCGTGGAAGACCGGTCGATCCTGCTGCCCTTCTACAAGCGGGCGCTCATCGAGCCCGTGCTCCCCTACATCCCGGCGCGCGTCAGCCCCAACGCCATCACCCACGCGGGCCACGTGGCCAACCTCGCCGCCGTCGCGCTCCTCCTGGGGACGGGCGCCGCGCGGGGCTGGCCCTTCGTGGCGGCGGCGGCGCTGATGCAGTTTCAAGTGTGGTGCGACAACGCCGACGGCGGCCACGCGCGGCGCACCGACCAGTGCTCGCCGCTCGGGGAGTTTCTCGACCACGGCCTCGACGTGCTCAACGTCATCTACATCGGCGTCCTCACGTGCCTGGCCCTCGGGGTGACGCCCGGATGGTGGGTGGCCCTCACGTTGATCGTCCCGACGGCGGTCTCGGTCACGTACTGGGAGCAGGCGGTCACGGGCACCTTCCGGCTCGGCCTGCTCAACCAGATCGAGTCTGCGGTGGTGCTCACCGGCGTGCTCTTCGCGTCGGCGTGGTTCGGCAACGACTTCTCCGCGCGCCTCACCTACGGGGGCGTGACCGCGCGCCTCGCCTTCTGCGTCTGGGCCTTCGCGCAGGTCGCGGTGGGCATCGTGCGAAGCGTGTGGCGGGTGTCCCGCGTCGAGCCCGGCGCGCTCTCGGCCATCGCGCCGCTCCTCGCCTTCGACGTCGCGGTGGCGGCCGCGGCAGCGACAGGCGCGCTCACCACCTCCGCCGCCGTTGTGGTCGGCGTCGCGATGAACACCTTCGTGGGCGTTCGTACGCTCGTGCGGCGCCTGCACGGTGAGAGGCCGCAGGTGGAGCCGCTGCTCGTCGGCGGGGCCGCGCTCCTGGCAACAGTGGCGGGTGCTGTCGGGGCCGGGGTGAGCCTGCCGACGGCGACCTCGTGGGGCGTCGCGGCGGTGGCGTGCGGGGTGTTCGGGCTGCAGGCGGCGCTCGATGCGCGGCGTGGGGTGGGGCGGGTGCAGGGGATGGTGGCCGTCGTCGCCACCGAGGGGCACTGACCGGAGCGCTACGGGGCGCGACCGAAGCGGAGCGTCTGACCGCGCATCGCCACTTCGAACTGCCCGTTGGCGTAGGTGGCGATGAAGGTCTCCTGGGTCTCTGCGTCGAGCATGCGGAGGGTCACCGACTCGCCCGACATCGTCTCGTAGATGCCCGTCGCCCCCGACGAGGTGACGAACTCCTGGCCCTGCGAGAAGGCCCGATGGTCGTAGCGGTACACCCAGGTGCCGTCGGGCTCGATGGTGAGGCGGGCGGCGAGCACTTCGGCCGCAGCTTCGACGCTCACCTGCTGGCTGGCGGGGAGGCCGCGGCCGTCCACCGACTGGAGCGCCCAGCGGGTGGAGACCCCCGTGACCACCGCCCCCGAGGTGATCCCCGCGTCGTCGGCGCACCCTCCGAGCGCGAGGAGGGCGGCCACGAACAGAATTCCACGAAGCTTCGTCATCCTTGCCTTCGACTCCTTCCCTGGGGAAGAACGGCGGAAGCCCTGCGGGGCTTGAGCCCGGTCAAGCAGAAGCGGAGCTCCTTGACGGCTCCCCATGTCCGGTGTGAAGACGCTGCGGCACGGCGGCGTATACCGGTCACCACGACCCTCTTCGGCAGTGGGGCGCGGGTCGCGCCTCGATCGCCGTCACGAAAGCGAGCATCCCCTTGAAGACTCCCCCGCCGCGCCTCCTCGCCTTCACCCTCGCCCTCGCCTCCTTTGGCTGCGCCAGCCGCACCGCCACGTTTCGCGTGACGCGCCCCGCGATGCTCAACGCGGCGGAGGTGGGCAACACCATGACCGTCGCCGCCGTCACCACCACCAACCCGGCCTACCTGCCGGCGGCGGCTGAGATCGTCGCGGAGCTCCAGGCGCGCATCTCCCAGAGCCTCAACCGCTCGATTCGGCTGGTGGGGCAGGGCGGCGGGGTCGTGATCACCGGGTCGGTGCTCTCGCACGACTACGCCGAGCAGATGAACCGCAACGACCGCACCTGCTCGCGCCAGGTGCCCAACGGGACGCGGAACGGCGTCACGCAGTACCGGACCGACACCTACCGCTGCACCGACCTCCAGCGCGTCGGGACGGGCATCTCGCGGATCCAGTTCACCCTGACCAACGGGCAGTCGAACCAGGTGATCTTCGACCAGATGTTCGAGATGACCCAGAGCGTGACCACGACGGGCGTCGTGAGCAACTATGAGAACCGCACGCCCGCCTTCATCGATGGCAATCAGCTCGTCCAGCGCGCCCGCAACGTCAACGTCGAGCGCTTCGCCCACGTGATTCTCCCCTGGCAGGAGGACGTGACCGTGGAGTTTGAAGACTGCAACGGCGACAACCGCTGCCAGCAGGGCTTCGAACTCGTTCGGAGCGGCGGGCTCGAGCGCGCCGAGCCGCTCTTCACCGAGGTGATCGGGCAGTTTCAATCGCCCGCCGTGGCCGTGCCTCCCACCGAGGCCGAGCGCATCGGGGAGGCCTTCTTCAACCGGGGTCTGGTGCGGATGTACGCCGGTCGCCATACCCTCGCGGTCGCCGACTTCACTCGCGCCATCGCGATTCGCCCGGGCGAGGATGAGTGGGGCGCGCAGCTCCAGGACGCGCAGCGCCAGGCCCGCGATCAGGAGGCCCTCCGTCAGCAAGGCGCCGTCACCAACGAGACCCAGAACGTGCAGCAGGCAGGGACGCCGTGAACCAGAGGCTCTCCGCGCAGGCCGCGGCGCTCGTGGTCGTGGCGCTCTCTGCGCGCTCGCTCGGCTCGTGCACTCCGCAGGCGCGTCCCGTCGATCCGACGGCCGTCGCGCAGGCCAACGCGGCCTTCTACCAGGAGCAGCTCGTGCGGGCCCGCGAGGCGCTGGCGCGGCAGGAGTGGGAGACGGCCCGGCAGAATCTCGAAGGCCTCGTCGAGGCGCTCCCGCCGACGGATGCGACCGGCGCCGAGGCGCGGGCCGGGCTCGCCCAGATCGCCTTCGAACTCGGCGACTACGCGCGCGCCATCCAGTCGGCGGGCGAGGTGCCGGCGGGTGGCGCCCACACCGCGCGGGCGCTCGAGTACCGCGGGCTGGCGCAGCTCTTCTCGTGCGATTTCGACAGCGCGACGCAGACCTTCTACCAGCTCGCCGAGGCCGACGCGCCGCGCGGGCGCGTGTGGATCGGCGTGGCCAACGCGTGGACGGGCGCCGCGGCCAACGCCGAGCGCGAGCTCACCACCGTGGTCGACCAGCACGGGCAGAGCGAGCACGCGCCCAACGCCCGCTTCTACCTCACGCAGCTCGCCATCTGGAACCGCCGCGCCGGCCCCGCCCAGCGCTACCTCGGGCAGCTCCAGAGCTCGTCGGCGGACTACCTCCCGACGCTCGACACCCGCGCGCAGAACTGGCTCACGCGCCGCACGCACCTCATGCGGGCGTACTTCACCTTCGACACGCTGGCCCGCATCGGTCGACTGACGCAGGCGCCCACCGCCGCGGCCGCCGACCAGCACGCCGACGAGGCGATGGGTCTCTTGCAGCAGAACCCGGGTGCATGCGCCGAGCAGGTGGCTCGGCTCGCGTCCGCCCGGCAGCAGGGGCAGGGCGAGCGCGCGGCCTTCGCGGAGGCCATGCGCGACCGCGACGGCGACGGCATCCTCGACTCGCGCGATCGATGCCCCGAGGAGCCCGAGACCCGCAACGGGCTCGCCGACGACGACGGCTGCGCGGAGTCCACCGCGGCGATCGAGGTGGTGGGCAACCAGATTCGCATTCGAAACGGCTTCGCGATCACCTTCGGGGCGGGCGACGACGCCGTGCTCGGGGACTCGATGGCGGTCATCGACCAGATCGCGCAGCTCCTCGGTAGCCCGCAGTACTCGTGGATCCGGCGGATTCGGCTCGACGGGCACACCGACGATGTCGGCGAGGCCGACGCCAACCTCCAGCTCTCGCAGCGGCGCGTCCGTCGCGTGGGGGCGATGCTCGTCTCCCGTGGCGTCCCCGCCGACCGCGTCACCTACGGGTTCTATGGCGAGTCGCGTCCGATCGACTCGGCGGGCACCGATGAGGCCCGGGGTCGCAACCGGCGCGTCGAGCTGTTCATCATCGACCCGCCGATGTTCGGCGGCGTGCGCAGCAACCCGTAGCGAGAGCTCGCGCAGGGCGGTGTTGCCCTCCGCGAGACTCTGCGCTGTCATCGGCGCCCTTCACCCCCTCGGAGCGCTCCGATGCCGCGTCGCCTGATTCCGGTACTCTCCTGCCTGCTCGCGCTGGGCGTCGGATGCGCTGATCCGCCTTCGTCCGTGTTCGACTCCGCCGCGCCCGACAGCGACGCCGCGCCGGCTCCCGATGCGATGGACATCGAGGTCGCCGTCGACCTGCCGCCCGCACTCGACGCGATGGAGGACGACGGCGCCAGCTTCGACGTCGCGGACGTGCCGGATGCCCCGGAGGCGGAGGACCGCGCGGAGGCGGGAGACGTCGCCGGTGAAGAGATGGTGCCCTTCGACGCGACGCCGCCGACCTGTCCGGCGCCGTTCGTGTCGACGATCACGCTGCCGTCGGCGACGCCCATCGTGTGGACGGGGACCACATCAGGCGCCTCCCGCAACGCGAGCGCGTCGTGTCAGTCGAACGCGAGCGGCCCCGAGAACTTCCATCGCCTCGACGTCACCGCGCGCTCGGTCGTCTCGCTCTCGACCGTCGGGGGGATGACGGACTTCGACACGATCCTCGCGCTGCGGCGCGCGTGCGAGTCCGCGGCGGGTGAGCTCGCGTGCAACGACGACGGCGATGTCTCGTCGACCTCATCGCGACTCCGCGCGCTGGTGGAGCCCGGGTCCTACGCGCTCGTCGTCGACGGATTCAACGGGGCGACGGGGCGCTACCAGCTCACCGCCCGCGCGACCCTCGCCGCGCTCAACGGCGCGTGCACCACCGCGACGGCGCTGACGTCGGACGAGACCTTGCGCGCCCAGCGGGTGGACGGCGGCTACGACGGCGCCTTCGCGTGCCAGCCTGTCGCAGACGCGGGCCAGCTCTTCTACACGCTCACAATTCCTGCGGGGAGCGCGGGGACGGTGACGGTGACCCCCGAAGGAACCCCGGCCGATTGGGGGCCGGTGGTGCGTGTCTACGATCGTTGCGGGGCGACGAGCTGCCTCGGGGTCTCCTCCGCGCCTCCCGGGTCTCCCGGCGTGGTGACGGTGAACAACGAGTCGGCGAGTTCGCGCGTGGTTCGGGTCTCCGTGTCTCCCGCGTCGGGCGTCGGAGGAACCTTCGCGATCGGTGCCGTCGTGGCCGCGCCTCGCGTCGGTTCCGCGTGCTCGATGCCGCTGGCGCTGACGCCGGGGGTTGATGCGCGGGGCTCGTTTGTCGACGCGACCGTGAGCACGGACGTGTGCCGTGCGTCGGCCACGGGGAGGGTTCTCTACTACCGCGTCATGGTGGCCGCCGCGACGCGCGTCGACCTCGTCGTCACACCCGACGCCGGGGCCGCGTGGACGCCCGTGCTGCGGGTGTTGGAGGCGTGTGACGCTGGTTGCGTGGCAGACGGTCAGGGGGCCGTGGCCGGTGCTCCCTACGCCCTCTCCTTCGCCAACGGAGCCGCCGCCGCGCGCAGCTACCTCATCGCCGTCGGGGCCAGCGCGTCGACCCCGGGAACCTTCACGCTGCGGGCCACCACCACCGCGCTCGCCGAGGGGGCGCGCTGCGCGACGCCGTTCTGGCTCCGGCCGGATGTCCCCGCGGTGGGGCGCAACCTCGCCGACGGGGTCGACGCGCTGACGACGTGCCGCGCCACTGCGACCGGTCGGGTGCAGTACTACACGGTCGATCTGCCAGCGCGCTCGATCGCGACCCTGCGGGTCACACCTTCCGCCGGGTGGACCCCGGTGGTGCGCGTGCTCGCGGGCTGCGACGCGACGGCGTGTCAGCTCGACGAGCTCGGCACGTTCGGGGCGTCGTCGACCCATGTCTTCGCCAACGACGGTCCTACGGATCGACGCGTCGTCGTGGCCATCGGCGCCACCACCGTCGGCACCGCGGGCACCTACGACCTCGCCCTCTCCGTGACTCCTTCCCTCACGGGGGAGGTGTGCACCCAGCCCGTCATCGTCACGCCGGGAGCGGCCCTCCTCGCGCAGCGCCTCGAAGACGGACGCCTCAGCCCGAGCGTGTGCCGCGTGTCGGGTGGACCCGTTCGCTACTACGCGCTCACCGTGAACGGTCGTCAGGCCTTCACCCTCCGCGTCACCCCCGCGGCGATGCCGCTCGCGTGGACGCCGCAGGTGCGCGTCACCGAGGGGTGCACCGCGACGACGTGCGAGTTCGACGCGCTCGGCTCGCTCGCCGCGCCGCTGTCGGTGACGGGCGTCAACGATGGGGTGTCGCCGCGCACGTACATCCTCTCGGTCAACGCCACGTCCGCCGCCGTCACGACGGGCACCTACGATCTCCTCGCCACCGTGTCGACGCCCGCCGCGGGCGCCGTCTGCGACGAGCCCGTCGCGCTCGTCCCCGAGGTGCCGCTGCCCGCGCAGAACACCGTCGGCGGAGGCGTGAGCTCCTTCGCGTGCCTCCCCGCGAGCACCGGGGGCCAGCTCTTCTACAGCCTCCGCATCCCCGCCGGGCAGCGCGCCCGCGTCGTCGCCACGCCGGCCGCGGGAACCACCGCGGCGCCCGTGCTCCGCGCGCTCGACGCGTGCGTGGCGTCTTCGTGTGTGGCCTCGGTGGTCGGCACCTCCGCGGGAGCGACGCTCGACGTCGCCAACTACGACCCGACACCCCGCGACGTGCGGGTCTCGCTCGGCGGGTCGACGCGCACCACCCCCGGCACCTGGTCCCTGCTCGCGACCCTGGCGCCCGCGCGCGTCGGGCAGTTCTGCGAGCAGTCGATCGCGCTCATCCCGGGCGTCACCGAGCGCGGGAGCACCACCACCGGCGTGACCACGGCGTCGGGCTGCCTCGGCGGCTCCTTCGGGCCGCAGGTGTTCTACCGCGTCAACGTCCCTGGTGGCCGACGGGTGACCGTCTCCGCGCTGCCCATGACCGCCACCGCGGCCCTCCGCGTGCGGGCCGTGGCCTCGTGTGCGGCGACCGCGTGCGTCACGTCGAGCACCTCCGCGGCGGCGGGCGCCCCCGCGAGCGTGGTGCTCACCAACGCCACGCTCGCCGACCGCCAGGTGTTCGTGTCGGTAGCGGGCTCGCTCGCGACGACGGTCACCGACTTCGCCATCACGACGACCGACGAGGCGCTCACCCCGCCGGTGACGTCGCCCTACGCCGCCGCGCTCATCTCGGCCTCGTGCGACGCGCTCTCCGGGGCGACGACGGTCGCGCCCGCGGCGGGATGGTCGGACGAGAGCGTCACGGCGTTGGCGCCGCTGCCCTTTGCGCTGCGCTTCTTCGGCGAGGCGGTGACGCGCTTCGCGGTCTCGTCCAACGGCAACCTCCAGCTCTTCGACGCCGAAGGGGCGAGCGCGTCCCCATCGGGCTTCAACGGCGCGATCCCGACCATCGCGGCGCCCAACGGGCTGGTGGCGCCCTTCTGGGACGACTTCACCGCAGACGGGCTGAGCGTGGTGCGGACGGCGACGCTCGGGGCCGCGGGCGCGCGGCGCTTCGTGGTCGAGTGGCGCAACTGGCGCTTCCTCGCCGAGCCCGGGGCGCCGCTCAACTTCCAGGCGAAGCTCTTCGAAGCGAGCGGGGTGGTGGAGTTTCACTACTGCCCGTCGTCGTCGGTGGGCACGGAGCGAACGCTCGGCGCCTCCGCCACGATCGGCCTCGAAGACCGCTCGGGGACGGCCGCCGCGCTCGTGGCGCTCGACTGGCCAGGGATGACGCGACCGGGCAACGGCTGGCGCCTCACCCCGCGCTGACCGCGCTACGGCGACGGCTTGTCGGAGCAGTTGAGCTTCACCACCGGGCCGTTCACCCACACGCCCTGCGGCGTCATGATGATGGTGCTCTCGCCGCACTTGAGGACGATCTTGTCGTTGGCCTCCAGGCGGTACACGTGGTCGACGTCGATCGTCAGGCCGGTGTCGCCGTGCACCTCGAGGTCCTGGTTCTTGCCGACGACGAGCTTGTCGTTCTCGGTGATGTTGCCGCTGCGGTTCTTGCGGACGGTGATGTACTCGTTGCCAGTGATGGTCTTCGTGCGGTCGTTGCCGACGGTGATGGTCTGGTCCTTCTTCACCAGCACGTCGTGGTTGCGCTCGGCCTGGAGGTACACCTGCTCCTGGCCGCGGAGGTCTTCGAAGCGCAGCTCGTTGTAGCCGCCGTTGGTGGGCGACGTGTTGGTCTTGAGCGTGCTCTTGGTCTTCTCCTTCGGGAGCTCGTAGGGCGGGCGGTTCTCGCCGTTGTAGACGCAGCCCGTGACGAGGGGGCGGTCGGGGTCGCCCTCCAGGTAGGTGACCACCACCTCCATCCCGATGCGCGGGATGAAGACGAAGCCCCAGCCCGCGCCCGACCAGTTCTGCGCGCAGCGGATCCAGCAGGAGCTCTTCTCGTTCTCCTCGCCCACGCGGTCCCAGTGAAACTGCACCTTGATGCGCGCGTGCTCGTCGACGTAGATCTCCTCGCCGCGCGGCCCCACCACCCGCGCCGTCTGCGGCCCCTCCACGATGGGCCGCGGCGTCACGCGCGCCGGACGGAAGGGCACCGACGACGCGATGCCCTGCGTCTTCGCCAGCGTCGCGCGGTTGCGGTAGCGCTCGGGCAGGCGGCCGGCCTCGTCGGCCACGTCGATGATCTCCGCGTTGAGGAGCTGGAGCATCTGCATGATCTTCGACCCGAGGCTCACGTCCTCGGCGATCGACGTCCACGAGTGGCCCACGTGCTCGACGCCGGTGACGAGGTACTTCTGGTCGAAGCTGGAGTGGACGTGCCCCGCCACCTCGACCGTGAAGCCCGGCGCCATGCCCGTGACGTTGCCCTCCGCGCGGCACGACCACTCGCGCGTCTGGTGCTCCTCCAGGCGAACCTTGGCGAGCCGGGCGCTGTTGTGCGTGGTGTAGACGGGCTTGGCGTAGTTGGTGATGGTGGCCCGCGTGGGGTACTCGTACACCGCGAGGAGGCCGTCGCCCTGCGTCGGGGTCATGTCCTGCATGGCGCGCGGGCGGGTGAAGTCGTAGTCGCGGAGGGTGACCTTCGCCGTCCCCGTCTCCTTGCGCAGGTCGAACCAGTGGAGCGACTCGGCGGACTCGGTCCCCATGTTCTCGTCGACCACCTGGACGGGGCCGCCGTCGAGCGTCTTGACGGGGCGGTAGCCGTGCCCGTCGTCGCAGAGCACCAGCGTCTCGCTCGCGCCGCCCTCGTGCCGGAAGTAGAACGGCACGCCCTCGTCTTCCAGGAGTCGCATCACAAACGCGAGGTCGGTCTCGTGGTGCTGGACGCAGTACTCGCGCGGCGCGGGGCTGAAGAGGCCGCCGTCGACCGAGAGGTTGCCCACGTAGATCTGGGCGTCGATGAGCACGTCCTGGACGATCTCGATGGTCTTCTTGTTCTGGAAGATGCGCGAGTCCATGCGCTGCGAGAGCTTCCAGAGGTGGGGGACGACGAAGAGCCGGACGAAGCGGTGGGTCCCCGCGACGCCGACGTCCTCGACGCGCCGGACGATCCCCTGCACGTGGCGCTGGAGCGAGTCGCGCGTGAGGTCGAGCGTGGCGGGCGCGGCCACCGCGGACTCGGGTGACAGCGCGAGCGGCACCGCAAGGATCACCGCGCACTCGTAGAGGGAGTTCATCTCCTCGCGGTGGTGGACGTGGACCACCGTGCTGTTGGAGGGATCGTAGGGCCCCGCGGTGAACGCGTAGCCAACCTCGGGAAGAACGTCGCCAGCGGCCATGGTGGCCGCGATGGTACACGGTTTAGGCGCTGCGACGGCGCGCGAAGACGAGTCCCGCCACGGCGGCGAGGCCCGCGAGGAGACCCGCTCGCTGCGGCGTACCGCTGTCCGAGCGACGCCGCGGACGCGCGGGGCGGGCAGGGCGAACCGGAGGCGTCGGCGGCGTCACCGCGGGCGTGGCCGCCGGCACCACGGGCGTCGGCGAGAACGCGATCGGCGGGATGGGCGAGCGGATGGCGCGCGTGAGCTGGACGCCGCCACGCGCCACGTCGGCGAGGTCGCGGGCGGTGGCGGTCGGCGGCGTGGCGCCGTTGGGAGGCCCGCCCCAGACGCCGCGGCGGGGACGCGCGCAGCGGACCGCGCCCGTCCACGGGTGACGGATGGCGTAGCGCGCTTGAAACTGGTTGCCGCCATACTGCGCGGGCTGCGCGCCCTGCTCGGGGCGGCCACGTCCGTCGGTGATGAACTCACGCCCCCCCTGCACCGCGGCCGCCTCGCGAAACACCAGGTCTTCGGTGAGCGTCGCGCGGTTGTAGCGCGTGTGCAGGCGCGTCACCGTCATGTTGTAGACGTGGTAGCTCTGGTCGAAGCCGGGGCGCCCCTGGCCGAGCACGTCGGCGCCGAGCGTGGCGAGGTCAGCCTGCTCCAGCGGCGGGGTGGGGCAGGGGTCGCAGGAGTTGGTGCTCCACGAGTACTCGGTGACCACGGCGCGCCCGCCGGCCTGCTCCAGCGTGTAGTCGAAGAGGCGCGCGTAGAGCTCGCCGAAGTTGCCGCGGGCGCTGTCGGCGACGTCGAGGTTGGTGGGGATGAAGGCGTTGCGGTAGTTGGCGACTTCGAAGCGCGCCGTCGGGTGGAGGATGTAGACGAGGAGGTCTTGCGCGGAGCCCGCGTTGAGGAGCCCGAGGCGCACCGGCAGGCGGAAGTCGGGCGCGTCGTAGTGGAAGCGCAAGGGCGAGAGCCGCGCCCCACCATTGGCCCGCCGCTGCGCCCGCTCGATGTCGACGCGCGCGACGAAGAACTTCCACTGCTCGCGCACGTACGGCGCCATGAACTCCGCGGCGCCTTGGGGGATGTTGTAGTGGTTCTCGCGGAGCCACAGCTCGAGGCCCGACGACTGCGTGGCCGAGAGCACCACCACCTCGTACTCGCCCACCGTAAACTGCGCCTCGATGCGCACGCCGTGGCTGCCGCCGCGCGGCGCCGCGCTGGCCGACGGCGCGGACGGGACCATGCCCCCGAAGGCCGCGCCCTCGTCGGCCATCTGCGGCGCACAGGGGTCCTGCTCCCAGTACTCCACGAGGCGCGGCGCGGTGAGGGCCTCGAGGTGCGAGAAGATCTCGTGCGGCAGGGTGCGCACGTTCTCCCGCTGCAGCACGACGGGGACGGGGACCACCATCGCGAAGTCCTGCGGCGGGCCGTCGTAGTCGTTGCTCATGGAGAGCACCGTGCGGGTGCCGTCGCGCATCATCGCGACGCGCGTGGCCTTGTTGGTGAGCTGCTCGGAGGAGCCCGAGACGTAGAACCCGCAGAAGGCCTGCGCCGCGGCGGGGAGGCAGAGCGCCGCCAGGAAGGCGAGCGCAGCGAGGGTGTGGTGGACCGTGCGTTTCACGAGCGTGTCGAGGCCTCCCGGTGGGTCGAAGGGGTGAGCGACGCAGCGTCGCGGAGCGCCACGGGCCGCGTCAACGGGTTTCGACGGGGGAGGGAAGGCCGAGCTTGGGGGCGATCAGCCGAAGGGCCACCAACCGCGCTTCGCGGCGGGCGCGCCGGGGGCGGGCTTCGCCGCAGCGTCGCGGCAGGCGCAGCGCTGGGCGACGGGGACGTCACCGAGCACCTGCTCGATGTGCATGCCGCAGCCGGCGTAGGTGGGCTTGTTGCAGGTGGGACAGGTCGCGCGTCGGCACATAGGGGGTGGTGTCTCCTTGGTGACGAGTGAGAGCCGCCGCTCCCTCGAAGGGGTTCGTCAGCGAGCTCAGAATGTGCGCGGGGAAGGGGAGGGAGGCGGGAGCGTCAGTTGGCCGACTTGGCGGCGACGACGTTCAGCTTGAAGGTGGCGTTCACCTCGGGGCCGAGCTTCGCCGTGACCTCGTAGGTGCCGAGGGCGCGGATCACGTCGACGTGGAGCTTCTTGCGATCCACTTCGAAGCCACGATCCTTGAGGGCCACCTCGATGTCGCGGTGGGTGATGGAGCCGTAGAGCTTGCCCTCGGAGCCCACCTTCGCGGAGATGGTGAGCTCGAGCTGCGAGAGCTTCTGTGCGACGCCCTGGGCCTCGCCCCGGAGCTTGGCGGCGCGCTCGGCGGCCACCTTCTTCTGGTGCGCGAAGCGGGAGACGTTGCCCTCGCTGGCCGGGAGCGCGATGCCCTGCGGGAGCAGGAAGTTGCGCGCGAAGCCGGCGGAGACCTTCACGACCTCGCCGCCCTTGCCGAGCTTGAGAACGTCGCGCTGGAGAATGACGTGCAGTGCCTTGCCCATGTGCGACCTCTCAGTTGCCCGTCGTGGTGAACGGGAGGAGCGCGATCATGCGGGCGCGCTTGATGGCGACCGTGAGCATCCGCTGGTGCTTCGCGCAGTTGCCGGAGATGCGACGCGGCACCACCTTGCCGCGGTCGGTGAGGAAGAACTTCAGGGTGTTGGAGTCCTTGTAGTCGATGAAATCCTGGTGCGACGCGCAGAACTTGCAGACCTTCTTGCGGCCGCCGCGGCGCCGTTGCCCGGTGTTCTCCTGCTCGATCTCGGCCTCGCCGCCGCGGTCGATGCCGAGGTCATTCCTGTCGTCGTAGTCGTTGTGCTGCATACGAGCCATGGTGTGTCTCCTCGGTCTCTCTCAGGCGTCGCCGGCGGGCTTGTCAGCGGGCTTGTCGGCGGCGGGCTTGTCGGCGGCGGCCTCGGTTGCCTCGGGGGCCCCCTCGACATCACGCTCACGCTCGCGCTCGCGCCGCGGCGGGGAGGGGTCGTCACCCAGGCCGAGCGACTGCTCGAAGGTCTCGTCGCGCTCGTCGTCGACGGCCGAGAGCTCGATGCGGCGCACCTTCACCTCTTCGGGGTCGACCATCACCTTGGAGAGGTCGATGTCCTTGGCGTTGAGCACCGTCTGGTACCGGATCACCGTGTCGAGCATGCGCAGGTTGCGCTCGACCTCGGCGACGGTGCCGCGGAAGCCCATGTAGCGCACGTAGACGTAGACGCCCTTGCGCTGCTTCGCGACGATGTAGGCCAGCTTGCGCCGGCCCCAGCTCTCGACCTTCAAGAGGCGCCCGTGGGTGCCCTCGATGGCCGCCACGACGCGCGAGATCACCTTCTCGGATCCCTCGGCGTCGATGTCCGGGCGCAGGATGAAGACGGTCTCATAGTCCGTCGCGCGCTTCGGATCGATCTGTACTTCAGTGGTCATTTCGTAACGTCCTCCTGGACGAAGGGGCCCCGCCAGAGACGGCGGAGCGAGGACCAGAACACCTCCGGGGGCGCATTCCCGCCGAAGGGGCGCGGTGGATAACACAGCCCCCGCGGCGAGCGCAACGATTCCCGGGCGGTATCGTGCCATCGACGGGGCCGCGGGGAGGGCGGTACTGTCGTCGCGTGGAGATCCCCGACAACGCCCCGGCGCGCGCGCCCGGCGAAGCGCCCAGCGCCCTCACGCCCTACCACTACAAGCTCCTGGCGTTCCTCTCGGTCGCCACCTTCTTCGAAGGGTACGACTTCATCGCCATCGCGCAGATTCTCCCGAGCCTCCGCGCGGATTTCCACCTGTCCCGCACCGGCGCGGGCGACATGCTCGGCCTCATCAACGCCGGCACCATCGTGGCCGCGCTCCTCGTGCGCCGCGCGGATGTCTGGGGCCGCCGCCGGGTGCTCTCCGTCACCATCATCGGGTACACCATCACCTCGCTCCTCTCGGCCTTCGCGCCCGAGGCGGTGAGCTTCACGGCGCTACAGTTTCTCGCGCGCATCTTCCTCATCGGCGAGTGGGCGACGGCGATGGTCTACGCGGCGGAGGAGTTCCCCGCCGACCGGCGCGGCTTCATCATCGGGGTCATCCAGGCCTGCAGCTCGCTCGGCGGCATCGTCTGCGCGGGGACGGTCCCCCTGATGCTCCGCACGTCCTTGGGGTGGCGCACCGTCTACATCGCCGGCGCGATCCCCCTCGTGGTGATGGCCTTCGCGCGCCAGAGCCTCCGCGAGTCGGCCCGCTTCGAGAAGTCCCAGGCCGAGCGCACGACGCCCCGCGCGCCCCTCCTCGCGCTGGTGCAGGGCCCCTACCGCAGCCGCGTGTTCGTCGTCGCGCTCTGCTGGGCCCTCACCTACGTCTGCGGCCAGACGGCCATCACCTTCTGGAAGGAATTTGCCACCAGCGAGCGTGGGATGACCGACGCCCAGGTGGCCGGCGCCCTCACCATCGCCGCCGTGGGCTCGCTCCCGATGATCTTCGGCGTCGGCAAGCTCCTCGACGTCGCGGGCCGTCGTGTCGGCGCGGCGATCATCTTCGTCCTTACGTCCGCGGGCGTCGCCCTCGCGTACACGCTCCACGGCCGCTGGCCCCTCACCGCGGCCCTCGTGTTCGCGATCTTCGGCGTGAGCGCCGTCCTCCCCGTGCTCAACGCCTTCACCGCGGAGCTCTTCCCCACCGAGATGCGCAGCGACGCCTTCGCGTGGAGCAACAACCTCCTCGGCCGCCTCGGCTACGTCGCCGCCCCCATCGTCGTGGGGCGCGTGGCGGAGACGACAGGCTGGGGCCCTGCGGTGGCGTCGACTGCGGTGTTCCCGCTCCTCGCGCTCGCGGTCATCCTCGCGAAGCTGCCCGAGACACGGGGGCGGGAGCTCGAAGAGACGTCGAAGCTCGCAGCACACTGACCTCCCGCGCGGGCTCGTGGCGCTTGCGCTCGGCCCCCTTCTCCGCCAGCGCGCGACGGGCTCCCCACACGGCCATCGAGAGCTCGTCGGGCGCCGCCGTCACCCCCTCGCGGGCCGCGGCGGTGAGCAGGCGCTCGGCCATCGCCATGGCGTTGGGCGGGCGTCGCGCCGGGTCGATCGAGAGGGCGCTGTCGATCACGTTCGCGATCGCGTCGGGGACGTCGGGCCGCGCCGACACCAGCACCGGCCGACGGGCGTGGAGGTAGGCGTGGGCGAGGGCGCTCTTCTGCGCCACCCCCGCGAAGAGGCGCCGTCCCGCGAGCAGCTCCCAGAGCACCGCCCCCACGCCGTAGATGTCGCCGCGCGTGCCGTGGATCGACCCGCGCAGCACCTCGGGCGGCAGGTACCCGATCTTGCCCTTGGCCGTGCCGGGCGCGTTGACCCGCGCGCGGGCGATGGAGCGGGCGAGGCCGAAGTCGGCGAGCCGCGCCGTCCCGTCGATGCCCACGAGCACGTTGGCGGGCGCCACGTCGCGGTGGATCACGCCGACCCCGGGGCCGTGCGTGGCCGCAAGGGCCTGGAGCACGTCGAGCGCGAGGGACAGCGTCGCGCGGAGGCCGAGGGGCGCGCGGCGGACGGTGAGCAGCTCGTGGCCGCTGACGCCCTCGACCCATTCGAGCGCGATCCACGGGCCCTTGTCGTCGGCGCCGTGGCCGAGCAGCGAGATCACGTTCGGGTGGCGGATCGCGCCCGTCACAGCGACTTCGTCGTCGAACATCGCCCGCGTCTCGGCGTTGTCGCGGAGCGAGTCGAGCATGCGCTTGATGGCGACGGGCGTGTGGTCGCGCAGGTCGGTGGCGCGCCAGACGGTGGCCATTCCCCCGGTGCCCGCGAGGTGTTCGATGAGGTAGCGGCTCGCGACCCGTTCGCCTTCCATGGCTCACGCCGGTAGCGCATCGGCGTCGCCGCTGACAACTTTTCGGCCCGCTTCAGGAGCGGAGCTGCAGCACCGCGCGCGGCGCGACCGTGTGCTCGCGGCCGCCGAGCGTCCACGTGAGCGCACCCGCGGTGAGGTTGCTCACCTCCGTCGTCATCGTGCTGCCGACGCGCTCGGTGCGGGTGAGGCTCGCCTCGGGCGAAGCGCCGTCGTCGCGGAGCGAAACAATCGCCTGCTGCCACCAGCCGTTGCCCCGCCACGTGAGCGCCACTGCCACCGCGCCGTGCTCCACCGCGGTATCGGGGGCGGCGGTCTCCGTCACCTCGCAGGTCGCGGAGGAAGGCGTCGCGAAGGTGAAGGGCGGGAGCTCGTCGTCGCGTCGAGCGAGGCGATGGACGGCCATCTCGCAGAGCGCGTCGGGGTCGATGGTGGCTTCGACGGTGCCGTTCGCGAGCGTCCAGCGGCGACCGTCACGCCGAATCGTCGCGGCGATCGGCTCAGCGGGCGGAGGGGCGACGGTGCGCGACGGCGAGCCGCTCGAACACGCCGCGCCGAACACCTCACACAGCGACGGCGGGTCGTCCTGGGCAGCGCCCATCGCGGCGCTGCCGGGCGCGAGCATCACGCCGGGGCGACGGCGCCGCGCCTCGCGCCACGCGCGGTAGCGGGCCTCGGATTCGCGGCGGTAGTAGAAGTAGCGGTGCGACCAGGCGAGGCCCGCGGGGCTCCAGCGCCAGTTGTCGTCGCTGTAGTCGCCGCCGTCCCACCCGCTCTCGCCCGAGATGCTGATGGTGAGCTCTTCGACGCTCGCGGTGTTGGGTGTCACGACGCGCTCGACCGCGGGGGCGACGGCGGGTGAGGTCGCTGCGGTGACGGCTTCGGCGGGGGCTGCGGGGGCGGTGGTTTCGACGGCTTCGCGCGGGGCGGGGGAGGGGGGGCGGTGCGGCGGGCGGGGCATCACCACGGCGGCCCGTGGCTGCGGCACCACGTGGGCGCGGGCGGCGGGACGCGTCAGGATCACGCCCCAGGCGGCCACGCACAGGAGCACGGGGAACGTGAGCGGGAGCAGTTCGTGGCGTGCGCGCATGGGCTGTAGTCCTCCGACGTGCAAGCTCGGCCGAAGTTCCGACGGGGCGAGCGGTGGCGAAAATCCTTGCGGCCGGACCCTGGGTCGTCCGACATCGAGCAAGTCAACGCACCATGACAGCAAACCTTGCACCACTCGCCGCGCGGCTCCCCCCGCTGTCGGACTACGTGTCCGCCGACGACATCTTCAGCCGCTTCGTGGACTACGTCACGGCGAAGAAGCTCACCCTCTACCCCGCGCAGGAAGACGCCCTCCTCGAGATCGTCTCGGGGAAGAACATCATCCTCAACACCCCCACCGGGTCGGGCAAGAGCCTCGTCGCCACCGCCATGATCTTCAAGGCCATGGCCGAGGGGAAGCGCTCGGTCTACACGTGCCCCATCAAGGCCCTGGTCAACGAGAAGTTCTTCGCGCTCTGCGAGGACTTCGGGCCCGAGAACGTCGGGATGCTCACAGGCGACGCCGCCATCAACCGCGACGCCCCCATCCTGTGCTGCACCGCGGAGATCCTCGCCAACATCTGCCTCCGCCAGGGCCATTTCGCGCCCGTGGACTACGTCGTCATCGACGAGTTTCACTACTACTCCGACCGCGAGCGCGGCGCGGCCTGGCAGATTCCGCTGCTGGTGCTCTCCAGCGCCACCTTCCTGCTCATGTCGGCGACGCTCGGCAACACCGACCTCTTCGAGAAGGAGCTCACCACCCTCACGGGCCAGCCCACCGCCGTCATCCGCTCGACGAAGCGCCCGGTGCCGCTCGACTTCGAGTACCGCGAGACGCCCCTCCACGAGACGCTGGCCGACCTCGTGAAGCACTTCCGCCACCCCGTCTACCTCGTCAACTTCACCCAGCGGGCCTGCGCCGAGGAGGCCCAGAACCTCATGAGCGTGGACTTCTGCACGAAGGAGGAGAAGAAGGCCATCTCGGAGGCCCTGCGCGACGTCTCCTTCGATAGCCCGTACGGCAAGGAGGTGCAGAAGTTCTTGAAGCACGGCGTGGGCATCCACCACGCGGGCCTGCTCCCGCGGTACCGGCTCGCGGTGGAGAAGCTCGCGCAGGCCGGGCACCTCAAGGTGATCTGCGGCACCGACACCCTCGGCGTGGGCGTCAACATCCCCATCCGCACGGTGGTGTTCACCAAGCTCTGCAAGTTTGACGGGGAGAAGACGGCCCTCCTCACGGTGCGTGATTTCCAGCAGATCTCGGGGCGGGCGGGGCGCAAGGGCTTCGACGACCAGGGCTGGGTCGTGGCGCAGGCCCCCGAGCACGTCATCGAGAACCTCGCCCTGGAGAAGAAGGCCGGCGGCGACCCCGCGAAGCTCCGTCGCATCGTGCGGCGCAAGCCCCCCGAGCGCGGCTACGTCCACTACGACAAGAGCACCTTCGACCGCCTCGTGAGCTCGCTCCCCGAGCCCCTCGTGTCGCGCTTCAAGGTGACCCACGCGATGGTGCTCAACGTCCTCCAGCGCGACGGGCGTCTCCACGACGGGTGCCGCGCGCTCGGCCGCATCATCCGCCGCTCGCACGGAACGCCCGTCGAGCGGCGGCGGCATGGGCAGCACGCCTGGACGCTCTTCCGCTCGCTCATCGAGGCGGGCGTGGTGCGCAAGGTGCCGCGCGACGACGGGGCGGGCCTGCGCTTCGAAGTCGACGCGAGCCTCCAGGTGGACTTCTCGCTCCACAACACCCTGGCCCTGTGGCTGCTGGAGTCGCTCCCCAAGGTCGACCCCGAGTCGCCCGATCATGCGCTCGACGTCCTCACCCTCGTCGAGTGCACGGTGGAGAACCCCGAGATCATTCTCCAGAAGCAGCTCGATCGTATCAAGACCGAGGCGATGGCCGACATGAAGGCCCGCGGCGTCGAGTACGAGCAGCGCATCGAGGAACTCCAGAAGCTCGAGTACCCGAAGCCCCACCGGGAGTTCGTCTACGCGACCTTCAACGACTTCGCCAAGGCGCACCCCTGGATCGGTGAGGACAACATCCGCCCCAAGAGCGTGGCCCGCGAGATGTTCGAGGCCTACCACTCCTTCGCCGACTACATCCGCGAGTACGACCTCCAGCGCTCCGAGGGCGTGCTGCTCCGCTACCTCTCGGACGTGTACAAGTTTCTCGTCCAGTGCGTGCCCATCACGGTGCGCACCCCCGAGGTGTACGAGATCATCGTGTACTTCCGCGCGATGCTCCGCGACGTGGACTCCTCGCTCCTCGACGAGTGGGAGGCGATGCACGTCGACCCGGACGACGAGTTCATCGACGTGACGAAGCGCGGGGCGGCGAAGAAGCCCGACGACGCGCCGCCGCCGCCGAAGGACGTCACCGCCAACGACCGGGCCTTCAAAGCGGGCATCCGCCGCGTGATGTTCTCCTTCATCCGCGCGGTGGCCAACCGCGACTGGCAGACGGCCGCGCGCGTCATCGACCACCGCGAGGGCGAAGACGCCTGGACGCCCGTCGAGATCGAGCGGGCCATGCAGCCCTACTACGACGAGCACGCCACCCTCCGCGTCGACCACGCGGCCCGCGCGCCGGGCAACACCCTCATCGACCACAACCGCGACGGCACCTGGCGCATCCGACAGGTGATGGTCGACCCCGACGAGCACAACGACTGGGTCGTCGAGGCCACCGTCGACCTCGCCACCTCGCGGGAGCGCGACCGCGCGGTGATCCACCTCGACCGCATCGGCACATGATCTCCGTCCGCGGGCTCGTGAAGGAGTACCGGGTTCCGGTGCGCCCGCCCGGGCTCGGGGCGGCCCTCCGCGCGCTCTTCCGCCGCGAGTACAAGACCGTCCGCGCCGTCGACGGCATCGACCTCGACCTCGCGGCGGGCGAGCGCGTCGGCTTCCTCGGCCCCAACGGCGCGGGCAAGACCACCACCCTCAAATGCCTCGCCGGGCTCCTCACCCCCACGAGCGGTGACGTCCGCGTCGACGGCCACGACCCCACCCGCCGCGACGTCGCCTTCCTCCGCGCCATCACCCTCGTCGCGGGCCAGAAGCAGCAGCTCCTCTGGGACCTCCCCCCCGCCGAGACCTTCGCGCTCAACCGGGCCATCTACGAGGTTCCCGCGGCGGAGTACAGGTCCACCCTCGACGAGCTCGTGAGCCTCCTCGACCTCACCGACGTGCTCGACAAGCCCGTCCGCCAGCTCTCCCTCGGCGAGCGGATGAAGTGCGAGCTCGCCGCGGCCCTCCTCCACCGCCCGCGCGTGCTGTTTCTCGACGAGCCCACCGTCGGCCTCGACGTCGTCATGCAGGCAGCCGTCCGCCGCTTCATCAAGACCTACAACGAGCGTCACGGCGCCACCGTCATCCTCACGTCGCACGCGATGGACGACGTCACCGCGCTCTGCCCGCGCATCCTCGTCATCGACCACGGGCGCATCGTGTACGACGGCTCGCGGGAGGCCCTCGTCGCCCGCGTCCGCCCTGGGCGCCGCGTCACCGTGCGTCTGTCTGCGCCCGCTCCCGGCGACACCGTGACCGCGCTGGAGGCGGCGGGCGCGAAGGTGATCGCCCACCAGGACGCCGAGCTCACCCTCGACGTGCCGCAGAGCGACATCGCCGCGGTGGTGTCGCTCGCGCTCGCCCGCTGCGACGTGTCCGACCTCGCCGTCGTCGAGCCGCCCCTCGACGAGGTGCTTGCCGAGCTCTTCACCCGCGGCGCCGAGGCCCCGCCGTGAACCTCGGGGCGAAGCTCGCCGCCATCCTCCGCGTGGGCGTCGCCGCGGCCATCGCGTACCGCGGGGAGTTCTTCGTCTGGATCCTCACCACCAACATGCCCCTGGTGATGCTCGCCCTCTGGACGCGGGTCGCTGCCGAGGGGCCCGTCGGGCGATTCACCGCGCGGGGCTTCGCGGCGTACTTCCTCGGCATCCTGGTGGTGCGCTTCCTCTGCGGGAGCTGGGTGGTGTGGGAGATGACCTTCGCCATCCGCGACGGCTCCCTCCGCGCGCGACTGCTGCGACCGCTCCACCCCTTCGCCCACTACGCCCTCGACAACCTCGCGCAGATGCCGCTCCGCCTGCTGGTTAGCGCGCCGGTCGCGGCGGTGTTTCTCTTCGTCGCGGGGCGCAGCGGGCTCTCGCACGACCCGGTGCAGTGGCTGCTGGTTCCGGTCGCGGTGGCGGGGGCGTGGGCGCTCACCTACTGCGCGATGCTCTCCGTCGCGACGCTGGCCCTCTACCTCGACTCCGCCCTCACCATCTGGGAGCTGTGGATGGCGGTGGGCTACGTCTTTTCGGGCTACCTCGTGCCGCACGAACTTCTCCCGACGACGCTCCGCGCGGCGGCCCGCTGGCTCCCGTGGCGCTACACGCTCGCGCTCCCGTTGGAGTCCATGCTCGGGATCATCGACCGCGCGGAGACGCTCCAGGGCATCGCCGCGCAGCTCGGGTGGAGCGCGGGCTTTCTCCTCCTCGCCCTCTCGCTGTGGGGTCGCGGGCTGCGGCGCTACGAGGCCTTCGGAGGGTGATGCCGTGGTGATCGGGCGCTACGCGAGGCTGCTGAACGTCCAGTTGCGGGCGTCGTTCGCGCAGGCGGCGCAGTACCGGGTGGACTTCCTCCTCGGGGCGGTTCTCAGCGCCTTCTGGACGGCCGCCGCGGTGACGCCGCTGCTGGTCATCTACGACCGCCGCGCCACGCTCGGCGGCTGGTCGCGCGACGAGGCCCTCGTGGTGGTGGGCTTCTTCACGCTCCTCAAGGGGGCCATCCAGGGCGTCATCGAACCGTCGGTGACCAACACCGTCGAGCACCTCCGCAAGGGAACTCTCGACTTCCTGCTGCTCAAGCCCGCCGACGCTGAGTTTCTCGTGAGCACCACGCGGCTCCAACCGTGGCGGGCGACCGACGCCGTCGGGGGCGTGGTGCTGCTGACGTACGCGCTGCATGCGCTGGGTGATGTGCCCTCGGCGACGGCGATCGGGGCGACGGTGGCGCTGGTGGTGGCGGCGCTAGCGATCCTGCACTCGCTGTGGATCCTGGTGGTGGCGCTCGCGTTTGTGACGGTGAAGGTCGACAACCTGACGTTTCTGTTGGGGAGCGTGTACGACGCGGCGCGCTGGCCGGCGACGGTGTGGCGGGGGGCGCTGTCGTGGGTGTTCACGCTGGTGATCCCGCTGGCGGTGATGACGACGTGGCCCGCGCTCGCGGTGCTGGGGCGGCTCGACGCGGCGCGGGGGGTGGGGGCGCTGGCGCTGGCGGGGGTGTTCGTGGCGGTGAGTCGAGCGGTGTGGACGCGGAGCCTCCGCGGCTACACGAGCGCGGGGGGGTGATGGGGAAGACGGCGGGCGAACGGGTGACGTCGGACGGGCGCAGCGTGGAGGAGCTGGAGTCTGGCTGTTTCCACGTCCCGGGGTTCGGCGAGGGCTCATGGGATGCGCATCACCCCGGAGAGCCTCCATCCCCCGCTCGCTATCGCTCGCGCGTTTCCCCTTCCTCCGTCGCAGGAAGCGCCAGAGGAAGGGGTCATCGATCCCGTGTAGGGCGGCGAGGCACACCTCAACCTGGACCACTGCTTCGCCCTGGCGGCATGCCACGGTCGCCCCGCACCGCGCCAACGCCGCCGGGCGGAGCGGCGGTCCAGCGGGGGTTGCGTACCGCCGCCCTACGGCGCGCCAACGGCCCCTTCCTCTGGCGCTTCCTGCGACGGAGGAAGGGGAAACGCGCGAGCGATAGCGAGCGGGGGATGGAGGCTCCGCAGGGCGATGCCCATCACGTGGGTTCGGCGAACCCTGGGACGTTGGGGACCGTGCGCGTGCTCATCACCGTGCTCACGCTCACCGCGTGCACCCGCGACCTGCGCGTCGGCCGCATCGTCGAGCGCGACGTCCCCATCGACGTCGCCGACGCCCCCGACGCTTCCGACACCCCTGACGCCCCCGACGCGTGCACTCGCCCGTGCCGACCCGCCCGCGACGCCGCGCTCTTCCACCACGCGGTCTGCGTCTCATCGGGCTGGCCCGGGTTGACGCGGCTCCACACCGACGCGTTCGACAGCCGCGTCGCGCCCTACGCCGCCGCCACGGCCCTCCGCGCGGGCTCTGCCGCCACCAACGGCGACCTCTCCGGCGGCGACATCGACGTCGGCGGCGCCCTCACCGTCGCCGGAACCGCCACCGTCGGCGACCTCCTCGCCCGCGGTCGGGTCCGCGTGCTCGGCAACCTCGATGCGCAGCGCGTGACCTCTGGCGCGCTCTCGGTGGGCGGCGGCGTGCGCGTGCGCAGCGACCTCACCGTGAGCGGAACGTTCACGTCGCCCTTCGGCGCGGACGTCACCATCGGCGGGATGCGCAGCGCGCGCTCCGAGGTGCGCGCCTCGGTGACCTTCCCGCATGCGTGCGAGCGCGAGGCGGTGTTCGACTTCAACGGTCGCGCCGCCGAACTCCGCCAGCGCAACGACAACGCCGCGCGGGGCCTCCGTGACGACCTCCTCGCGGCCGCGGCGCGCCCCGAGCGGGTGGTGCTCCCGTGTGGGCGGTACTGGTTTCGTGGGGTGTCCGCGGGGGGGCAGTTGGTGTTCGCGGTGACGGGGCACGTCGAGGTGCTGCTCGACGACGACGTGACGCCCGCCGACCTGCGCGTCGAGCTCGCGCCCGGCGCCGATGTCGACGTCATCGTCGCGGGGTCCTTTCGTCCGACCGGGGCCGTGCGCTTCGGCGACGCCACATCGCCAGCGCGGGCGCGGCTGTACGTGCTGGGCGGGCCGACGGCGACGCTCGCCACGGATTTCGCGGGCCTCCTCCATGCGCCGAGCCTCACCGTGCGCGTGAACGGTCCGGTGTTCGGTGCGCTGCGGGTCAACGCCGTGCTCGGCGCGGAGGTGGACGTTCACTACGACGTCGCCGCGCTCGACGCGACGGGGACGTGCCGGGTGGGCGCGTGCACGAGCTGCCTCGATTGCCCCGCAGCGCAGTGCGGCGGCGCGGCGTGCGGCGCGTGCGTGGACGACGACGGCTGCTGCGCGGGGCTGCGCTGCGAGTCGGGGCGCTGCGTGCCGACGTGGTGAGGGGCGCCGACGACTACAGCTTCCACAAGTCCGACAGGTCGAGCTCGATCGCGTCGAAGGGCTCGGCGCGCACGACGGCGTCGCCCGCGTGAGTGTCGAGCTCTCTCCAGCGTCCGTCGTCGAGGCGGTAGACCTCCAGGGTGCGGTCGCGCGGGTCGACGATCCAGTAGTGGCGCACACCTTCGCGGCTGTAGATGCGGCGCTTCCTCCCGCGATCTTTCGCCTCCGTCGCGTCGGAGAGAATCTCGCAGATCCAGTCGGGCGTGAGCGCGATGTGGTCGGGCGCGTCGTCGGCGAAGAAGTCTGCGGGCACTCGCTCCCGTCGCCACCCTGCGAGGTCGGGGATGAGGATGTCAGGCTTCGGCCCCAGGTGAAACTCGGCTGCCATGAGGAACATCCACCCGCCCGGACCGTCGCAGGCGCGATGGAAGGGGCTCCTGAGTGCGACGTGGAGGTTCCCCATCGTGAGGGCGTGGCGCGGGTTTGGGAGCGATGTGATCGAGAGCTCGCCGCAGATGACTTCGGCGCGCTGCGTCTCTGTCGCGTTCAAGTAGCCGGCGACGACGTCGGCGCGGAGGTTGGGGAAGCGAGGGTCGGTGGGTGGCGGCTGACTCGGGAGCGACGCGGCGACCATGCGCCGGAGTCTATCGCAGAACAGATCAGGCGGGCGACGGCGCGCTCGACGGCGTCCCGCGCGGGCTGGGCTTCGCAGCGGCGCGCTTCGGTGCGGTGGCCTTCGCTGGCGCAGCGGCGACCGACGGCTCCTCCGCCACCTTCGCGTCGTCCTGCGTGTCGTCCTTCGCGTCGATCACGTCCTCGTCGTCACTGCCCTCCTCGTCTCCCTCCTCCCCGTCGGCGGCGCGGGCGCGGCGCGGCGAGGCGAGGCCGAGCTTGATGAGGTCCGCGCGACGAGCGATCACCACCCGCCCGATCTCCGACCACTCGGTGAACCACACGTAGAGGTCGACGCGGGGGTCGTCCTTCGCCGGAGGAGCGACCGAGGGAACGCCGTCGCCGCTCGCCTTCGTCGCCGCGCCCACGTGCTGCACCAGGCGGACGCGGGTGGCGAGGCGGGTGCGATCGGCGACGGTGATGCCGCGGGTGGCGATGAGGGCGAGGGCGGCCGCGTCGTCGGCCCGCGTGGCCTCGCGCTCGGGGGCGGAGGTCATCGCTTCGAAGCGGGCGACGAGCGTCGCGGCGGTGCGCACCGCGTCGTTGCCGTGCGCCACGGTGACGTCGTCGGTGAAGAGGAAGGCGTACTGCTCCGGGAAGCGGTGCCGCAGCGTGGCCTTGAGGATGGGCACGTTGGTGGTCACCCACACGTCGATGCCCTCGATGGCGCGCTCGACGGACTCGTCGCTCTCGCCGGGCGCCGCAGCCGGCGTGGCCCCGCGCCCCGAGATGGTGTCGATGAGCGCCCACCCCTGCGCTTGCACCTCGGGCGTGAAGCCACGGCTGCGCATCGTCGCCATCAACCGCGGCGACCGGGCGAGGCCCACGAGGAAGCGAAACGACCGCGTGACCATCCGACCGAGCACCGACTCACTGACCTGAATCACGATTGCCATGGAGCACCGTCACCTTTCGAGAGGGTCATCGGCGGGGGGCACGGCGGGCTTGAGGGGCGGCGGACGATGTTGTGTCGGCGGTGCTTTAACGTCGGCCGGTGTGTTCTGACGTCGGCCGGGAGGGTGAGTGCGCCAGGTCGGTGTGATGTTGCGGCCGAGGCGGGTGTCGAGGCGTCGGGAAGGTGGGTTCAGGCGTCGGCTCGGAGGACGCAGGCGGCGGGGGAAGGGTGCGAGATTTTGGCTTGTGGGATGGTGATTTCCACGCGAGGGCGCTCGGGTGGACGCACGGGGGAGGGGGGACGACGGAAGGGGGCGAGCGGCGGAAATTCAGGCGTTAGGAGCGGACGCCTGGACGAGGGAAGTCGACGCACGGGCAATGGAAGTCGGTGAGTGGATGGCGGAAGGCGCTGCGCGGATGGCACAAGGCGCTGCGCGGATGCTGGAAGGCGCCGCCCCGGGGGTGAGCGCTCGGCCCACGTGATGCGCATCGCCCGCGTCGCCCAACGTCCCAGGGTTCGCAGGAGCTCACGCCTGGGCTGGAATCGGATCGCCCGCAAAGCCGGGCTCATGGAGAACCAACGAAGGTCTGCGATGAGGGAGCCCGGCTTTGCGG
>JBILLV010000280.1:0-11957 GCA_044375895.1 Polyangiales bacterium | reverse complement strand
GGCGGGACTCGGTGTCGGTGACGACGGCGGCGCTGTTGTCGAGGTGGTACCCGACGTTGAGGTGGAAGCGCAGCGGCACCGAGCGGGTGATCTCGCGGAGGTCGAGGCTGGCCAGGGCGCGGAACTGTGCGCTCGTCGAGTCGAGCAGCAGCCCGACGTCGCCCGAGCGGTTGAGAAACTGCACCTGCGCGTCGAGGCCGAGGTAGAAGCCGCGGGTGACGCGGAACGCGCCCTTCACGCCGAGGTTGGAGTCGCCGAGCACCTGGAAGAGCCCCGGGCGCTCGCGGTTGTTGGCGTTGGCGTAGGCGCGGATCGACCCGAAGATCTCGAGGAAATCGAGCGGGTTGTACGAGAGGGTGATGGTGCCGCCGACGTGGCTGGCGCTGTCGGCGCCGCCCACCGCCGCGGTGCCCGTCAGCGCCGGCGGACGGAGAAACTCCGACGCGCCGAAGTACTCCCCCGTGAAGCCGAAGCGGAACGAGCCCGCCGCGCCCGTCTGCGCGGAGGCCGTGTGCAGGAGGCCGATGGAGCCGTCGAGGGTCGAGTAGCGCGGGAGCATCCGCGTGCGCCGCTCGTCGTCGGGCTCCGGCGTCTCCGCCGAGGCGGCGGGCGCTTCGCTCGCCGCCGGTGTCTCGCCCGAGGCGGCAGGTGTGGCCGGGGCCTCCTCCTCTTCCTCGTCGTCGTCCGAGCTCGCGGGGGGATTTTGCTGCGTCGTCTGGGCGTACGCAGCGAATGGAATGAACTGCGCCGCGAGCATCAGCGCCAACCGTCGGGACTGCCGCATCATCATTTCCTCCAGGGGACGTTCTCGTTCCTGCGGCGGAGCCTCTGCTTCGCCGCAGGCAAAAGTCTTAGTGGTCGCGCGGTTCTACCACCGTCGCGAAATTGGCGTCCAGCACTCGCCAGACACTCTTTTTGCGCGGCACACGGGCCGCACGCGTTGACGAAACTCCCATCCGTCGTGTCCTCAGCGCGTCCCCGGCGCCGGGCCGAGCGGGGGCTCGCCGACGCCGGGCTCGTTGGAGAGGAGCACCTCGATGCGCCGCTCGGCCGCGTCGAGGCGCCGCTGCCCCTCGCGCGTGAGCCGCACGCCCTCCTCGAAAATCTTGAGGGACTCCTCCAGCGGGAGGTCGCCCTTCTCCAGGTTCTCCACCACGCGCCCGAGACGTTCGAGGATGGACTCGAGCGACATCACCTCGCCCGTGGTCTGGCTGTCGTTCATGCGATTGGCCGCAGTCATCGCCCCGAGCGCGCCGCGCGGTCAAGTCTTCGCCCACCGCCTCCCCCGCGCCGACGACGCTTGACGTCACCGCGCCCCCGGTGTTTCTGTCTCCGCGACAGGATAAAACCGTCGGGCGAAGGGAATCTCATGGGACTCTTTGATGGCTACCAGGGCGCGACCATTCAGCTCACCCCGCGCGCGGCGCTCGTCGCGACGATGCTCTACGTGAGCTCCGCCGACGGTCACCTCGAGAACAGCGAGATCGACGACCTCCTGAAGATCGTCCCCGACCGCCAGGCCCTCGACACCGCGCTCCAGTACACGAAGCGCAACGGCTTCCAGCAGTTTCTCGCCGAGACCGCCCGCATGCTCTCGCCGCAACAGAAGATGTGCGCGGTCCTCAACGCGGCCGACCTCGCGATGGGCGACGGCCACCTCGCCCCCGCCGAGCAGGCGATGCTCAACCAGGTGGTGGCCGCGTGGCAGATCCCCGACCAGTACCTCGCGCCCTACGTGCAGGCGCTCGTGATGAAGAACAACACCTCCGTCATCGGCTGAAGCCCGTCGCCTACGCCCCGCGCAGCCGCAGGGAGTTGGTCACCACCGTCACCGAGCTCATCGCCATCGCCGCCGCGGCCAGCATCGGCCCGCCGAAGCGATCGAGCGCGCCCGTCGCCGCCAGGGGGATGCCCACGGCGTTGTAGGCGAAGGCCCAGAAGAGGTTCTGCCGGATGGTCGCCATCACCGCGCGCGACAGCCGCATGGCCTCGGCCACCGCGCGCGGGTCGCTCCGCATCAGCGTCACGCCCGCCACCTCCGCGGCGACGTCCGTCCCTGCCCCCATCGCGAAGCCCACGTCCGCCGCCGCGAGCGCCGGCGCGTCGTTGACCCCATCCCCGACCATCGCCACCACGCGCCCATCGGCCCGCAGCGCCGCCACCACCGCGGCCTTCTCGCCCGGCGCCACACCCGCCCGCACGAAGGCCGGGTCGACGCCCGCCGCCCGCGCCACCGCCGCCACCGCCCGCGCGTGATCGCCCGACACCAGATGAACCCGCACCCCCATCCCCGCGAGGGCCGCGACGGCCTCCTTCGCCTCGTCGCGCGCCGCGTCGGACATCCCGAAAGCCGCCACCGCCACCCCCTCGCGCGTGAGCACCGCCACCGTGCGCCCCTGCGCCTCCAGCGCCTCCACCGCGGCCACGCCCGCTGTATCGAGCGCGCGGGTCGTCGCGTCGCCGCGCCCGATCGTCACCGTCGCCCCGTCGATGACGCCGCGCACCCCTTCGCCCGCCACCGCGGTGATGTCGCGCGCGGTCACTGCGGCGATGTCGGCGGCGCGGGCGACGATGGCGCGGCCGAGCGGGTGCTCGCTCTCCTGCTCCAGCGCCGCGGCCCAGGCGAGCGCGTCGGACGCGCTCAGGTCGCCGAGCGTCACCACGTCGGTGACCGTGGGGGCGCCGCGGGTGAGGGTGCCGGTCTTGTCGAAGATCACGTCGGTGATCACGCACGCCCGCTCCAGCACGGCCGCGTCGCGCACGAGGATGCCGCGCGCCGCGGCCCGCCCGGCGCCGACGATGATCGCCGTGGGGGTGGCGAGGCCGAGCGCGCAGGGGCACGCCACCACCAGCACCGACACCGCCGCGAGGAGCGCGTGGTCGACCGGGTGGCCGAGCGCCCGCCACGCCGCGAAGGTGACCGCCGCGACGCCCAGCACCACGGGGACAAACACCGCCGCCACACGATCGGCCGTGCGCTGGATGGGCGCCCGCGACCCCTGCGCGCGCTCGACCATCTGGATGATCTGAGCGAGCGCGGAGTCGGCGCCGACGCGGGTGGCTTCGAAGGTGACGGGCGAGGGGCCGTTGACGCTGCCGCCGACGACGGCGTCGCCGACGCGTCGGGTGACGGGCATCGACTCGCCGGTGAGCATGGAGAGGTCGACGTGGGCCACTCCCTCGCGCAGCACGCCGTCCACCGGAAAGCGCTCGTGGGCCCCGACGCGCACGAGGTCGCCGACGCGCACGCGCCCGACGGGGACGTCGCGCTCCTCCCCGCGCCGCACCACCCGCGCGCGCCGCGGGCGCAGCGAGACGAGCGCGTGGAGCGCGTCGCCGGTGCGCCGTCGAGCGCGCGCTTCGAGCGAGCGGCCGAGGAGGACGAACGCGACGATCATCGCGGCGGTTTCGAAGTAGAGGTGGCCGTGGGCGTGCGCGCCGCCGCGCGCCATCGTGGCGATCGACCAGGCCATGGCGGCGTCGGCGCCGAGGGCGACGAGGGTGTCCATCGTGGCGGCGCCGTGGCGCGCGTTGAGGAGGGCCACGCGTTGGATGGGCGCGCCCAGCACGAAGACCACCACCGCGGCGAGCGCGCCCTGGACGAAGGCGTTGCCGCGGAAGGCGAGGGCCGGGATCATCGCGAGGGCCATGAGCGCGGCCGACAGCGCGAGGGCGACGGGCGCGCGGACGCGGTCGAGCGTGAGGGGCTCGCGGGCGAGGTCGTCGGGCGCCTCCGGGGCGTCGGGGGCGAGGTCGTCGGCCGTGAAGGCGGGGACGTGCGGGCGTGCGCTGTAGCCGGCCTTCTCGATGGCGGCGATGAGGGCCCCGTCGGCGACGTCGTCGACGGTCACGGTGGCGCGGTGGGTGGCGAGGTTGACGGCGGCGTCGCGCACGCCGGGGACGCGCTTGAGCACGCGCTCGACGCGGCCCACGCACGCGGCGCAGGTCATGCCGTCGATGTCGAGCTCGCGGGGGGGAGTCATCGCTGGGGCCATCCGTACACCGCGCCGGTGAGAGCCGCCAGGGTGGAGCGAGGGGGCGGTGGGTGGCGAGGTTGACGCGCGCGGCGCCTCTCCCGCATGATCCGCGGCGTATGTCGTCGTCTGCACCGTCGATCGCGCCGGACGTGTCCGCGCTGGTCACCGAGGATGATGCCCCCGTGGACAACCTCTACTCGGAGAAGCAGCAGCGGCTCCTCACGTCGACGCTCTACGCCTCCTGGGCCGGGCCTCCGCCGGAGGAGGACGGCCGCGCGCGGACCTTCCTGGCGGCGGCGAACGTGGGGGTGTTCCTGTCGGTGCACGAGCCGCCGCTGGTGCCCGATGTGTTCGTCAGCGCCGACGTCGTGGCGCACCCCGACATCTGGCAGAAGGAGCACCGGTCGTACTTCATCTGGGAGTTCGGCAAGGCCCCCGAGGTGGTGATCGAGGTCGTGTCCAACCGCGAAGGCGGTGAGCTCGGCAAGCGGAAGCTCGGCTACCGACGGATGGGTGTCGCCCACTACGTCGTCTGGGATCCCGCGCAGATGCTGGGCGGCGCGACGCTGCAAGCCTTCGAACTCGCGGGGAGCGTGTACCGCGTGTCACGGGCGGCCCACATCGAACCGCTGGGGCTCCGCCTGCGGGTGTGGCACGGCGTGTTCGAAGGCCTGGAGGCCGACTGGCTGCGGTGGTGTGACGCTGGAGGCGAGCTGTTGCCCAGCGCCGATGAGCGCGCCGAACGTGAGGCAGAGCGCGCCGAGCGTGAGGCAGAGCGCGCCGAGCGTGAGGCTGCGAACGCGACGCGGGAGCGGACCCTGCGCGAAGCGGCGGAGCGGGAGGTCGCGGCGCTGCGGGCCGAGCTGGAGAGACTCCGGGGGCAGTAGCACGAGGATGCGGCGCTTCGAGGGGTCCTCCCCGCGTGGCAGTACCTCCCGATCCCTCCCCCAAGACGATGGTTGACACGCGCGGCGGAGAAGCGCTCCCCTTGCCAACCACGTCACGCGCTTGCGCCACCTCCACGCCGACCTCCACCGAAGGCCATGAGCTCCACTCGCATCCCCGACCCGCGCCTGCAGAGCGTGAGCAACCAGACCCCGTTCGAGATGTTCGAGTGCCAGAAGATGGGCGTCGGCCGTCGCTTCTTCGACACGGTGGTGCTCAAGGCGACCTTCTCGTTCGCCACGGGCGAGGTCACCGTGGCCGAGGCGCAGCAACCCATCGCGCTCGCCGACGAACCCTGGGACATTGCCAACGCCGAGCGGTCGAGCCTCAAGCACGCCGGCGAGGTGCTTCTGACCAAGCCCAGCACCGACGTGATCGTCACGGGGACGGCGCGGTCGCCCGGCGGCGAGGCCCGTCAGGCGTGGGACTGCGCGGTCGAAGTGCGACGCGGTGGGGAGACCCTGCTCGCGCACCGCGCCCAGGCGCTCGGGCCGCGCGCGTGGCGTCACAGCAGCGCGGACGGCTGGACGCTGACCGAGCCGGAGCCCACCCGCGAGGTGCCCCTTCGCTACGAGCTGGCCTACGGCGGCGCGTACCCGGAGCCCGGTGACGCGCCCGAGCCCGTCTGGGTCGTGCACCGCCCGAACCCGAGCGGGACGGGGTTCTTCGACGAGCGCACCATGGACACCGCGGTCGCGTATCGCGCGCCGCAGTGGCAGCTGCGCGCGCACCCGGTCACGCGCTTCAACCGGGACGTTCCGCTCTGCGGATTTGGCCCCGTGGCGCGGCCCTGGGCCTCAAGGCTCGGGTACGCTGGCACCTACGACGACGCCTGGCTCGCGAAGACCCGCGAGGAGGTCGCGCAGGGCATGCTCTCCGACTACGCCGCGGACTTCGATCCGCGCTTCTTCCAGTGCGCCCACCCCGACCTGATCGCCCCGAGCTACCTCGCGGGCGACGAGGAGATCGTCCTCACGGGGCTGGTGGCCGACGGGGGACTCGCGACGCTCGAACTCCCGCGCCTCCGCGTCGCCGCCGCCCTGCGCGACGGCCATGGGGACCTCTCCGAGAGGCCGCTCCCCCTCGACACCGTACACATTGACCTCGACGCCGCGACGATGAGCCTGTGCTGGCGGCTCTCGCTCGACGTGGCGTTGGACATTCAAGCGGCGATGATCTTCGCCCGGAGGTGAACGATGGCAGAGAAGCACATCGCCGACGCCGAGTCTCAGTGGCGCGTCTGCAACATCAACCCCGACCTGTGCATCGTCGGCGGTCAGGTGGTCCCCTTCGAGATCTATCAGGTGCTGACGCCCGAGAAGTCCAACTACGCGAGCACCGTGCACGCCCGCGGCGCGAAGGTGCTCCACGTCGACAGCGTCATCAAAGGGGTGATCGGCAACGCGGGCAAGGGCGTGTCGTCGGGCGTGTCGCTGGGAGGCGGCGACACCCGGGTCGTCCAGGGCTCCGCGACCGTCCGCGTCGAAGGCCAGTGGGGCTCGCGACACCAGGACCTGTGTGACATGAACATCAAGTCGTGAAGGGCACGAGGACCCCATGGCAGACCCCCCTGTGACCGCGCCCGCCGCGGGCGCCACCAACGGCACCGCCGCCCGGCTCTGCACCCTGCACCGCAACCCCAACACCGAGCCCACCCCGGGCGCCAACTACGCCGGCCGCACCCCCGACCAGTTGGCCAACGACCTGAACAACCAGGCGGACTATGCCTGCAAGCAGTGGCAGGCGGGTCAGGGGGTGGTGGGGCCGCAGGGATCGGAGAGCGGTCGACTGTACCGGGGCTACAACAACCCCACGGACGCGAACTACGGTCGCTATCAGGCCTTCGGGTACCAGCACGACCTCCAGGCGACGGACGCTGCGGCGCAGGTTCCGTCCACGGGGCCCAACACGTCGTGGTCGGATTGGGCCGCCGCGAAGAAGCGCCAGGCGGACTACAGCGCCGCCAACGCCTCCTCGGCGACGCAGGGGATGATCGTCCTCGAGCGCACCGGGGACCTCAACAAAGCGCTGCAGAAGACCCAGGAGGTCTTCCGCAGCTACGGCTTCGAGGTTCGCCAGTCGTATTGACGGCGGCGTGATCGTCGCGCGGATGGAATCGTCGCCGCCTCCATCGGCGTTATGATGCGCCACCGCCGTGACCCCCGCCGACACCACCGTCCTCGTCGTCGAAGACGACCGTTCGAACCTCGAGTCCCTCGAACGCCTCCTCTCCAAGGACGGCTACAAGGTGCTCACGGCCCCTGACGCCCGCACCGCCCTCGACACCCTGCGCCGTCAGCGCGCGCACATCGTCGTCACCGACCTCATGATGCCCGGCCTCTCGGGCCTCGACCTCCTCAAGGCCGTCAAGGCCGTCTCCGCCGAGACCGAGGTGATCTTGATGACGGCCTACGGCACCGTCGAGACGGCCGTCGAGGCGATGCGCGCGGGCGCCTACGACTTCGTCGAGAAGCCCCTCAAGCGCATGCAGATTCTCAAGAGCGTGTCGAAGGCGATGGAGAAGGCCGCCCTCGTCGCCGACATCCGCACGCTCCGCGAGGAGGTCGCGCAGCTCCGCAAGCGCGAGATCATCGGCAACAGCCCCGCGCTCCGTCAGGTGCTGGAGGTGGCCGCGCAGGCCGCGCCGTCGATGGCCACCGTGCTCGTCCTCGGCGAGTCGGGCACCGGCAAGGAGCTCCTTGCCCGCTACGTCCATACCCGCTCGCAGCGCGCCGCGGGGCCCTTCGTCGGGGTCAACTGCGCGGCCATCCCCGAGACCATCCTGGAGGCCGAGCTCTTCGGCCACGAGCGCGGCGCCTTCACGGGCGCGGTGCAGAAGCGCGAGGGCCGCTTCGCGCAGGCCAAGGGGGGCACGCTCTTCCTCGACGAGATCGGCGAGCTCTCGCCCTCGGTGCAGGTGAAGCTCCTGCGCGTGCTGCAGGAGGGCGAGTACGAGCCCGTCGGCGGCCGCACGCAGCGGGCCGACGTGCGCATCGTCGCCGCCACCAACCGCGACCTCTCCGCCGAGGTGGTCGCCGGGCGCTTCCGCGAAGACCTCTTCTACCGGCTCAACGTGATCGCGATCACCTCGCCGCCGCTGCGCTCGCGCCCCGGGGACATCCCCCTGCTCGTGGAGCACTTCGTCCGGGCCTTCGGGCTGCGCAACGGCAAGGGGCCCTTCACCGTCACCCCCGCGGCGATGGAGAAGCTCGCCCGCTACGCCTGGCCCGGCAACGTGCGCGAGCTGGAGAACACCATCGAGCGGGCCGTGGTGCTCTCGCGGAGCAACGCGCTCGACCTCGCCGACCTGCCCCGGCAGATCGTCGACAACGACCGGGCGCGGAGCGAGATCGTCGTGTCGATCGGGACGCCGCTGGAGGAGATCGAGCGGGCGGTGATCCGCGAGACGCTGCGGGCGACGCAGGGGGACAAGCGGCTCACCGCGCAGCTCCTCGGCATCGCGACGCGCACCATCTACCGCAAGCTGGCGGAGGAGCGCGACGCCGCGACCGACGGCGACGAGGGCCCGGAGGAGGGGTGAGGGCTACGAGCTCTCGGCCCAGGGGGAGATCTCGATGACGCGCATCGCCGCCCCCTCGCCGACCACCGACCAGTCGACGCCGATGGGGCCGCCCGCGTTGGCGTGGCAGCGCATCTCGGCGCCCGCGCGCTGGCAGTTCGGGAAGGTGAGGTCGTGCGTGTCGTCCGTGAGGACGTCGACGAAGGTGCCCAGGTCGCGGCGGATGCGCCCCGTGATCAGCGCATCGGTGAGCCGGGCGGCGGGGTAGGTGGTGCAGCGCTTGCGGCGCGTGCCGGTGCGGTCGGGGAGGTCGGTGCAGAGCCGCAGTCCGGTGGACGCGACGGCCTGACGAAACTCCGCGGGCGTGGCGTAGCGGAGCCGCGCGATGAAGCGGGCGGGGCTCATCCCCTCGGCGGGCGCCTCGTAGTGACCGAGGTTGGGCAGCGCGGCCGCGAGGGCGGCGTCGTCGCGCACGCCGAGGAGCTCGACCTCGGCGCGTTCGAGCGGCTTCATCTCGCGCTCGGGGGTCGTCACGAGCGTGTAGAAGAGGGCGAAGTGCTGGAGGGGGGCGTAGGTCTCGAGCTCGTACTCGCGGCGGAGGAAGACGGCGACGTCGTTCTTGTGGTCGCCGTTGATGTCACGCGCCGAGAGGCCCGCGATCACCTCCGCGGGGGCGCCCGTGAGGAGGAGCGAGGCGGTGGCCTGCTGGCCTTCGGCGTAGGGGACGGGCGTCACCACGAGGAGGGCGTCACTGCCCGTCGACACCACCGCCGCGACGCGCGGGCCGACGCCCTCGTCGGGGTAGTCGATCGGGTCACCGACGAGCGTGGGGGCCGCCGTGGCGTTGGGGTTGGCCGCCCGCCACGCGGCGACGACGGCCTCACGGCGGGGATCGGCGGGCGGCGGCGTCGCGGTGACCGCGGCGGCAGGCGCGGGCGCAGGCGCGGGCGTGGCGGCGGGCGTCGGGGTGGACGTGGTCCGCGAGGCGCTGCAGGCGGCCATGAGGAGGGAGGCGGCGACGAGGGAGAGGGGGTGCTTCATGGGGGTCGGGGGGCTCCGTGTGAGCGCGTGGAACCTGCGTCAGGGCATTTCCCTTTGTCAACGACCGCCTTGGTGCCTGGGGGTTGGAGTCGCGCTTCGGAGCGACGAGAAGTTTCGCACGATCGCTTCCGCGATACGGTCCGTCATCCGTCGCCGGGGCCATTCGGGCGCTTTCCAACGAGGCGTCGAGTCGACGCACGTCGCTTCGTTGGGGGCGACCCAACGGCCCCGGCGACGGATGACGGACCGTATCGCGGAAGCGATCGTGCGAAACTTCTCGTCGCTCCGATCCTCTCCGCCCCCCCCATCGCGCGCCGCTCAGCGCGCCACGGTCTTCGCGCGCTCCTCGCGGTAGAGGCGCAGCCCGAAGCGCCCAGCGGGCGTGTCACGGAGCTGGTCGACGGTGGGTCGCGCCGCCGGAGGGACGTCCGCGAGCGCCGGGAAGAAGCGCTCGTGCTCCGCGGGGAAGAGCACCGGCGTGGCGAGCGCGGCGAAGGCGAGGTCGGCGGCGGTGAAGCGCTCGCCCGTGAGGTAGCGCCGCCCGTCGGCCAGCAGCGCGCTCACCTCGCCGAACACCTCCTCGACGCGTGCGAGCGAGCGGGCGGACTTCTCCGGCGTGATCCCCAACCCTCGCTTCATCAGCGCGCGGATGGCGGGGAGCCCGGCGCGAAACGTCGCCGTCTGCCACGCGGGGACGCCGATGGACATCATCGCGAGGAGGCGATCGCGGTCGTCGAGCATGTGGAAGTAACCCCAGCGCCGCGCGGACGGCCCGAGCGTTTGATCGAAGCGCTCTTCGAGGCGCTCGACCTCGGCGCGGGTGTCGCCCTCGGGGAAGAGCCGGTCGGGCTCGGCGAGCTGGCGGTCGACCCAGCGGAGGATCTCCGTGGAGTCCTGCACCGACCCGTGCGGGGTGACGAGGATGGGCGTCGAGCGCTTGCCTGCACCCGCGCGCATCGCCGCCGGGACGTGCAGGAGCGGGAGCCACGGGCGCTCGGTGTGACGGATCTGCGCGCGGTCGAGGGCCCAGCGGGCCTTCTCGCAGAAGTGGCTGAAGGGGATGGTGATGAGCGCGACGGGCATGTTCAGTTCCTACTGCTGACGGAGGCGCCAGGCGTCGCGGATGGGGCGCACGTTGTCGAAGCCGCCGAAGAGGTAGCCCCGCACCGCGCCCGCGCCAGGCAGGGCCATGGCGAAGCCGCGCGCGGGCGGGAGCGCTTCGGGCATGAGCGCCTGCCACGCGCCGCTGCGGAGGTCGAGGTGCCAGAGGTCGTCGAGCACCTCGCCCGCCTGGATCCCGACGGAGCCGACGGCCATCACGAACCCGTTGCCGTCGGCGTCGAGCGACACCCACGGGCTGCGGCGGCCGGGCGGCGCGGCGCCGGTGGTCATCACCTCCGTCCACGCCTCCGTCATCGTGTCGAAGCGCCACACGTCGTTGAAGAAGCCGCTCCCGGCCTGCGCGCTGCGCGAGCCCGCGATCATGAGCAGCGTGCGCCCGTCGGGGAGCGGCACGAGCGCGTCGTCGTAGCGCCCGCGGGGCCCCGCCGCGTCGAGCATCACCCACGCGGGGGCGGCCGGGTCGTAGCGCCAGATGCGCGCGGAGTAGCCCGTCGACTGCCCTGCCCCGCCGAAGAGGTAGAGGGCGCCGCGCTCGCGCGACCACGCCATCGCGCAGCCGATGACGCCGCCCGGCGTGCTGGGCACCGTCACCTGCGACCACGCGCCGCCCGCCATCGCCCACGTCTCCGCGGGGGCCTCGTTGGGGTTGCGGCCGCCGACCATGAGGACGGTCTGGGTGGTGGGCAGGTAGCCCACGCAGCCGCAGTAGCGGGGCGGCGGGGTGCCCGTCGTGGTGACCCGTTCGAAGGTGGGCGGGTCGTTGCGACCGTCGAAGCGCCACAGGTCGTTCGACACCGAACCACCGCCCAAGGCCGTCAGCGTGGTGCCGCCGTACACGAACGCGGTGCCGTCGCCAACCTCGGCGATCATCAGGCCCCAGCGCCCGAGCGGCCCGGCCGCGGGGACGGCGAAGGACTCCCAGGCGACCCGCAGCGGACGGGCGGCGTCGGGCGCGACGTCGGCGGCGACGTCGGGCGAGGGGACGTCGGGCGAGGGGACGTCGTCGGGCGCGGTGACCTCGGCGCGATCGGGCGCGGCGGCGTCGGTGGGCGCGGGGGCCGGCGTGGAGCACGCGAGGAGGCACAGCGGGAGGAGGGCGATGGTGCGCATGGGCGGCGGAGCGCTCCTACCACCGCGCGCGGCGAGGACGCAACGCGGGGAAGGGCGCCTCGCCGCGCCCTGAAAGCCCTGTCGAAAGGTGGTGCGCTTGCTCGGCCATGGCGTACGCTTCGAAGCGAAGGGAAGTGTCCCATCGAGATCTACGGCAACACCACGGGCCTGTCGCCTGCCGACACGCGGTCACTCGAGCGCATCTTCCGCCGCCGCGTCCCCTCCGACCGCATCGCCACCCC
>JBILLV010000279.1:0-11962 GCA_044375895.1 Polyangiales bacterium | reverse complement strand
TACTCCGCCAGCGTCTCGTCGTAGTAGTAACAGACCCACCCGGGGGTGAGCTCGTCGGTCGAGATGTTGTCGACGAGGGGGCGCGCCGCGTCCCACGCGAGGTCGCGCCCGTCGAGCTGCTCACGCAGGAGCGCCGGGTCTTCTGTGAGCTGCAGGATCCTTCCGTCGAACCGCACCGTCGTCATGGCCATCGTCTCCATCACTGCTCAACCCGCGCGGAACATATGCGACGCGCACGACACAACGCAACGCCCCACCGCCCCACGGCGCTGGTGTAACGTCACGCCCGGCTATGACGCACCGCTCCGAAGCCTCGCTGCGCCGGGAGATCTGCGACGCAGGACGAACCCTCTACGACCGCGGGCTCATCGGCCCGCTCGACGGCAACCTCTCCGCGCGGGTGGGCGAGCGCTACCTTGTGTGCACCCCGTCGGGCTCACACAAGGGAGAGCTCCGCCCCGACGACCTGGTGAAGCTCACCCTCGACGGCCGCGTGGTGAGCCCCGGCGCGACCCCGTCGAGCGAGCTCAAGATGCACCTCGCCATCTACCGCGAGCGCCCTGAAATCGCGTGCGTGGTGCACGCCCACCCGCCCTGCGCGGTGGGGCTCACGGTGGCCGGCGTGTCGCTGGAGCGGCCGGTGGTGCCGGAGATTCTCTTCGCCATCGGGGCCGTCCCCAACGTGCCCTACAGCTCGCCCACCACCGACGCGGTGCCCGACGCGATCAAGGGCGTGCTGGCGCGCTGCGACGCCTTCATGCTCGCCCGCCACGGGAGCGTGTGCCTCTGCGCCACGCCGCGCGACGGGGTCATCATGACGGAGACCATCGAGCACACGGCGAAGATCACGCTCGCCGCGCGGGTGGCGGGCGGCGGGGCGCCGCTGCCCGACGGGGAGATTTCGAAGCTCCTCGGGCTCGCGGCGGCGGCGCGGGGCGGGCCCGACCCCGCGATGGTGGAGGCGGTCACGCGGGCTGTTGTGTCGCGCCTGCGGGGGTAGCGGCCCCGATGGGCTCCACGCGCGACTTGAGGTACGCGATCACCGCGGCCTCGTCCCGCACCGGCGCCCCGGGGAGCTGGACGAAGTGCTTCGCGAGCGTCTTCCACTGGCCGAGCATCAGGAAGACCCACACCATGAAGAAGTCGATCCCCGCGAAGACGATCGCGTCCTGGCGGCCGTAGGTCTCCAGGTTGTCGGCAAACTCGCGGGGGAGCTCGGTCCAGTGGGCGCGGGCCTTCACGTGGTGGAAGATGTGGTACCCGTCGTTGAAGCAGCGGCGGTTGTAGCGGGAGTTGATGCAGGTGATGCTGTTCTTGTACGGGTTGGCCGGGTCGCTCGCGTCGACGAAGGCGTGCTGGGCCCAGTTGCCCGCCATCATCAGCGTGCGCACCACCACCACCGGAATCACGAACACCACCAGCGACGCGCGCCAGTTGACCAGCGCCGCCGTCGCCGCCAGCGCGTAGAACGCGAGCTCGCCCACGACGGTGCGCGCGAGGAGCTTCTGGTTGCCCTTGCGGCGGTGGTAGCCCGCGAGTCGCAGCAGCCCGAGCGCGAGGAAATCGAGGTAGTACATCAGCCAGTGCGCGAGGCTGTCGCGGCGGTAGCGCATCGTCGACGAGAGGTCGTCGGGGAGGTTGTTCTCCGGGTGGTGCATCCCCATGTGGTGGGCGAAATACGTCTCCGGCGTCTCCCCGAAGAAGGGGCCGATCGTCCAGGGGATCAGCTCGTTCATCCACTTGCGCTCGCGCGTGAAGAGCGGGCGGTGCGAGGTGCAGTGGAGCATGAGGATGAAGCGGTCGAGCACGCCGAGCGCCCACAGCGCCCAGTAGAGCGGCGCCGCGTACCACACCCACGCGCCCGGCAGCGCGAAGAGCCCGAGGCCCAGGAGCGCCACCGCCCCGCACTGCATCATCAGGTAGACGAAGGGGACGTCCCGCGGGTCGTTGAGCAGCGACGCCACCTTGCGGTCGAGCGCTGTCGTCACCTGCGGGTCGGAGTGAGCGAGGTCGGTGATCTCCACGGCGCGCGGACACTACCCCGAAACCCCCGCGAGAATCCACGCGCGCCCCCCGTGCGAAGCGCGCGTGCCGCGTGCGTAGCCCGCGTTGCACCGGTGCGTCGGCGCGCGGAGCTGTGGTAGGCGTTCGGCCCGACATGACCATCGACAAGGCCGTGATCCTCGCCGCGGGCCTCGGCAACCGCATCTCCCGCGTCGCCACGCTCCCGAAGCCGCTCCTCCCGCTCGACGGGACGTCCGGGGGCGATTCGTTCCTCGACTGGCACCTCGATCGCCTCGCCGCGCACGGCGTACGCGAGGTGTACCTCGTGGGCAACCGCCGCACCTTCGAGACGCCCCTGCGCCCGCGCCCGGGCACGACGGTGCGCTGGATCCTCAACCCCACGGAGGACCTGTCTCGCTCGGGGAGCGGGCACTCGACGTGGTTCGCGTGGCAGAGCGAGCACAACATCCTCGACGGGCGTTCGCGCGTGGTGCTGATGGACGCCGACATCCTCTACGAGCCCGCCGTGGTCGACGCGCTCGACCGCGGCGACACGGGCGGACGCTCGCGCACGCTGGTGTGCGCCGACTTCCGCGAGTCCAACGAGGAGGTGATGGTCTTCGGCCGCGACGGGCTGGCGACGATCCACGGCAAGGGGCTGCTGCACACGGGCCTCGTGACGCACCTCGACTGCATCGGCGAGGCGACGGGGATGGTGCTCTTCGAGCCCGGCGACCACGCGCTCGTCCGCTCGGCCACCGACTGGTGCATGCGCTACTCGACGGCCAAGGAGCGGAGCGAGCACGAGGACATCACCCAGCGTCTGATGCTCGCCGGTCGCATGGCCGCGGTGTGCTTCCGCGAGCACCTCTTCATGGAGTGCGACACGCCCGAGGAGTACGAGCACCTCACGGGGGTGTTCTACGGGCAGGTGAAGGCGCGGACCGCCCCGGGCCAATGACCCGCCGCGTCCGCCTCCCGCTCGCCATCGACACGGAGGCGATGCTGCCGCGGGTGCAGGCCCCGTGGGTCGACGCGCTGCTCGACGGCGAGCCCGTCCCCACGGAGCCGGGAGCGACCTGCGACGCGTGCGCGATGCTCCCCGACCCGGAGGCGCCGGGCGTGGGGGGGACGTGGTTCAACCCCGCGACGCGGTGCTGCACGTACCTCCCGGAGCTCTCCAACTTCCTCGTCGGCGGCGCGCTGGAGGCCGGCGGCGAAGGGGCGGCGACGACGCGGGCGCGCATCGAGTCGCGCGCGGGCCTGTCCCCGCTCGGGCTCTACCAGGACGAGGCCTTCCGGTCGCAGTACTTCGGGTCGCCGGAGGACTTCGGCCGCGCGGAGCTCCTGGTGTGCCCGCACTTCGCCGGCGGGCGCTGCACCATCTGGGCGCACCGGGAGGCCACCTGCGCGACGTGGTTCTGCAAGCACGCCCGCGGCGCCGTGCACAAGGCCTTCTGGAACCGCCTCCACCAGGCGATGCAGCGCATGGAGCGGGCGATGGCCGTCCACTGCGCGGTGGAGCTGGGCATCCCCGCGGACGGCCTCGCGATGCTCCTCCCGCTGGTGGGGGCCGACGGCCGCCCGCGCTCGCACGACATCGTGAGCGCGGCCGATCGAGACGACGTCGCGCGCTTCTGGGGGCCGTGGACGGGGCGCGAGGAGGATTTCTTCCGCGCCTGCGCGATGCTCGCCGAGAGCGCGTCGTGGGACGAGGTGGTGGGCATCGGGGGCGCCGAGCTGCGCGCGCTCGTCCCCGTGGTGCGCAGCGCGCTCTCCAGCACCCGCGAGCACGCCCTGCCGGCGCAGGTGACGTTGGGGACCTTCCAGGTGCTGGGGCTCGCGGCCGCGGCGGTGAAGGTGCAGGGGTACAGCCACCTCGACCCGCTCGACATGCCGCGCGCCCTCTTCGACGTCCTCCACCATTTCGACGGGCGGACGACGCGTGACGCCCTCGCGGAGGCCTCCACGGCGGCGGGGCAGGAGGTGCCGCCGGGGGCGATCCGCATGCTGCTCGACTTCGGGATCCTGCGCCCGGCGTGATCGTTCAGGGGACCGGGAGCAGGAGGACGGCGGCGTCGTCGTCGCCCGCTCCCGTCGCCACGGCGCGGGTGCCGACGACGGCGACCTGAGCGCGTGACGGCGAGAGGGCGACGCCCCAGAAGAAGTCGCTGGCGCCGCCCATGTCCCAGGTGCGAAAGCCGCGCGGGGCGAAGGTGGTGTCGGGGCGACCGTTGGCGTCGAGCACGGCGATCATCGCGTCGACGTTGGACTCGCTGGGGCGCCCGCCGCCGACGATCATCACGCGGCCGTCGGGCAGGGCCGTGAGGGCGCGCGCGTTGTCGTTGAAGCGCGCGACGTCGAGGCGGGCGACGCCCCGCGTGCCCCAGGCGGGGTCGAGCGCGCCGTTGGCGGTGACGCGCAGCGAGACCCAGTCGAGCGACTCCAGGGTGCTGTCGCGCCCGTACCCCGCGGTGATAAACGAGCTCCCCTGCAACACGGTGCCGTAGGGCTCGGTCACGGCCGCGAGGACCATCGGCGCGAACACCCCGTCGACGCCGAAGGAGCGCACCAGCGCCCCGCGCGCGTCGAGCTTGAAGAGGACGGGCTTCACCACGCCGTTGTCGTCCATGTAGCCCGAGGCGACGATGGCGCCGTCGTCGAGGAGGGTGGCGTTGCGCGGGCTGGCGTTCCGCTGGTTGATGTCGAGGGTGACCACGCCCATCGTGCCGAAGGTAGCGTCGCGCGCGCCGTCGGCCGTGAGTCGCACGACCGCGAAATCCGTGTCGGTGCCGCCCGCCCGCTTCTGCGCGCCCGTCACGAGGAGGCGGCCGTCGGGGTACTCCGTGAGGCCCCAGGCGACGTCTGCGATGTAGCTCGTCCCGAGGGCTTCGCCGTCGCTGAGGTCGAGCGTGACGACGCCCATCGTGCCGAAGGAGAGGTCGCGCGTCCCCGCGGCGGTGAAGCGGACGAGCGCGAGGTCGCGGTCGCGGGGATCGCCGCCGAGGTGCTCGACGGTGGCGAGCGCGACGACCTTGCCGTCGGGCTGGACGACGATGCCGCGGGCCAGCTCGCCGTTGGTCCCGGCGACGAGGTTGTGCGAGGCGACGCCGTCGACGCCGAAGCCCGTCGCGCGCGTCCCGTCGGGGTTGAACTTCACCACCACCGTGCGGAAGTCGTCGGTGGCGGCGACGCCGTCCGCCGTGACGCCGACGGCGTAGAAGGCGCCCGCGCGGTCGAAGGTGACGCCGAAGAAGCGGTCGTGGCCGCTCGCCGAGAGCGCGACGACGGTGGGCGCGCGCGCGGCGGTGGGCGCAGGCAGGTCGTCGCCGCAGCCGATGAGGAGGAGCGGGAGAGAACCGAGGAGGCGGAGGAAGTGAGTACGCATGGGGGGGGAGTATCTCCGAATGGGTTCAGGGAGGGGAGAAGGTCCACTCGACGCCCGCGAACACCTGGCGGAATCCGGCGGGCTGGATGCCCTGCGGCGCGCGGCTGGCGATGTAGACTTGATCGGTGAGGTTGCGGCCCGAGACGTAGAAGGTCGTCCCGGCGCGACGGAGGGTGTAGGCGACGCGCGCGTCGAGGGTGAGGTACGCGGGAATCTCCCCCACGAGCCCATCGGCCGAAGGGAACACGGTGTTCTCGCGGTCGGCGAACTGCGACGAGACCCACGTGAGCCCGAGCTGCGCGGAGAGCCCGACGCGATGCGTGACGCGGAGCTGCGCGGAGAGCATGTGCTCGGGCGCGTAGGGGAGGCGGTTGGCGTCGAAGAGCCCGCCGACGAAGGCCGCGTTGGGCAGCCACGTGTAGTTGACGATGAGCGGGAGGGCAATGGCCGACGCGCCGAACGCCCCCGCGAGGTCGACGGTCGCGCTCGCTTCCAGCCCCGAGTGACGGCTGTGCCCGGCGCTGAAGCTGCTCCCGGCGCCGCCGCCCGCCTCGCTCGGCGGGAGGATCTGGTTCTCGAACTCCAGGTGGAAGCCGGCGACCTCGGCGCGCAGCCAGCGCCCGACGCGCGCGCGCACGCCGAGCTCGGTGTTCCATGAGAGCTCGGGGTCGAGCTGGAGGTTGGCGCCCGCGGGCGACACCGCGTCGCGCGTGCGGGGCGGCGCATAGCCGCGGTGGAAGCCCGCGAAGACGGTGAGGGCCTCCGTGGCATCGAAAGCGACGCCGAGCCCCGGGATGAGCGCCACGGTCGATGAAGACCCCTGGATGTCCACGTCGCGCCCCACGCGCTGGCCCATCACCACCTCGGTCGCCCGCAAGATGTGTCGGCTGCTCCAGAACGACTCCACCCGAAGCCCCGGCGTGAGGTGCAGTCGCTCCCAGAGGGTGAAGCGGTGCTGAACGGCGGCGGCCAGCGCGAAGCCCGCGCGCCGCTCCGCGTCGTCGGGAGTTCCGCCGCCGCCTTCGGGCGCGCTCGTGAGGCGAGTCTGCTCGAGAGCGGTCTCGTAGTGGATCCGCGTGAGGGCGATGAGCTCGCCCGCCACCGCGCCCGATGACCACGTCCAGGTGAGCCGGGGCTCGACGCCGAGCACCTCAAACCGCCGGTCGCGGATGGCCGCGGACGGGCGGAAGAACAAGCTGCTCCCGTTGCCGGAGGCCATCACCCCCGCGTCGCCTGGCGCGCCGCAGCGGCCGGTGAGGTCGCACACGCGCTCGTAGGGGACGCCCGCATCGACGCGATCAAACTCCTGTCGGCGCCAGGCCCGATCGGTCTGGTAGGCGTAGAGGCTGGTGCGCAGGAGCAGCGACGACGAGGCCATGTGCTGGTGCGTCGCGGTGAGCGCGTAGCGGCGCACGTCAAAGCGGTCATGGGGGGCGAGGCTGAGCGTGGGGTCGCGCACAAACTGTGAGGTGTTGAGCCCGAGGTAGGTGGCGCGCGACGACTCGTCGTAGAAGTCGAGCTTCAGGCGGAGCGTCGCGCGCGGCGAAAGCTGGAGGCGGAGCTGACCGTTGACGTCCGTGACGGCGGCGTCGAGGGCGCGGGGGCCTTCGAAGCGTCGGTGGAGCACGTCGAGGCGCCAGCCCACTGCCCCCTGCGTGTCGCCCGCGGAGAGGGCCGCGAGGAGGTAGCCGAAGGAGCCGTAGCGCAGGTCGGCGTGGAGCGTGAGGCGCCGCGGCGGCTCGCGCGTGACGTAGTGGATGACGCCGCCGAGGGTCTGCGGGCCCCAGAGAATCTGGCCGCTCCCACGGACCACCTCGACGCGCTCCATCCGCTCGATGGGCGGGGTGTAGTAGAGCTCGGGCGAGCCGTAGGGGTTGAGCGAGACGGGGACGCCGTCTTCGAGCACCAGCACCTTGCGGCTGCGGTTGGGGTCGAGGCCGCGGATGCTGAGGTTGAGCCGGAGGCCCATCGGGTCTTCGCCGACGACGTTCACGCTCGGGACGGTGCGGAGCACGTCGCCCGCGTGCTGCGGGGCGAGCTGCGTGAGGTCGTCGCGGCCCACCACCGAGGTGCTCCCGGGCGTCCCGTCGAGGGGCCGCGGCGCTGCTCCGCGCACGTCGACGCGCGGCGCGACCGGGCCCTCCTGCGCGGCGGCGATGGGAGCCGCGCAGAGGAGCGTGAGGGAGGCGCAGAGGCAACGTGTGCGAGGCGACATGGCGAGGCTCAGTCCTCCAGGTGGAAGCGCACCGGGACGCGCAGGGTGAGGAGGCCGCGGTGGCCGAGCGGCGGCGCGAAGGGAGCGGCGTGCGCGACGATGCGAAGGGCCTCGTCGTCGAGCAGCTCGTGCCCGCTCGACGCGTCCACCGCGGGTGCCGCAGCGAGCGATCCGTCTTCGCGGACCACGAGGCGAACGACCACCGTCCCCTCCAACCCCATCTCCCGCGCGACGAGCGGATAGCTCTGGAAGCGACCCACGCGCGCGGCGAGGCCCGAGAGGTAGGAGCCCAGGTCGAGCGAGGCCGCGGGGTCTCCTGGCGGCGAGGAAGGTGCGTGGGCGCTCCCCTGGGGCGCCAAGGGCGTCGGCGCGGCCGCGGATGGCGATGGCGACGATGCCGCGACGGGCTCGCTGCCGCCGGTTGCGGTGACGATCTGCGGCGCGGGAGCGGGCGCGGGCAAGGACGCGGGAGCGGGAGTGGCGGGGCGCGAGGCACGTGGTGCGAACGGCGCGGGGCGCGGCGCGCGGACCGTGGACGGACGCTCGCTCGCCGTCGGCACCGAGGACGTCGCGGTGTGCGGCGTCGGCGCAGGACGTGACACGACGCGCTCGATCCGCATCATGTCGAAGGCCACGAGCGTTCGCACGGGAGCGGGACGCGGCCGCGCGCGCACCAGCCCGAGGGCGACGACCGCAATGAGCCCGTGCGCCGCGAGCGAGCGCGCGAGGCAAGAGGAGACGGGCGCGACCTCCGCGAGCGCGTCAGTCATTGTCGCCCTCCACGCGCCGCGGCTGAATCTGCAGGGCGACCGCAAACTCCATCGTCAGCGCATCGGTGAGCGCCTTCACCCGATCGTGCACTCGTCGAAGCGCGGCCGGTTCGCGGACGAAGGTGTCGGCGAGGGGCGCGTCGGGGAGCGCGGCCACGGCGGCCTCCGCGGCGGCGAGGTCGTCGAGCACCGAGGCGGCGAGTCCGGGCGCTCCTGCGGAGGCGAGGAGGTCGTCGAAGCCGAGGTCACCTCCCGCGGCGCAGCCCTGAAGGAGCAGGCGAGCGCCGACGAGGGCGTGGCGCAGGTGGCTTCGTCCGCGACCGGCGTAGGCGGACTCGAAGGCCTGGGGGCAGTGGGCGCCGACGCAGGCATGGAGCCCGAGGGGAGCCGCGAGGCGTGCCTCCCGCACGTTGGCGTCGAGCGCGAAGAGGCCCTCGGCGACGGCGCTGATGGCGCTCTGCTGCGTGGCGAAGAGCGAGCTCCCGCGGCCCGCGGTGACGAGCTGATCGCCGAAGCCCGCAGGCCCCCACGCCGCGACGAGCGAGCGGGCGCGCGCGGCGACGTCGTCGGCCACGACGCGTGCGTAGGCGGCCTGACGGCGCGTGCGCTCGTCGCGGGAGAGGGCGCTCCAGGCGGCTCGGTGAGCGTCATCGGTGGCCGCGCAGGCGGTGTCGTCGCCGACAAAGAACACGAGGTACTCGATCGCGCCGAGACCACGCGCGCTCACCGGGAGGGCGCTGAGGTCGGTGCGCTCGTAGGCCCGCGACACCACCTGCCGCTCGATGAAGCAGCGGTCGACGTCGGGCCACGCGTAGAGGCCCGCGCGGAGGTCACGGCCGCCCGGAGCGTGCGCGTCGGCCGCGGGCCCGAAGCGGAGGGAGTCCACGGTCGCCCAGTCGTCGATGGCGCGCTCCCAGGCGACGCGGGCGGCGGCGCGGTGCGGGTCGTCAGGGTCGGTGGCCCACGCGGCGGTGGTGGTCGCGAGCGCGGCGGCGGTGGACTCGAAGGCGACGTAGCGGTCGACGGTGCAGCGCGCGAAGGAGCCGAGGAGCGCGGCGCGATCGACGCGGGGCGCGGCCTCCGTGCACGACGCAACGAGCAGCGCGAGCACCATCGGCAGTGCGCGAACCGCGCGACGGAGCGGCGGCGCGAGGCGAGCGGCGAGGGCGATGACGGGGTCGAGGAGCATGGCGGTCACCGTGTGGGCGATGGGGCGCTCGCCCGGCGCGAGCCCGAAGCGGAGGGGCTCGCGGGCGGCTGTGACGTAGAGCGATCCGCACCACGCGTCCCAGAGCGCGAGGGCGGTGCCGAAGTTGCGGTCGCGGTGGCGCGCGTCGACGCTGTGATGCACCTGGTGCTGCGCGGGGCTGAGCACGAAGCGCTCGACGCGCGGGCCGTAGGAGAGCCAGACGTGCGAGTGGCGGAGGTTGGCGCCGGCGAGGGTCCAGAGGGCGCCGAGGGCGTCGACGCCGAGGAGGTGCCACGCGTGGAGCTCGGGGCCGAAGAGGGCGGCGAAGGTTCCCGTCGTGACGCCGAGGGTGAGCGCGACGGCCGACTGGTGCAGCGCGGCCTCGACGGGATGCGTGCGGTAGAGCGTGAAGGGTGTGAGCACCTCCGCGGCGTGGTGAACCTTGTGAAACTCCCACAGCCACGGCGTCCGGTGCATCGCGCGGTGGAGGGCGAAGCGAGCGCCGTCCTCCGCGACGAAGGCCGTCACCGTGAAGAGGGCGCCGACGAGAGACGGCGACGCGGCGACCGGCGAGACCCCGAGGCGGCGCAGGTGCGAGGCAACCCACGCGGCGACGGCGAGCGCGGAGACCCCTCGCACTGAGACGGTGGCGACGCGGAGGAGCGCGCGCACGGCGAGGAGGCGGTAGTCCGCGCACGCGGAGGGGTGGAGCCACACGCGGGGGGAGAGCGCCACGCGGAGGCCGCGCCGGAGCCCGAGGCCCCGGGCGGCGAGCGTCACGAGCGCGAGCAGCGCCGAGCCCGCGAGGAAGGGGAGAAACACCCGACGCGAAGGGTCGAGGAGCGCCGAGGCCGAGACCTCGAAGCCCTCCCGCAACAACTCCATCGCACGCGACACGCCAACCACCGAAACTCCCAATTATGATCTTGAGAACCATTCTCAAGATCAATGTTGGGTGAGTAGTCGCTGAGGTGGGGCCTTGTCAAGCCTCGCGTCAGCGACGTCCGCCTGCCGTCCGTTGTGCGTCGGCCCGCCTCCCCACGGCGACCAGCCATCGGCCGTCGGGTCACTGAGCTCGAGCATCACGAGCCGCCCATCGCCCGTCCCCACATCCAATCGCCCGTCCACCACCGCGGGTTGAAAGCGCGTCGCGGGCGCGGTGGAGAAGCCCACGGAGGTGTCGCTGGCGGCGTTGTCGCGGTGGCACTGCGAGCGTCGCTGCGGGTCTCGTCCGTGAGTTCTGACAAACCTCTGGTGGGGACTCGCCGCGCGCCCCATCAACTGGTAATGGAGCGGCGCGCCATGACCAGCACCCCCACCCTCGAACTGCACCCGATCGCCTCCCCCCTCTCGGACGCGGCTCGTACAGAGCGCATGAAGGGCCTCGGCTTCGGCCAGACCTTCACCGAGCACATGGTCGTGATCCCCTACGAGGAGGGCAAGGGGTGGGGCAACGGCGCGCTCCAGGCGTACGGCCCGATCAGCCTCGACCCGGCGACCTCCGTCCTGCACTACGGGCAGGCGATCTTCGAAGGCTTCAAGGCCTACCGGCAGCCCGACGGGTCGATCAAGACGTTTCGCCCCGAGCGCAACGCGCTGCGCTTCATGGCGTCGGCGCGGCGCCTCGCGATGGCGGAGCTCCCGGTGGAGCGCTTCCTCGAGGCCTCCGACGCGCTCATCCGGCAGGATCAGCTCTGGGTGCCTTCGAACGCCGGCGAGAGCCTCTACATGCGCCCGCTGATGATCGGCACCGACCCGATGCTCGGCGTGCGGCCCTCGCGCTCGTACCTCTTCATCCTCATCGCGTCGCCGTCGGGCAACTACTTCCCCAGCGGCGTGAAGCCCGTCACCGTCTGGATCTCCGAGGAGTACGTCCGCGCGTGCCCCGGCGGCACCGGGGCGGCGAAGTTCGCGGGCAACTACGCCGCGAGCCTCCTCGCGCAGGCCAACGCGCGCGCCGAGGGCTGCGACCAGGTCGTCTGGATCGACGCCGTCCACCGCCAGTACGTCGAGGAGATGGGCGGGATGAACATCATGTTCGTCTACGAGGAGGGCGGGCGCACGACGCTCGTGACCCCCGAGCTCACGGGCTCGCTGCTCCCCGGCGTGACGCGCGAGACGCTGCTGATGCTCGCCCGCGAGCTGGGGATGGGCGCCGAGGAGCGCAAGATCACCGTGGAGGAGTGGGAGGCGGCGGTGCGCTCGGGCCGCATGACCGAGGCCTTCGCGTGCGGCACGGCGGCGGTGATCACCCCCATCGGGCGGGTGAAGTCGCGGCACGGCGAGTTCGCGATCCACGGCGGGGAGACGGGCCCGGTGGCGACGAAGCTCCGCAAGGCGCTGCTCGACATCCAGCAGGGCGCGGCGCCCGACACGCACGGGTGGATGCACACCGT
>JBILLV010000636.1:0-2891 GCA_044375895.1 Polyangiales bacterium | reverse complement strand
GCCCACGGTCTGCGGGCCGCCCGAGCCGGTGCAGGTCTGCGAGCCCCAGGTGCAGCGCGACACGCCCGCGTGCGCGGGGTTGCCGACGTAGCAGAACTGGCGCAGCCCGACGTAGCAGTCGCAGCCTTCGTCGACCTGACCGTTCATGTTGTCGTCGAAGCCGTTGCGGCAGATCTCGCCGGGCACGGAGCTGTCGGGGCGGAGGTCGTCGCCGTCGTCGGCGGCGTCGAGGCGGTCGGCCCGGTCGTTGCGCGCGTCGCTCGCCGCGTCGCCCGCGCCGCCGTCCATCCCGTTGCCCTCACGGCAGGTGCCGTCGGTGCAGACGCCCGACGCACAATCGCTCGCCGTCACGCAGAGGGCCCCGACGGGGCGCCCGCCGCCGCCGGGCATCGACGCGCACAGGCCGTCGACGCAGAAGCCGCCCGCGCACTGGCCCGCGGCGGTGCACGACGCGCCGTTGGGGCGACCCATGCCCATCGCGTTGGGCTGGCAGACGCCCGCGACGCAGAAGCCGCTCGCACACTGGGCGGGGGCCGAGCAGGTGGTGCCGTTGGGCGACCCGGTGGTGCCGGGGGCGGTGCAGACGTTGGCGACGCAGTTGGCGCTCGCGCAGTCGCCCGGCGCGGTGCAAGACGAGCCGTTGGGGCGACCGCCGCCAGCGGCGGGGCGGCACATCCCGCCCTCACAGTTGGCGCTCGCGCAGTCCGACGCGTTGGAGCACATCCCGCCGTTGGGGCGGCCGGTGCCGCCCACGCGACCCTGACACGCGCCGCCCACGCAAATGCCGCTGCCACAGTCCGACGGGCTGGTGCAGGCCGCGCCGTTGCCGCCGCCCATGCGCTTGTCGGTGGACTGACAGACGCCGTTGGCGCAGATGCCGCTGCCGCAGTTGGCGTTGCCCATACACGAGGCGCCGTTGACGCGGCCCATCGCGGTGGCCCACCCCTGACAGACGCCCATCACGCAGAAGGTGCTGGCGCACTCGCCGCTGGCCCCACAAGCCGATCCGTTGGCGAGCCCCATGCCGTTGGGTGAGGACTGACAGACGCTGCTGAGGCAGATGTTGCTGACGCACTGCCCGTTGGTGCCGCAGGGTGAACCGTTGGGGCGGTCACCGGAGCCGTCGCCCGGGGTCGAGGTGTCGGTGCCTGAGCAGGCCGACGCGCCGAGCGCGACGGCGAGCACGAAGGCGGAGCGAGTCCAGAACGATCGCATGAGAAGAGCCTTTCAGTGGACGATGATTCGATCGACGACGCCTGTGGCGACCCCGAGGCCGGGGACAGACGACACGGCACTCCCGAGCTGGACGCGGCGGAAGCGCGCGCGCCAGTACATGTGCCAGAGCCACTGGTCCCGATCTTCGGTGCCGTCGTAGTAGTATTCCGCCTGCGCGAAGCCCACCTGCGCGAGCGTCTCGAAGGCGCTGAACGCGCCGCCCCCGCCGCCGCCGCGCCCCAGCGTCGCCACGTTGACGCCGCGGGTGTTGCGCGCGAAGGGGGTGGAGGTGGCGATGGCGACGCCGCGGAGCTGCGTGTACTCGCACTGCTGGCCCGGCATCCCGTCGGTGCAGTTGCCGCTGCCGATGTCGAGGTCGTAGTTGCGGAGGCTGGGCCGATCGTCGGGGCAGGTGGTCAGCACGGCGATGCGCGAGAGCATCGCCGACACCGGGCCGCGGATCGGGTTGAGGAGGCCGATCGAGAGGGGGAAGGTGAGCGCGTCGGCGATGAGGTTGCCCGCGCGGCGGCAGAGCCCGCCCGGCGACTCGGGGTAGGGGCGCCGCGGCCGCTCGTCGAGCTTCACCGGCGTCACCGGGAGCATGCGGTACGGGATCGCCGGGAGCAGGAAGCCGCCCGTCGCGGGGGGGCTGTAGGTGCCCGCGAGGGTCGTCGCCACCACGCGGCCCTGTGCGATGCCCGGGAAGGTGGTGCGCACCGCCTCCTGCGCGGTGTGACCGAGCTGGAGGGCGGGCTGCAGGATGCCCCGCGAGAAGCCGCGCACCATGTTGTCGAGCACCCGCTCGGCCGCCTCGAGGGCCGGCAGCAGCGGGCAGAGGAAGATGCCGCAGATGATCATCGCGGCGAACACCGCCTGGTGCACCAGCTTGAGCGCCATGTACACCGTCATCAGCACCAGCAGCACGATGTTGATCATCGCGATGAGGTTCATCCCGCGGGCGTGCACGACGGCGCCGGAGAAGGCGATCGCGTCGGCCGCGTCCTGCAGGCGCTCGCGGTAGATGATCGTGTTGCCGATCCCCACGATGTAATAGAGGAAGCCCACGACGAGCATCGCCATGAACACGCCGATCACCATGATGGCGCCGCGCTGATCATCGCGGAGGGTGCGGTCGTCCTTCGGGTCGGGGAGCTCGTCGTACATGGTTGCGGAGAGGGCCACGCTCATCACTTCCTCGTGTCTACGGGGTATGGCACCAGATGCGTGCGCGCAGCGTCAAGGGCCGACCACTGCGATTCACACAAGCCTTATGCGCGATGCGGGCCACCGCCCGATGTCCTTGCGCGCGAGCAGATGTCACGCCGCGCGCGTGGTCAATGCACTGGTCGGTGGGAGGTCGGGATGGTCACACCACCCCCATGCGGCGCAAGCGTTGCGGCGGTTGACGCGGCCCGCGGGTGGTGGTGGCATCGCCGGGCATGAAGCCGCTGCTCTTCGTCGCCTCGGTGCTGCTCGGCGTGTCGGGCTTGACGCAGGTGGTCCCTGACGCCGACCGCCTCGCGCAGCGCCGCGTTGTGCCCCGTCGCATTGGCCCGCGGCGCCCGGGCGGAGCTCCGCCGGTCGCTCAGCCCGCGCGGGTCACCCTCGGCGAAGACGGCGCGGTGCAGAGCGCCGAGAGCCAGGACCCGGTGCGCTGCAACGCCGCCTGCGATCGC
>JBILLV010000278.1:0-11990 GCA_044375895.1 Polyangiales bacterium | reverse complement strand
GGCGGCGCGACGCGGAGCCGCGGGGCGCCCCGCGCGTCGAGGAGCTCGAGCGTGTCGGCGACCAGGCGGAGCCCGGCGACGCCCTCCTCCAGCGTCAGCTCGTACGAGAGAGACGGGCGCGCGGGCGCCTGCGCGAAGGTGACGAAGTCCTCGACCCCGTCGGACGTGGCGCGGAGCGCGAGGGTGCTCCCGGCCACCGCGGCGGGGTAGGTGGCGTAGCCGTCCGCCGTCACCACCGCGACCTCCGCCGCCCCCACCAGGCGAGCGCGCGCCGCGAGGCCGCCGCCGCGCAGGGTGAAGGCGCCGCTGGCGCGCGCGGGGATCGTCACGATCGCACCGGACGGGACCGCGAAGCGCGGGGTGAGGGCGTCGCCGACGGCTTCGAAGCGAACGACCGCCGAGGGCGGGAGGGGCGCGGGGCGTGGATCGCGCGGCGCGGTGACCGCCGGCGCGGCGGACGTCGCCGGGGCGGGGGCCGCGGGCTCAGGCGCCGTGGGTTCGGGCGCGCAGGCGACGAGGAGCGCGGCGACGATCGGCGGGAGGGAGGAGCGGGAGCGCGCGGACATGGGCGGCGGGCAGTGCACGGCGGATGCCGCGGCGGACGCAGCGAGCGAGCACGGGTGTGGCGCGGGCGCGGAGGGGATCCGAGCGATGCAGCCGTGTCACGCATCGTGGCGGGCGCGCCTCGCTCGGCGCGGCGACGCGGCGGGGCGATCGGCGCGCGGGGGCCGCGGATCGCGCGACGACGGCGCGGCGCGGCGCGCTGGCACCGCGGTTGCTCTAGCGGGTCGCGACACCTCCGCCCGCTTCGCATGAGAGGCGGCGACGAGAGGCGAGGAGATGACGATGGAGACGCACACGACGAGCGCGCGGCGCTGGGTGACGATCGCGATGGCGCTGGCGAGCGGCTGCGGCGAGGGGACGGGCGCGGGCGGCGCGGGCGACGCGACCGGGCGCGCGGTGGCGCGGATCACGAGCGTGCCGACGGACGTTCAGTGTGTCCGGGTGACGGCGCTGGGGGCGACGCAGGGGTTCCCGGTGACGGCTGGGATGGGCACGACGCTCGACCTGGGGCCGCTCGCGCCGGGCTCGATGCAGGTGAGCGCGGCGGCCTTCAACCTCGCGTGCGCCGCGGTCGAGCCGACGAGCGCGCCGACCTGGGTGGGCGAGCCCGTGAACGTCGTCGTCACCGCGGGCCTCACCGCGGAGGTCGCGCTCTCGCTGCGGCCCAACGCGCGGGCCTCGGCCTCGGTGGACTTCGTCGCCCCCGCCGAGCGCGTGGAGTGTGGCGAGGACACCACCTATGCCGTCATGCGCGACGGCACGCTTCGCGCGTGGGGCTCCAATGAACGGGGGGCGCTCGGCACCGGGGGGTTCACCGGCTTCAACCCGAACCCCGCGCGCGTGATGCTCCCGACGCCGGTTCGGTCCGTGGCAGGGGGGGCCGGCGCGTGCGCCGTCACCACCGACGGGCGCCTCTACTGCTGGGGAAAAAACGACTCTGGCCAGATTGGCGACGGTTCCCTCACCGACCGCGACACGCCGACGGCCGTCGACCTGGAGTCGGATCGTGTGCTGCAGGTGGCCAAGGCAGAGTTTCACACCTGCGCGCTCCTCGACGCGCACCGGGGGGTTCGGTGCTGGGGCGCCAACTTCTTTGGGACGGTGGGCGTCGGCGCTTCGACCTTCTACCCGAACCCCCAGCAGCCGATGCTCCCCACCCAGGCCGGCCAGCGCCCGATCGGGATCGCGGTCGGTCCATACAAAAGCGTCGCCTGGCTCGAGGGCGGCGTGATGCTGTGGTGGGGGACCAACTTCGCCGGCGAGTTCGGCGTGCCGGCTTCGACGACCCCGTTCACGACGCCGTCCGTGTTGGGCCTCGCGGGGGGATATGACGTGGTTACGAGCGTCGCGTTCGGCGACCTCCACAGCTGCGCGACGACGCCGCTGGGAGAGCTGCGCTGCGCCGGCAGCAACGCAATCGGGGAGCTCGGAAACGGGACGACGGCGCCCGCGAGCGCCCCGACGCTGGCCTCGATCTCCCAGGTCGTCGAGGTCGCCATCTCGCACTCGACCACCTGTGCGCGGGTCCGCAGCGGCGCGGTGTGGTGCTGGGGCAGAGGGGACTCCGGGCAACTCGGCGACGGCCGCGCGACCTACGGTCAACCTTCCCCGGTGCGCGTTCACGAGCTCAACGACGCCGTCTCCGTCTCGGTCGGCAGGCGACACGCCTGCGCGGTGCGCCGCGACGGTTCCGTGTGGTGCTGGGGCAACAACGCCCTCGGCCAGCTCGGCGACGGCACCAACACCACCGCGTTCGTCCCCGTCCGCGTGCGTCTGTAGCCTGCTGACGGCGCGACCGCGGGTCAGTGCGGGGGGGGAGCGCCGGTCGAGGTCGTCGACCACGGCGGCGCTCTCGTTCACCGTCCGCTGCGAGATCAGGCGCTGGCGTCCGGGCGGGCTGCGCTCTCGCCGCACCCGACCAGGCCGAAGAGGAGGACGATGCTGGGGCGGAGGGCTGGCGCGCGACGCGGGGTCTTCACGTGGGCCTTATCGCTTCGACGTGCGGCGCGGGTCATGGGACGCGGGGGGCGCCCTCGCTGCGGAGACGACGCGCGCGGAGGCGTTCGCTCCGCGGTGGACGCACGTACCCGTGCGGGCGCACCATCGCCGTCATGACCCCGCCGCTCAACACCCCGTGGGGTCCACCCCCCGCAGCGCGCACCGCCGCGCTCGACAGCGAGGTCCAGATCTGGATCGTGGTGACCTGCGTCGGGTGGGTCGTCTGCTTCATGTGGCTCACCGGACCGCTCGGCTGGTGGAAGGCCCACGAGCTCGGCGGCAAGTACGCGCAGCTGGGCGCGCCCGAGCACCCCAACCTCAACGCGCTGCGCCTCCTCGCGATCGGCACCACCTTCCTGTCCGTCATCGCCCTCTTCGTCGGCGTCGTCGGGCTGGTCTTCTGGGTGAACTTCTTCGCGCACGTGCTCCAGTAGCGGAGGACGTGCGCGTCCCACGCGCCTCGTCGCGGGTGCAGCGAGCGTCGACGGACCATTCGCTATGCGACGCAGCGCTGCCCCCGTACTAGCGCTCTTGGCCGCCGCCCCGGTGACGCTCCCGCTCGACGTAGGTGTTCGCGATTCGAAGGTCGAAGAAGGCGAGCCCTTGATCGACGACGCACGCCACGATCACCACGACGGAGGTGAGCGCCGTGACGAGGCTCGTGGCGGCGGCGACGGCGGCGTAGGGAGGCGCGTAGGCCGTCGGCCCAACCGCAGGGCGCTGCTCCGTGGCGATCGTGATGATCGCAGCGCTTAGCAGAAGCAGCAGGCAGCGATCCAGACGGCTGGAGTACACGCTGCCCATCTCCTGCAGGACCTGGCGGCCCGGGTCCCGTAGCTTCTCGATGGCCTTCGCCGTCGGGTAGCTCAGGATCATCAGAAACGCTTGCAGCTTGAAGGGCTCGAGCCAGGAGAAGCGGGTCAAGACGCCGGTCCTGGCGAAGATCGCGACGAGACCGACCGCCGCCAGGCCCGTCACTGCGATGAACAGCTGGTACTTCGCGTGCTCGAGGACCACCGTACACGGGAGGCAGATGAGCCTGGCGTCCGGGTAGTCGGTGCCACACTCGACGCAGCGCTTCATCGTCGCCTCGGCGGCGCCAGGAAAGCCAGCGTCCCGGCGCGGGAGACCCCGGTGCGCGCCGCGCGCCGAGTTCGTCGGCCTCCGAGGCGGGCGTCGCAGCGGCTCGCTCCCGCGTGGAGGCGAAAACCCCCAGACGACGCAGCGCCGCCATCGCAGGCACGAATCGACCTCATGGCGCGATCGTGCCACATCGCGTCGAGCGCCGTCTATCGAGTGTTTGGGAGGGTCGACGCTCGCTGCGCCGCGCGCAGGGTTGCTGGAGTGGCCGTCGCCTCCGCGGCGCGATGCAGGGTGAGGAATGCGGCGGCGGCGCGCGTCACCCGCGGAGCCGGCGGATCTCGCCGATCGCGCGGTAGAAGCCGCCCTGCGTGGCCTCCCGCACCGCCTCGACGACGTAGCGGGCGCCGGGCTCGCGGATGTCGCGCGGAAACTGGCAGTGCCAGTCGGCGCGGTAGCCCGGCGAGCGGACGTACACCCGCAGCTGCTCGCCCTCGAAGGGGAGCGCGGTGGAAGGCGCCGTCGCCGACCGACGTGCCCAGCTCGACGACCGACGATCCGCCACAAAGGGAACGCCGGGGATGCAGTCTCCGCGCAGAAGATCCATTGGCCCCGCGCCGACCTTTGGCACCATCCCACTCACCGCGATGACCCACGACCCCTGGCTCGAAGACACCCTCCACGGGCTCCCCTGCCGCGTGCTTCTGCCCGAAGGCTACGCGCCGCACAGCACCCGCTACCCCCTCGTCGTGAGCCTGCACGGCAGCGGCGAGCGCGGCGCCGACAACGCGTCCCAGCTCCGCAACGGGCTCGACGGCTTCGTGCGCACGCGCGCGGCGCGGCCGTGCATCGTGGTCGCCCCGCAGCTCCCCGCGGGCGAGACCTGGGGCGGCTGCTGGTACGGCGGCGAGACCGCGGGCCAGCGCACCCTCGTGGCCCTCACGCGGGAACTCTGCGCCCGGCGGAGCGTCGACCCGCGGCGGGTGTACGGCGTGGGCTACTCCATGGGCGCCATCGGGCTGTGGGACATCCTCACGCGCCATCCCGACCTCTTCACCGCCTCCGTGCTCATCGCGGGAGACCTCGCCGTCGCGGACGCCGCCCCCCTCGTCGACTTCCCGCTGTGGGCGGTGCACGGCGGGCGCGACGCCATGGTGTCGCCGGACGGCATGCGGGCCTTCGCGGCGATGGTGGCGGCGCGTGGGGGCTCGGCGCGCACCACCGAGGTCGGCGACGCCGGGCACGACGTGTGGCGCTTTGCGTTCGCGCACGAGCCCCTGTGGGCGTGGCTCTTCGCGCAGCACCGCGCGGGGCGTTGAGCGCCTGAATCCTCCAGCGGCCATCGCGCCGCGTCGGTGCACGCCCTATTCGCCGCGGCGTCGCGCGAAGAAGAGCCCCGCGAGCGCGGCGGCGCCGAGGAGCATGCCGGTGCGGTTGGGGACGTTGTGATCGGAGCGACGGCGGGGGCGCGGCGTCGGGCGCGCGGGCGACCTCACGGGCGCGGTGGGCCTCCGGTGGTAGGTGATCGGGGGGATGGGCGAGCGGATCGCACGGGCGAGCTCGACGCGGCCGCGGGGCACCTCGGCGAGGTCACGCGCCGCGTCGGGCGGAGGCGCCGCGGAGCCGTTGGTGGGACCACCCCAGACACCGCGGCGGGGGTAGCTGCAAGTGACGGGACCCGTCCACGGGTGGCGGATGGCGTAGCGCGCCTGAAACTGGTTGCCGTCGAATCGTGACGTGCGTGCCCCCTGCTCGGGGAGCCCGCGATCGTCGGTGTACCACTCCCGACCACCCAGGACGGGCGCAGCCTCGCGGAAGATGAGGTCTTCGGTGAGGGTGGCGCGGTCGTAACGGGTGTGGAGCCGCGTCACGGTCATGTTGTACACGCTGTTGCTCCGGTCGACGCCGGGCCTCCCCTGGCGGAGCACGTCGGCGCCGAGGATGGTGAGGTCGGACGGGTCGAGCGGGGGCGTCGGGCAGGGGTCGCAGGAGCTGGTGCTCCACGCGTACTCGGTGACCACCGCGCGCCCGCCGGCCTGGTCGAGGGTGTAGTCGAAGAGGCGCGCGTAGAGCTCGCCGAAGGTGCCCCGCGCGCTCTCGGCGACGTCGAGGTTGGTGGGGATGAAGGCGTTGCGGTAGTTGGCCACCTCGAAGCGCGAGCCCGGGTGGAGGATGTAGACGAGGAGGTCTTGGGCGCCCGTGGCGTTGAGCAGCCCGAGGCGCACCGGGAGGCGGAAGTCGGGCGCGTCGTAGTGGAAGCGCAAGGGCGACAGCCGCGCGCCGCCGCCGGCCCGCCGCTGCGCCCGCTCGATGTCCACCCGCGCCACGAAGAACTTCCACTGCTCGCGCACGTACGGGGCCAGGTACGCCGCGGCGCCCGCGGGGATGTTGTATCGATTCTCGCGGAGCCAGAGTTCCAGCCCGGTCGACTGCGTGGCCGAGAGGACCACCACCTCGTACTCGCCGACGGTGAACTGCGCCTCGATGCGGACGCCGCGGCTGGGCGCGGGCATGTGGACGGAAGGCGGCGGCGGCAGGGGGAACGCGCCCCCGTAGGCCATGGCCCCGGGCGGGGGCTGGAAGCGACAGGGGTCCTGCTCCCAGTACTCGACCAGGCGCGGCGCGGTGAGGGCCTCCAGGTGCGTGAAGATGTCGTGGGGGAGGGTGCGGACGTTCTCCTGCTGGAGCACCACGGGGACGGGAACCACCATGGCGAAATCCTGGGCGGGGCCGTCGTAGTCGTTGCTCATCGAGAGCACCGTGCGCGTCCCGTCGCGCATCATCGCGACGCGCGTGGCCTTGTTGGTGAGCTGCTCGGACGAGCCCGAGACGTAGAAGCCGCAGAAGGCGTGCGCCGCCGCGGGCAGGGCCACCGACGCCACGAAGGCGAGCGCGGCGAGGCAATGGTGGAGCGTGCGTTTCATGTGCGTGTCGAGGCCTCCCAGGTGGTGCAGGGTCGCTCTACGCACGATCGCGTCGAGGCGCGCTGCGCGTCCGTGGCCTTCGACACGCGCGGCGGGCGGAGCTTTTGGGAGAGCGGCGCGCTTGCTTGACGTTTTGCCCCGTGGTAGCCCGCGACCCGAGCGGAGCGGATCGTCGGGAATGTTCAGTCGTGCGTGCAGACTTGTCTTGATCGGGTGTCTCACGCTCGTCACCGCCTGCAGTACGTTGACGTTGACGCTCACGCGCGAGGAGCTGCAGCGCGACCTCGCGACCCGCTTCCCCGTCGAGATCGACCATCATGTGGTCGTGGTGCGTCTGGCCGATCCTGTTCTTGAGTTCCCCGGCGTGGGCGATCACGTCGCGTTGCGCGTGACCGTCGTGCTCAGCAGCCTCCTCGCGAACAGCACGGGCGATCTGCGCGTCGAAGGGCGCATCGCCTACGTCGAGGCCGAGCATGCCTTCTACCTGCGTGAGCCCAACATCACCAGCTTTCACATGAACGCGCCCACGCCGGGCAGCCCCGCGGGCGGTCTGCTCGAACGCGTCAACGATCATGTGGATTCTGCGACGCTTGACCACCTGGCGCGGGCTGGCGCGGAGCAGGCGCTGCGGCAACGTCCGATCTACCGCCTCGACGCCGCGCGCAGCGAGAACGAAGCCAGAGCCATTCGCCACCTGCGTGCCCTGCACGTGCGAAACGACGCGCTCCTCATCGAAGTCGGGCTCAAACCTTGAGCAGCGTCCCGCCCCGTACGACGAGCGTCACCCGGCGCGGCAAGAGCCACCTCGTCGTCGTCGCCGTCGCCCTCGGCTGTCACCGGGCGCCGATGCCTCCCGCGCAGGCCCCGGTGCCCGCTCCGCCCGCGCCGTCGCCCGCCGCGGTCGCCGTCCCGCCGCCCTCCCGCTGCGACCGCGCCCTCGCCGCGCACCGCACGCTGCTGGCCGGTGACGAAGACGCTGCGACCGCGTGGGAAGGCGCCATCGCCACTGTCGGCCAGTGCTTCGAGACGCCGGGCGGCGCCTGGGTGGTCGCCCTCGACGCGCTCGTGCGAGACGAGCACCCGGACGGGGGCGGCTACGTCTCCTACCGCGGCCGCTGGAGCGTCGCCCACGTCGCGCCCAACGGCGCCACCGTACGGGACACGCACGAGACCGAGTGGGTGAGCCACGACCTCCTCCGCGTCACGGGGGCGTCGACCTTCGACTACGACGGCGACGGCGAGCCCGAGCTGCTGCTCCACTGGCGCGGCACGCGCATGGAGTGGGCCGACGCGCCGGACGGCGGGGTGTTCACCTTCCGCGACGGCGCGCTCCGACCGTACGCGCCCGCCGCCGACCTCCACCCGGACGAGGCGCGGGACGTCGATGGCGACGGGCGGCCCGACCTCGTCACGCACCTCCCCTACCGCGCGGAGGGCAACGACTTCATCAGCCAGTTCACCTACCTCATGGAGCCCATCGCCCTCCTCGCTCACGCGCTCCCCGACGGGACCTTCTCCCGCGACGACGAGACGGCGCGCGCCTTCGCGCGGGCGTCGTGTCCTCGCCGGGTGCCCGCGGTGTTCGAAGGGGAGCCCACGCGGGAGGCCGTGGTGTGCGCGAGGCTCTGGGGCGTCCCCCCGGCCGCGGTCGCGCGCGCGGTTCGCACGCGCTGCGCGTCGGTGGCGGAGATGCAGACGGGCGACGCCCGGCGGCCACACTGCGGCGACGTGCGGGTGTTGCTCCGATGGGCGGCGCAGGCGCCGGCCGTGACGCTGCCGTGACGGTGGGCGGCGCCGTCCCCCTCCGCGCGGGGCGCCGCCACGGCGGTGCGGTCCACTACCACCACAGCAACACGGCACCCAGCGCCGCTCGGCTTTCCACACACCGCCCCGAGCTAGCACACCCGCGGGGCATGGGACGGGGCGGCGTTGCCAAATTCACCGCGTTGAAGGACACGTTGCGAGACACGTCGCGACCCAGGGCTCGCGGACGCTCGGCCTGGGCTATCGTCGGATCACCCGCAAAGCCGGGTTCAAGAAGCCCCCACGGCGTACGATGAGGGAGCCCGGCTCTGCGGGCGATCCGACGATAGCCCAGGCCGAGCGTCCGCGAGCCCTGGGCAGCGAGATGCTGCAAAGTGCTTCCATCATGGTGAATTTGGCAACGCCGCCCTGGGGCGTGGGACGGGCGCTGCGGGGGCGCTTGACGGTTGGGACCTTCGAATGCCCAATGCCCCGAGGACGCGCACCATGGCAGCGAAGAAGGCGCCCGCAGGGCCCGAGCGGGTTCACTCGAAGTCGTTCAACGGATCGAAGCGGGCAACAGTGCTCCGGCGGTTGTCGGCGCCGAAGGCAGACTCGTACTTTGGGGCAGAGTTCGCGCTGGTGGAGTTCGACCACTTCCCCGAGCCCATCTGGTCGTCGCAGAAGTTTCTCGCGAAGCCCACCAGGGCCGACCTCTACGAGCGGTGGCGCGCGGCCCCGCTCGACGGCGTGAAGGCCCTCGTCGGCGAGGACACCGAGACGGTGATCCGCACGTGCGCGCGCATCTCGGGCGGCCAGTCGTCCCACCACGACGGTGGCGTCCGCTGGGTCGGTCTCGTGCGTCGGCTCCCGCTCGCCGAAGGCACCGAGGCGCTCCTCACCCTGCTCGAACGCCTCCGCGCCGACCCCGCCGCGGAGGACTTCGAAGCGCCGCACGCCCTCGACGGCAGCGAGTACAACAAGAGCGACTTCAAGTACGGCCCCAGCGTGCGCGGCAACGAAGTGTTCGGGATGCTGGTGAGCGGCCTCACCCGCTACTGGCCGCACGCGGTGGGCGGGCAGGAGACGACCGTGGCCGAGGCGCTCCCTCCGGCGCTTCGTGCGCGGGTGGAGGCCGTGTTCGCCGACGTGTACGAGGGCGGGCGGAAGTACCTCCGCGAGCCCCTCGCGCGCCCCACCTTCCGCGAGGCCTTCATGGGCACCAGCCGCCAGTGGAATGAGCGCTGCGGCCTCGACCCCGAGTTTGCGATGGTCGGCGGCACGGGCTACTGACGCCCGCCGCGGGCCGCACCCATCACAGCGCGACGGTGACCTCCATCTCGCGCGGAGCGCCGAGGGAGCGGCTCGGCCACGTCGGTGCCCGGTAGCCTCCACACCACCGAGTCGTCGCCGAACATCCGCCGACCCGCGTCACCCGCGGAGCCGGCGGATCTCGCCGATCGCGCGGTAGAAGCCGCCCTGCGTGGCCTCCCGCACCGCCTCGACGACGTAGCGGGCGCCGGGCTCGCGGATGTCGCGCGGAAACTGACAGTGCCAGTCGGCGCGGTAGCCCGGCGAGCGGACGTACACCCGCAGCTGCTCGCCCTCCGCCACGCACTCGAGCTCGACGCCGCCCGCGGCGCTCGCCGCCTCGCGCAGCGCGCGGTCGGTCACCGCGATGGGCGGAAGCGCCCGCACCGCGGCGCGCGGGCCGGGCCGGGCCTTCGCGCGCGCGACGGCCTCCGCGGACACGTCGAGGCACGCGAAGACGCCCGTCTGCGTCACGACGAACAGCCGGTCGCCGAGGAGCGCCATCGAGCACGTCGCCCCGCAGCGGGTGGGCGTCTCCCACTGGAGCGCCCCGTCGGCGTCGAAGCAGAAGAGGGTGTCGCGCGTCCCGCCGAAGACGCGGTCGCCGGTCGCGCTCGCGGCGCAGGCCGCGGCGTTGTTGCGCGGGCGGTAGGTCGGCGCGTCGGAGCTGCACGGGGCCCGCCAGAGGAGCTTCCCCCTGGCCTTGTCGATCGCGACGACGGCGACCGACGAGCTCACCGCGTCGACGATGGCGTGGACGCGGTCGCCCGCGGCCCACCCGTAGCCGACCCACGCCGTCTTGCGGAACCACCGCCGCTTGCCGCTCCAGTCGAAGCGGTGGACACCCGCGGAGTTGCCCAGGTACACCCCGCCCTCCTCCGCGCACACCATCCACCCCGAGCTGCCCCGGGGCGTCTGGCGGTGGCGCCAGAGCTCGCTCTGCTCGGGGTCGACCACCGTGCACGAGCCCGCGCTGTCGGCCGCGCAGAGGTTGCCGCGGAAGACGGCGACCGCCTGCACGCACGCGCTCGGGTCGACCACGTAGGCCGCGCGCGGCGTCTCGCCGGTGAGGTCGTACACGGTGCCGTCGCGGCAGCCCGCGTAGCGCCACGCCTCGTCGGCCACGAGCGCGTCGACCCCCGCCGGGAGCCGCCACCGCCGGAGCACCGCCCCGTCGTGGTCGCACGCCACCACGTCGCCGCTCTCCGACCCCGCCCACGCCTCGCGCTCGTCGACGTGGAGCCCGATCGCCTGCCCGCCGAGCTTGTGCGCCCACAGGATCGGCAGGCCCCGCAGGACGCCGTGGGGCGCCTCCTTCGCGGCGGTCTTCTTCGCGGTGGTCTTCTTCGCGGTGGTCTTCTTCGCGGCGGTCTTCTTCGCGGCGGTCTTCTTTACGGCCATGGGGATCCCTCGCGCCGCTCGAAGGCGGGCGGCGTCGGGGATACGTCACGCGCGACCCCCCCGCGCGTCAAGGGAGCGGCGCGAAGCCCGACGCGGCGAAGAGGCGGCGGGGGTAGTAGCGCGTGGTGTTGTCGTGCGACAGGGCGCTGTGCTTGAAGATCACCGGGTGTGCATAGGCCTCGGGCTCGAGCATGGTGACCGTGTCGTCGTCGAGGAGCGACCCGAGGCGCCCGGCGCCGCTCAGCCACGCCACCGCGCGCCCCGCCATGGCCCGCGAGTTGGCGCGCGTGCCCCCCGACGTGGTGTAGACATCCACGAAGCGGAGGCCCGTGGCGGCGGGCGGGACGAAGCGCGCGAGCCCGCCCTGCACCCACCGGTCGAAGGTGCTGACCTCGCCGTAGAGCGCGTCGAGCAGCGCCAGCTCGCGCAGCGCGGCCACCTCGCCGACGCGCGCGACCGCGGCCGCGGCCACGTAGCCCCCGGAGTGCGCCATCACGCTCACCCGGCCGACGTCCGCCACGTCGCGCCGGCCGATGACGGGCGCGAGCTGCGTCGTGAGCAGCTCCTGCAGGAAGGCGCGGAACGCCCCCGCCCGCGCGAAGGCGCCCGGGTCGCCCGTCATCGCGTCGACGCGCAGCTCGGGCACCACCAGCAGCGCGTTGACGCGGGCGGCGTCGAACTGCGTGATCAGGTCGGACGCGCGCCGCGCCGGGCCCCCCGCGGTGCACGGCGTGTTGGTCGCGCCGACCACGTTGGCGACGCAGTTGCTCCACCCGTGGAAGTACACCTGGACGCCGAGCGGAGGTGTCGGGTCGAAGCCCGGCGGGACGTGCACGGCCACCGAGGGTCCGGCCTGCGCGGGGAAGGCCGCCGCGGCCATGCGGTAGAGGTACACCCGCTCGTAGACGCGCGCCCCCGCGTCAGGCGCGGCGTCGGGCGCGACGTCGGGCGCGTCCAAGATGGCGTCGC
>JBILLV010000635.1:0-2898 GCA_044375895.1 Polyangiales bacterium | reverse complement strand
ACCCCCCTCAACAGGGATTTTCTCCACCGCAACGCCGCGGCGCTCTCGGCCCACGAGCGCATGACGCTCCCCCTGGCGAGCGCGCGCGGTCGCTCGGCCGCCCAGCGTGAGCACGCGGGGCGCGTCCGCCTGCGGGTGCTCGACGCGCTCGGGCGCGGGGAGGCGCTGCCGCCCGACGTCGCCGCGACCTGAGACGCGGCGGTCGCGCCCGCCGTCGTCCGCCAGACGCCGCGTCTCCCTACGCGCGGATGCCCTGCGCGAGCGCAAGGAGCCTGCGGTCGAGGAGGCCGAGGCCCGTGAGGAGCAGCGTGCGGGGCGAGGCCACCGCGGCGGGGCGCGCCTCGGCGAGGGCCGCGAGGGCGCCGCGGCGATCGCCCGCGAGGAGGCGGAGGTTGGCGAGGTGAACCGCGAAGTGGTCGTAGTAGTCGGGCGCGGCGGCGCGCATCGCCTCGCCGTGGTCGCGGCGCGTGCCCTCGACGCTCCGCGACCAGTCGGGCGCGTCGCGCAGGAGGCGCCGGGCGCGGCGCAGGGCGGGGCCGCGGGTGATGCGGTCGCGCGCGTCGGTGTGCGCTAGGCACAGGTGCTCACGCACGAGCAGGAAGCGGAAGCGCCGCGCGAGGTTGAGGTTGAACTCCGACTCGTAGGCGCGCCCCTCGGGGTAGCGCACCACGTCGAAGACCTCGCGACGCACGCAGTTGAAGTACTCCGAGTGCGTGACCGACGCCACCCAGCGCAGGTACTCGAGGTAGAGGAGCGAGAGGTCGACGGCGGGCGTCGGGATGGGCGATGGGGGGCCGTTGTCCCACGACATGAGCGAGGCCACGTTGCCGGTGTCGTCGGGGGCCGCGAGGCAGCGCGCCTCGAGGGTGCGGAGCGCGCCGGGCAGCAGTTCGAAATCGCTGTCGAGCATGACCATCCACCGGCCCCGCGAGGCCGCGATGGCGGTGTTGCGGGCCGCGCACACGCCGCGGTTGACGGCGTGTCGCAGGTAGCGGACGCGCGCGTCGCCGAAGGCCCGCACGACGCCCGCCGTGTCGTCGTTCGAGCCGTCGTCGGCGACCACCGCCTCCCACGACGGATGGTCTTGCCGCGCGACGCTGCCCAGCACGCGCGGCAGCATCGCGGCGCGGTCGTACGTGGGGATGATGATCGAGAAGAAGGGCCGCCCAGGCGCCGAGGGGGGAGTGCTCATCGCGTGGAGGGCGCGCGGGCTGGGACGTTCGAGCGTCGACCCGTGGCGCAGTCGACCCGGGCGACCACCGCGTCGCGGCCCGCGGGCATGCCTTCGCCGAGGTGAACCCTGAGAACGCCCAATGCCTCCGTGATCATTCTACCCTTGGGACCTCCCCTCTCTGCCCGACGCCGGTGGGGGCGACGGGCCGACGCGCCCCGTGCGCGTTGCGCTTCGCGAGCGCCCCCTCGATGCCACGCAAGAAGCGCTCGGCGACCACCTCGGAGGCGTAGCGACGCGCGCGCACGCGGCCGTCGCGGGCGAGGGCCGCGCGCCGCGCCGGGTCGTCGATGAGCGCCATCATTGCCTTCGCCAGGGCCTCGGGGTCGCGCTCGGGAGCGTACACCGCCGCGTCGCCGCCGGTCTCCACGTTCTCGGGGATGTTCGAACACAGGCAAGGCACGCCCATGGCCATCGCCTCGATGAGCGACAAGGGCATCCCCTCCACCCGGGAGGGCAGCACGAAGAGGTCGGCGGCCTTGAGCACCGAGACCGCGTCGCGACGCCCGACCATCCGTACGGGCGCGTGGGCGGCATCGATCGACGCTTGCAGGGTCGCCTGCTCGGGCCCGATGCCGGCGATGACCATCCGCACCGAGTGGGTCTTCGCCGCGATGGCGACCGCGCGCACCGCGTCGGGCAGGGCCTTCATCGGAACGAGCCGCGCGAGCGTGACCACCGCGAACTCGTGCGGCGCGAACCCGAGCGCCGCCCGCGCCTCCTCGCGGGAGGGGCCGAGCGCGGGGTCGAAGGCCTGGAGGTTCACCGTGTTGGCGATGACCTCCACGCGGTCGGCGGGCACGTTGAAGGCGTCGGTGTAGGCCTGCGCGGCCCGGCCAGACACGGCGAAGAAGCGGGTCGCGAGGCGCGCGGTGGCGCAGTCGCTCATCCGGTAGAGGTGATAGCGCAGCGGGTCGAGGTGAAGGACGGGACGGTTCTCGGGGGCCCAGGCCGACGACTGGATGGTGGTGACCGAGGGGGTGCCGGCCACGGCGGCCGCGACGCGCCCCACGATGTCGGCGTACGTGAGCTGCGTGTGCACGACGTCGACCTCGCGCGCCATGCGCACCGCGGCGGCGAAGCCCTTCACGTGCCCGAGGCTCAGCTCGGCCCGGCGCACGTGCGCCTTCACCTGCGCTTCGAAGCCGTTGCCCGGATAGAACGTCACGAGGTGGTTCTCGACCCCGAGGGCCTCGAGGGGGGCGAACAGGTTGACCAGGTGGCGCTCGCCCCCCGACGGGTCGAGCGAGTTGATGACGTGGAGGATTCGCGTGGAGCGGGTCGTCTGGGGCCTCGTTGCCCCGGGGGCCGCCAACGTTCATGCAGGGTCGCCGTCGCCCGCACCCGACGCGGGCGTTGACGTGGTGCCGCTCGGGGGCGGATGCTCGGCGCACCCCCTCGGAGGTCTACCGTGCGCGCTCCCCTCGCCTTGACCCTCGCGCTGCTCGCCGGCTGCCCCGCGCGCGGCAACAACACCTTCGTGGGCGACGACGACGCCGCCCCACCCGACGACCGCTCCCCCGCCGACGCGGCGCCGGACCTCGACGCTCGGCCGTCCGATGTCGCCGACGACCTCGCCCTCGACCTCGCCGCGACCGAGGTCCCCGCGCCGCCCGACGCTCCCACCGACGACGTCACCACGCTCGTCGACGTCACAACGCCCGTCG
>JBILLV010000634.1:0-2903 GCA_044375895.1 Polyangiales bacterium | reverse complement strand
CCTTGTGGAAGCGCCGCTCCGTCACGGCTTCGCCTCGTCCTTCGCGGCCTTCTTCTGCTGCTGCTTCTCCTCCCACGACATCGCGATGCCGAGCGGGTCGTCGAAGCCCTCCTCCGTGAAGTCGAAGGACGCGAGGTCGTCGAGCGTCGGCGCCCCCATCGCCCCGGCCAGCGCCTGCGTGGTCACCGTCTCGAGCACCACCCGGTTCTCCTCGATGATCTTCTGGCGCCAGGCCTGCGAGAGCAGCTCGTTGGCGAACTCCCCCACCATCGCGCGGAGGCCTTCGGGCGAGGCGTCACCCTTCTTCGACGCGAGGGTGACCGAGAGGGCCCCCTCGCGCGGCCGGTCGAGCAGCACGTAGCAGCGGTCGATGAAGATGTACGCGGCGCCGTAGAGCGCCTCCAGGGGGTAGAGCACGGCGTCCACGGTGATGGTCACGCTCCCGTCGACGGGGTCGTGGGCCACGATGCTCTGCGGGAGTCCGAGGTCGGGGGTCGGGTTCGTCATGGAGTCGTTCAGGGTGATGCCACGCCTTTCGCGCGCGAGAATACACGGAGCGGGCCACGGGCCGCGAGGTAGTGCAGGAGCCACTGGTTGCTCGTCGTCGGCCCCACGTCGCGCCGCTCCACCAGCGTCAGCGACGGGGCCGCGCGGGCGATCAGGGCGTGCGCCTCCGCCGCGCCGTCGTTGCGGTGGTGCTCGAAGGCCGCCGCTCCCCCCTCGGCCCGACGCGCTTGCAGGCGCCCGCGCACCACCCCGAAGGCCACGTTGTCCACCACCGTCAGCGTCCCCCCGGGCGGGAGCGACCCCGCAAACGTTTCCACGACCCGCACCGGATTGCGCAGGTGGTTCCAGCTCCGGAGCAGGAGGACGTGCTCGGGCGGCGGGAGCCCAGGCGGGGGGGACTCGGCCTCGGCGGCGTGGAGGATGGCCTGCGGCCAGCGCGTTTGGAGGGACGCGAGGCGGGCGGGGTCGGGGTCGAGGCCGACGTACGTGATGGCGCCGGAGGCGACGAGGGGCGCGAGGACGTCGCCGTAGGGCGCCTCGCCGCAGCCGAGGTCGACCACGGTGCCGCGGAGCGACGCGAGGCGCGCGCGGACGAAGGCGTCGTCGCGGGTGAAGACGTCCTCGCGGTGCGGGTCGAAGAGGCCCGCGCAGTGCGCCCGCTCGGGGCACCCGTCGCAGAGCGCGCTCGGGCGGAGCGGCACGAGGTCGCGCGCGAAGTCGTCGAGGGCGTCCTTGCCCGAGACGTCGAGGTAGAGCTGACCCCGCGCGGCGATGCCCGCGAGCTCGTCGTCGGTGAAGTCCGCGGTGGCCGTGGAGAAGCGCGCGACGCGGCCGTCACGGCGGAGGAAGACGACGCGGCCGCGGGGCCAGGCGCGCGCCGTGGGGCGCACCGGGCAGAGCGCCCAGCGCGCGACGGGGAGCGCGCCGACGATCGCGTCGAGCGTGAGGTGGAAGGAGTTGGAGCGGGGGGGCACAGGTCACGACGCCGGCGCGAGGGAGTGAGGCGCCGCGACGGATCAGCCGAGCCAGTCCGCCGGAGCGTCGCCGCGGAGCGCGCGGTCGAACCACCGGCTGATGAGCGCGGGGTCGTCGCACGCGTCGAGCTGCGCCCGCTGGACCTCGGAGAGGAGCACGCCGTGGACCGCGAGGACTTTGCGGATCGAGTCGCGTAGCGTCGCCACGGCGCCCTCCTTGTGGCCCTCCTTGTGGCCCTCCTTGTGGCCCTCCTCGTGGCCGACCTTGTAGCCCTCCTTGCGGCCGATATCCTGGCCGATGTGAACCAGGTCTTCGATGATGATCGGTTCCATGTGCTCGTGTTCCATGGCCTTCAGCATGGCGTTGTAACGCCCCTGGGTAGCGGCCGCAACCACCGCCATGTGGCGGCGGTTCCAGCTCGCGCCACTCTCGCGGAGCACCTTCGCGACGCGCGCGCACAGCGCCTCGTCGCTGCTGCTCCCGCGGTGGGCTCCCGCGGCGAAGCACGCGCTCATCGGGTCATCGAGGAGCGCCTCCGCGGGCACCCGCGGGACGACCACGGAGTGCACCCGGATCCTCACCCCCTGGATCTCCACCTCCCCCGCCGTCTGCGCCGCGGGCGGATCCATCAACCACAGAGCGACCGTGTGCACCCGCCGCTTCAGGTCCTGAAGCACCAGCCAGAGGTGATAACGAAACACTCGCTCGAGGAAGCTCGGATCGCGGTAGCCCTGGCACTCGGTGTGGAGGAGCGACGCGTCGGACAGCGCGGCGAGCCAGTCCGCGTCCTGGGGAGGCGCCAGCGCATCGAGGCGCGTCGGCAGCAGCAGCTCCACGCGAAGGTCCGTCGGCCGATACCCGACGACGTTGGGCAGTGACGCGCGCAGCGTCGCCATCACCACCTCGGGCTCTCGACTCGCCAGCGCACGAAAGGCTCGGTCACTCGTCGGCATGCGCGCTACGGCTACCACCACCGCCGCGGCCGCGGGAAGTTTCGCGCGCCGCTCATGGGAGGGTCACCACGCGGTCGGCGAGCACGTCGCGCCGCAGCGTGCGACCGTCGGGCCAGCGCACCTCCACCGCGGCCGTCGCCGCCGCGCCGAGCCCGTAGTGGAGCGTCGCCGTCCCCGAGCCCAGGTATGACCCGCCGAGCACCACCTGGCGCTCGCGCGTCTTGCCCCCCGCCGTGACACGGACGCGCGTCCCGGCGAGGCGCGGGCGCACCCGCACGCCGAGCCAGTGGCCGCAGCCCGCCCGGTTGCGCAGCACGCGGGGGCGGCCGCCCACCACCGTCGTCACGACGTCGAGCGCGCCGTCGCCGTCGAGGTCGCCGAACACCGCCGAGCGGCTGCTCTGCGCGCGGTCGAGGGCCTCGCCGGCGCGGGGCTCGTGCTCGCGGAAGCGGCCGCCGACGTTCCAGT
>JBILLV010000633.1:0-2907 GCA_044375895.1 Polyangiales bacterium | reverse complement strand
TCTGCTGCACCTGGCCGCCGAAGAAGCGGGGGAAGTTCGCGCGGTCGTGGCGCCCCTCCAGGCGGATGGAGACGTGCGAGGTGGGGTGGAAATCGAAGGTGAGCGTGCCGCTCCCCATCAGCGTCGTCGCCGTCGGGTCGGGCATCACGTCGGCGTGAAACATGTCTTCCCCGTCGGCCCCGGAGAAGGTGTGGACGACGTCGCCGCGCCCTGCGATGGAGAACCATCGGTGGAGGTCGAAGCGCGCGTAGAGGGCGCCGCCGACCCAGCCCTCGGTGGTGTCGCCGCGCGTCGGCGCCATGCCGCCGAAGAAATGGGCGCGGAGCGTAAGCTTCGGGAGCACGTGCCACTGCCCGTACACGTCGAGCGTATGGCGGGCATACGGTCCCCGGGCGTCGCCGTGGTCGCGCTCGTCGCCGACCATGTAGTTGGCGTAGAAGTAGTTGAGCTCGTCGTCAGGGTCGTCCCACTCGAAAGACCCCATGACGGACTTCGCGTCGTTGTTGTCGGCGACGATCCGATCCCAGCCGTTGTAGACACCGAGCCGGACGCGGCGTCCTCGACCGAGGTCGTAGCTCACCCGAAAGCCACCGATCTGGTAGGGCATGAGCGCGAAGAGGTTGCTGCCCGACCAGTTCCAGTTGAGATAGGCGACGTTGTACTCGGGTCCGAAGGGGACGTTGAAAATGCCTCCCTCCACCGAGAGCGCGCGGTGCGGTGTGCGCCACTCCACCGTCGCCTCCTGCATGAGCCGCCAGAGGATGTCGAGCTCCGGGCTCCGTGCGCCGGGCCACCAGAGTTCTGCGAAGGCGCCGAGCTGGAGCTGCACATGACCCTTCACCGGCCCTGCGTTCCAGGCGGTCTCGAGGAGCACGTTCTGGAGCCCGATGGTGTTGTGGCGGTTGTCGTACCAGCGCCAGTCGGTGATCCCGTTGGAGGGGCGGTTGAAGTTGAAGCTGTACGCCGCCTCCAAGGCGCCGTGGAGCTGCACGGAGGGCTCCGGGTCTTCCTCGTCGGCCTCCGCCGCCGTAGCAGGCACGGCGGGCGTGGCGGGCGCATCACCACTGGCGCTGGGCGCGTCGCCACCGGCGCTGGGCGCGTCGCCGCTGGGGGCGGGCGTGGCGGGGGGCTCAGCCGGCGGAGCCTGGTCGGCGGCGGGCGCGGGTTGAGTCTGCGGCGCCTGCTGCGCAAGCGCGATCGAGGGTGCGAGAGCCAGCGCTCCGCACAGACACGGCATGACGAATCGCATCGTTGATTCTTCCCTCCTCCGAAGAGGCTGTCTCCGACTCCGCGACGAACCGCGTAGCATTCGACGAGTATCACGGGACCGCCTTGCGCTGCGGTAAATCCAACGCGCCCGAGCGAACACCGGTGGTACCGTCGGGGGATGACAGAGTTCTGTTCCTTCGACCCGCGGGATGGCACCGTCCGCGGCGAGCGCCCCGACGCCACCGACGCCGACCTGGAGGCCGCCCTCGAGGTGACGCACCGCGCCTTCATGCGCTGGTCGCGCGAGCCGCTCACCACGCGCTGCGAGGCCCTGACGCGCGTCGCCGACGTGCTGGAGAAGCGCGCCGACGCGCTCGGTACGCTGATGGCTGAAGAGATGGGCAAGCCCGTGACGCAGGGCGTCGCCGAGGCGAAGAAGTGCGCCTGGGCCTGTCGCCACGCCGCCGCCCACGCCGCCGCCTGGCTCGCTCCCGAGGTCGTCGCGACGGAGGCCCGCGCGAGCTCCGTCCGCCACGAGCCCCTCGGCCCTGTCCTCGCCATCATGCCGTGGAACTTCCCCCTCTGGCAGCTCTTCCGCTTCGGCGCTTCGGCGCTCGCGGCGGGCAACACGGTGGTGCTCAAGCACGCCCCCATCGTCCCGGGCTGCGCCGAGGCCATCGTCTCGGTGTGCGACGAGGCGGGGCTCCCCGCGGGGGTGGTGCACAACGTCTTCGCGCGGGTCGACCAGACGGAGGCGCTCCTCGGCGACCCGCGGATCGCGGGCGTCACGCTCACGGGAAGCACGCGGGCGGGGCGCGCCGTGGCCGCGCTCGCCGGGCGTCACCTGAAGCCCTCGGTGCTGGAGCTCGGGGGGAGCGATCCCTTCATCGTGCTCGCGGGCGCCGACCTCGACCGCGCCGCCGCCACCGCCGCGGCCGCACGCCTCCAGAACAACGGCCAGAGCTGCATCGCCGCCAAGCGCTTCATCGTGGCGGCCGCGGTGGCGGAGGGCTTCGTCGAGCGCTTCCGCGCGAAGCTCGCGGCGGCGGTGGTGGGCGACCCGTGCGCGGCGGCGACGACGCTCGGCCCGATGGCGCGGCGCGACCTCCGCGACGAGCTCCACGCGCAGGTGACGGCCTCGGTGGCGCGCGGCGCGAAGCGGGTGCTCGGGGGCGAGGTGCCCGCGCGCGACGGCTTCTGGTACCCCGCGACGCTGCTGACGGACGCGGGGCCGGGGATGCCCGTGTGGGACGAGGAGACCTTCGGGCCCGCCGCCGCGGTGCGGGTGGTGCGCGACGCGGCGGAGGCGGTGGCGGTGGCCAACGCGAGCCCCTACGCGCTCGGGGCCTCGGTGTGGACGAGCGACCTCGACGCGGGCGAGCGCCTCGCGGGGGAGCTGCGCGGCGGCGCGGTGTTCGTCAACGCGATGGTGAAGTCCGACCCGCGGCTCCCCTTCGGCGGCAACGGGGTCTCCGGGTGGGGGCGGGAGCTGGGCCGCGAAGGGATGCGGGCGTTCACCGCGACGAAGAGCGTGTGGATCGACGCGCCCTGAGCGGGCTCAGGTGGGCTTGAGGCGCGGCAGGACGTACGCGAGCACCGACGGCACGTAGCGCTTGAGGTACACCGCGAGCCGCTCGCGCCCCCCGAGGTACACCTCGTCGCGCCCGCGGTGGACGGCGTCGAGCACCGCGTCGGCGC
>JBILLV010000041.1:0-42052 GCA_044375895.1 Polyangiales bacterium | reverse complement strand
GGCCACGTTGGCCGTGGCGAGCCCCTGGAAGAGCCGCACGAGCACGAGCTCGGGGTACGAGCGCGCGAAGCCGAGGAGGGCCATCGCGACGGCCGTGGCGGCGACGCTCCAGAGCAGCACGGGGCGACGCCCCACGCGGTCGGAGAGGGAGCCCCACAGCGGCATGAAGACGAACTGCATCGCCGAGTAGGCCGTCGACAGGAGCGAGACCTCGAAGGCCGACGCGCCGTGCTCGCGCGCGTAGTAGGGCAGGAGCGGGATCGTCAGGCCGAAGCCGAGGAGATCGATGAAGACGGTCAGGAAGAGGGGCGCCAGCGCGGCGCGGGGGGAGCTCACGGGGACGTGCGCGCTCCATGGCACGGATTGCGCGCGCGAAGCAAGCGGGCGACGGCGCGGGGCGCGAACGCCGAGGCCGCGCGTGGCTTGACGTCAGCGGTCGATGTGCGCCAGGGTCTCGGGCATGTCGGCGCCGTCCCACGCTCCCGCGTTCGTCCAAGACGTGATCGGGCCTGACGTCTCGTCGATCGTGACGGAGGACGACACGCCGGTGGACAACTTCTTCTCCGAGAAGCAGCAGCGGCTCCTCACCGACCCGCTCTACACCAACTGGAAGGGGCCACCACCCAACGAGGACGGCCTACCCCGCACCTTCGTGGCGGCCGCCAACGTGGGAGTCTTCGGCACGCCCACCGACCCGCCGGTGGTGCCCGACGTGCTGTTGAGCGTCGACGTGACCTTCGGGCCAGACGTGCTCGCGAAAGAGCACCGGACGTATTTTGTCTGGCAGTTCGGCAAGTCACCCGACCTGGTGATCGAGGTGGTCTCCAACCGGGAGGGCGGGGAGCTCGGTCGCAAGAAGGCGAAGTACCGCCACTACCACGTCCCCTTCTATGTCGTCTGGGATCCTGCGGGCCACCTGGGCGTGGAGGCGTTGCTCGTGTTCGAGCTTCTCGGCGACCTCTACGTCCGGAAGAACGGCAACTTCTTCGGGGGTCTCGGCCTCGGTTTGGTGCTGTGGGAGGGGGCCTTCGAGGGCTACACCAGCCGGTGGCTCCGGTGGGTGGACGCGAACGGCGAACTCTTGCCCACCGGCGCCGAACGCGCCGAGCGAGAGCACGCGCTCGCGGAGCAGGAGCGAACGCGGGCGGAGCAGGAGCGCACTCGGGCGGAGCAGGCGGACGCGCGGGCGGAGCAGGCCGACGCGCGGGCGGAGCAGGAGCGGGCGCGGGCGGCGCGGCTGGCGGAGCGACTCCGGGCGCTCGGGATCGACCCCGAAGAGCCGTGACCGTCGTCACCGTGGTGAGCCCTCACCGGAGGCCGGAGGTGTACACCCACGCCAGCAATGAGCCTCCACCCCACACGGCCAGCGTGAGGGCGCGCGCGTCACACTCGAGCACCCACGCGTCGAAGGCGCCCGCGAGCGTCGCCGCGTCGCCCGCGAGCACCTCGCGGAGCACCGGGACGCGACCCGTTCGGTAGCTGCGGCGCGGGTCGTCGTCGCACCGCGCCAGCGCAGGACCCGCCGGGATCGTCGCGCCGGGCACGTCGACGGCATACACCTCACCCGTCCCATCGGTGGCGGTTCCGTTGGCGCCGATGGTCACCTCCATCCACTCGGGGCCGAACGCCATGCGCCGCCGGACCCGTCGCGCGCGGGCCATCATTGCGAGCGCCGCGGCCGCGCCGAAGAGGGCGCCGAAGAGCCACGCGTCGGGCGCTCGAACGCGACCCGCCAGCGCGGCGTGGGTGCCGTAGCGCCCGTCGGCGAGGAAGGTCGTCTCGCCGGTGGGTTGCTCGAGAAACCACACGTCTCCCGCGCGGCGGACGACGACCCGCCGGTCGCGCAGCAGCGAGGGGAAGCGGAAGCCGCGAAACGCGCGCGCCGAAGCGCCCCGCGGCTCGCCCCGGAGGTTGCAGTACCAACGGTCGCAGCGCGCATCGAGTTCGAAGGGCAGGGGCGCCTCCGCCCGGCGCACCTCGGGGAGCGCCGTGATGGGCCACGTCTCCGGCGGCGGGAGCTCGGCGACCCGCGCGGCGTGGCGGAGGAGCGGGGCCGCCTCCGGGCGACGGACGAGCGCGGGGAGAGTAGGCCCCGCGGCCGCCAGCGCGACCAGCGATGCGGCGAGCGCCAGCGCGGGCACGACGCGCCGAACCAGCCCCGGCGCGCGCGCCACGAGCGGCCAGACGAGCACCGCCGCGAAGGCCGCCGAGGTCGCGAACACCGTGGGCGTGCGCAGGTGCCCCATGCCCGTGTGGGCGTCGCGCGAGAGCGACTCGTACTGGGCGAGCGCGCCGACGGAGAGCACCGTCACGACGGCGCCGACGATCGCGTGGGTGACGCGCTGCGCGGCCGCGTCGTGCAGCGCGCCGCGCGACTTCACCGCGGGGAGCGTCGCGACGACGAGGCCCATCCACGGGGTGTAGTCACCGACGTAGCCGACGCCCCCGTGGGTCTGTCGGTACACCTCGCCGAAGGTCTCCAACACGAGGGTGCCGAAGAAGAGCCAGAAGAAGGTGCCGAAGCCGCCGTCGCCCGAGGTGAGGCGCCCGTGGCGGAGGTGCGCGACGCGCTCGGCGAGCTGCGGGATCACACCGCCGACGATCCACCCCGGTCGGCGTCGGCGTAGGCCCGCACGAAGGCCGCGACGCCGTCTTCGATGGAGCGCGTGGCCTGCCACCCGAGGAGCTGCTTCGAGCGCGACGGGTCGCCGCAGAAGCGGGCGACGTCGAAGTTGCGCGAGGGGGCCTCGTGGATCTCCGAGCGCCAGCGACCCGCAGCGGCCGCCATCACGGCGAGCTGCCCGAGCGTGGTGGGCCGACCCGTGAGGAGGTGGATGGGCGGGAGCGCGCGCTCGCCCGAGGCCATCACGTCGAGGGTGCGGAGGATGCCCGCGAGGGTGTCGTCGAGGTGCGTGAAGTCGAACGTGTGGAGCGAGCCGTCGACGCGGAGGGCGAGGCCGAGGGCGGCGCCGCGGCAGAACGCGGGGACGACGCGGTCGGCGTGGTCGCGGATCGAACCGTACACGTTGGAGAAGCGCAGGACGGCCGTGCGGATGCCGCGCTCACGGGCCTCCAGGGTCATCGTCTCGCCGGCGATCTTGGTGCGGCCGTAGACGTTGACGGGCTGCGGCGGCGCGTCTTCGGGGACGGGGAGCTTCGCCGCCTCGCCGTAGATCTCGCGGCTGCTGGCGAACACCACCCAGGGCTTCGCGGCCGAGTCGACGGCGGCCCGGAGGACGTTGCGGGTGCCCCCCTCGTTGGTGGCGATGCAGCGCTCGGGCTCACGCTCGCCCCACACGACGCGGGACACGGCGGCGAGGTGAACCACCCCGTCACAGCCCTCGACGAAGCGGGTCACGCGCTCGGCGTCGCGCACGTCCCCCTGGGCCTCGTCGCCGGTGGGGGCGCGCAGGTCGAGGCGACGCACCTGGTCGCCGCGGGCGGTGAGTGCGGCGCTGAGCGCGCTGCCAATGAGACCTTCCGAGCCGGTGATGCCGATGAGCATGGGGTTGAGGAGAGCGCCTCTACCACACCTTCGCGCCGTTGTGGGGCGCGCGGGCTACAGCTCGATCTGGGTGCCGAGCTCGACGACGCGGTTGGGCGGGATGGCGAAGAACATGTTGGCCGGGCGGGCGTTGCGCGAGAGGAAGGCGAAGAGGATCTTGCGCCAGCGCGCCATGCCCGCGCGACCCGTGGTGAGGAGCGTCTCGCGACCGAGGTAGAAGCTGGCCCCCTCGACGTCGACAGCGAGGCCGTGGGCGCGGGCGAGCTTGAGGACGTCGATGACGTTGGGGGTCTCCATGAAGCCGTAGGCGGCGGTGACCTGCGCGAAGCCCTCGCCGAGCTCGCGCACCTCGAGCCGCTTGTCGGCGGCCACCTCGGGGACGTGGAGCGTCTGCACCGAGAGCATCACGATGCGCTCGTGGAGCACCTTGTTGTGCTTGAAGTGGTGCAGGAGGACGGGGGGGGCGCCCTCGGGGTTGGAGGTCATGAAGACGGCCGTGCCCTGGACGCGGTGGGGCTTCGTCGCGCGCACGTCGTCGAGGAAGAGGTCCATCGGGAGGGTGTTGGCGATGATGTGGCGGCCGAGGGAGGTGCGGCCGCGCTTCCAGGTGGTCATGACGGCGAACACGACGCTCGCGATGAGCACGGGGATGTACCCGCCCTGCGAGAGCTTCACCACGTTGGCCGCGAAGAAGGTCAGGTCGACGGACAAGAAGAGGCAGAGCAGCGCGACCCGCTTCCAGAGCGCCCAGCCCCAGCGGGCCGTCACCGCGAAGAAGAGGATCGAGGTGATGGTCATCGTGCCCGTGACGGCGATGCCGTAGGCCGCGGCGAGGCGCGACGACTCGCGGAAGCCGACGACGAGCGCGAGGCACGCGACCATGAGGAAGCTGTTGACCTCGGGGACGTAGATCTGCCCCTCGGCGGTGCCCGACGTGTGGATGATGTTGACGCGGGGGAAGTACCCGAGCTGCACGGCCTGCTGGGTGAGCGAGTAGGCGCCCGAGATGAGGGCCTGCGAGGCGACCACGGTGGCGGCGGTGGCGATGGCCACCATCGGGTAGACGAGCCACCCGGAGAAGAGCCCGAAGAAGGGGTTGGCGCGCACCGCCGCCTCGCCGCCGCGTTCGAGCAGGAGCGCGCCCTGGCCGAAGTAGTTGAGGAGCAGGGACGGGAGCACGACCGTGTACCAGGCGAGGCGAATGGGCGTGCGCCCGAAGTGGCCCATGTCGGCGACGAGGGCCTCGCCGCCGGTGATGCAGAGCACCACGGAGCCGAGCAGCAGGAAGCCATGGGTGCCATGGTGTGCGAAGAAGGCGACGCCGTGGAGGGGGTTGACGGCTTGGAGCACCTCGGGGCGTTTGACGATCGAGTAGACGCCCGCGCTCGCGATGCAGACGAACCACAACAGCGTGGCCGGCCCGAACACCGCGCCGACCCCCGCCGTCCCGCGCTTCTGCACGAGGAAGAGCCCGACGAGGATCGCCATGGTGATCGGGACGATGAAGTCGTGGACGGAGGAGGTGGCCACCTCGAGGCCCTCCACGGCGGAGAGCACGGAGATGGCGGGCGTGATGATGCCCTCGCCGTAGAGCAGGGAGGCGCCGCAGAGCCCGAGCATCACGAGGACGTTGCGCGACGCGAGCCGCTCACGCGCGCCCGCGCCCCCCGCGTCGCCGCGCGGGTTGACCAGCGCCAGGAGCGAGAGGATGCCGCCCTCCCCCTGGTTGTCGGCCCGCATGATGAAGTTGATGTACTTCACCATGATCACGAGCATCAGCGACCAGAAGATGAGCGAGAGGATGCCGAGGACGTTGGCGGGCGTCGGGTCGACCCCGTGGGGCCCGGGCGCGAAGCACTCCTTGATCGTGTAGAGGGGCGAGGTGCCGATGTCGCCGTAGACGATCCCGAGCGCGGCGAGCGCGAGCTTCGGGAGGCTGCCCTGCGGACCGTGGCCCTGGTGGCTATCGGGCGCGTGGGAGGCGTCGGATTTCGGCGAAGGGGAAGGTGACGGAGGGTCAGCGGGAGCGTCGGTCGCCATGGCGGCGCGAGGTGTACTCCCATTGCCCACCACCGCAACAGCGCGATTTCGGGATGCATCTCCCGTTCCGCGGGGGTGGGATTGGGGGTCAGCGCGGGTCGTCGGCGAAGACGCCGCGGCGGGCCTGATCGCGCTCGATGGCGCGGAAGAGGGCGCCGAAGTTGCCCTCCCCGAAGGCGAGGTGGTTCTTCCGCTGGATGACCTCGATGAAGATCGGGCCGATGAGGTTCTTGGTGAAGATCTGCAGGAGGTAGCCCTCCTCGTCGCCGTCGACGAGCACCTGGCGCCGCTTGATCTCCGCGCGGTCTTCGGTGACGCCGGGCACGCGGTCGTACACGGTGTCGTAGTAGTCGTCGTCGATGTCGAGGAAGGTGATGGGCGTCCCTTCGAGCTTCGCGAGCGACCCGAGGATGTCGGTGGTGCCGAACGCGATGTGCTGCACGCCGGGGCCCTTGTACTCGTCGAGGTACTCGTTGATCTGCGACTTCTTCTCGTCGGCCTCGTTGATGGGGATGCAGAACTTCCCGCACGGCGAGCGGAGCGCGTACGACGTGAGCCCCGTCTTGGCGCCGCGGATGTCGAAGTAGCGCACCTCGTAGAAGCCGAACACCGACTTGTAGAAGTCGGCCCACTGCTTCATCGTCCCCTTGTAGACGTTGTTGGTCATGTGGTCGATGACGAGGAAGCCCTTGTCGTCGCGCACCACGGGGTCGGGGTGCGCGACGAAGCCCATCGCGGCGTAGCGCGCTTCGAAGGCGTCGGCGTGGTTGTCGACGAAGTAGATGAGGCTGTCGCCGATGCCGAAGATGGCGGGGAGGGCCTTCCCGCCGCGTTCGAAGTCGCCGCGGGTGGCCGGCTTCGCGCCGCGCGCGACGGCGGTGGCGGCGGCGTCGGCGGCGTTGCGGCAGCGCCAGCCCATCGACGACAGCGACGGCCCGTGGAGCGCGCCGAACGTCGCGGCGAAGGAGTCGGGCTCGCGGTTGAGCAGGAAGGTGATGTCGTGCTGGCGGTACACGTCCACGGCGCGCTCGCGGTGGCGCATCACGCGCGAGAAGCCGAAGGCGGTGAAGAGGTCGTGCAGGCGGTCGGGGTCGGGGGAGACGAACTCGGCGAACTCGATCCCGTCGAGGCCGGTGGGGTTCTCCGTCGGAGCGGCGGCGGTGGGGCTCATGACCCGGAGACTATCACCCCGGATTGCTCGCAACAGGAGGATGCGCTGCGTCAACGCCCTCCGAGCGCGCCTGCGACGGCGCGGCCGTCTCCGCGGGCGGGGCGGCCGCAGGCGGTGCGTCCTCGGGCGCCGTGGGTGCTTCGGGGCTGGCGTGGGCCGGGTCGACGTAGAGCACCAGGGGGGCGCCGGGCGTGAGGGCGGCGTCGCGCTCCAGGTGGTTGATGCGCGCGATGCGACCCACCGTGATGTGGAAGCGCCGCGCGAGGGAGGCCATGGTGTCGCCCTCGCGCACGGTGACGCGCAGCCGCACCTGGCCCGTCTCGGCCACGGCCCGATCGTGGAAGGCGTCGGAGCCGCGGTGGACGAGGTCGAGCTCGGCCTCGCGCCACACGCGGACGGCCCCCGAGGGGTCGCCGCTCACCCAGGCCTGGAGCCACATCGCGGGCTGGAGGCGGGCGTTGGGGTCGAGGTGGTTCCACTGCGCGAGGAGGGCGGGCGTGACGCGGAGGGCGCGGGCCATCACGGCGACGTCCTCGGCGTGGGCCACACGGACAAACACCCGGTCGCCGCCCGCGGGGCCGGGCGTGGCGTTCTCTTCGACGGCCACCACGGGGCGCGCGTCGAGGGTCGGCGGGGTGGGCTCGCGGGCGGGCACCATGAGCGTGACGCCGGGCCGCGCGGTGGCCGCGTCGCCGAGGCCCGAGAGCGCGAGGAGCGCACCGGGGCGCATCCCCCAACGGCCGGCGATCTCGTCGAGGCTCTCGCCCTGGCGAACGACGTAGGGGCGCTGCCCGCTCGTCTGCATCTGCGCGAGCGCGCCGCGCACGTTGCTACCCGCGCCGCGGGGAACGTGGAGGACGAAGGGCGCGCTGGCCTCGCACGGCGGCGTGCGCGAGCGGAGGAGCGCGGGGTTGAGCGCCCGGAGCTCTGACTCGGCCACGCCGGCGCCGCGCGCGATCTCGGCGAGGGTGAGCGAGGCGGTCACCTCGACGTCGTCCCAGGCCACGACGGGGTCGGGCTGGAGGTTCTCGAGTTCGAAGAGGCTCGGGTTCTGCGAGGCGATGGCGAAGGAGAGGATGCGCGGGACGTAGCGCATGGTCTCCAGCGGCAGGCCCGCTTCGAGGGAGGCGAGCGCTTCGAAGTCGTTGGTGTTGTACTTCCGAATCGCGCGGAGCAGGGCGTTGTAGCCCATGTTGTACGCGGCGAAGGCGAGCTCCCAGGTGCCGAAGCGCGCGTGGAGGTCGCGGAGGTAGCGGGCGGCGGCGAGGGTGGCGCGGTCGGGGTCGCGGCGCTCGTCGACCCACGCGTCGACCCGCAGCCCGTACGAGCGCCCCGCGTCGGGCATGAACTGCCACAGCCCCATCGCCCCCACCGAAGACTCCGCGCGCGGGTCGAAGGCGCTCTCCGCCGCGGCGACCCACACCAGCGAGGCCGGGAGCCCCTCGGCGAGGAGCGTCTGCTGGATGCGGTGGCGGTAGCGGTTGGACTTGCGCACCCAGCTCCCGAGCAGGCGCCGGGCCCGCGCGTCGGTGCGAAACATCGCGAGCGAGCGGGCGAGGCGCGGGGTCATGCGCAGCGGGATGTCGGGCATCGCGATGCGCGCGGCCACGTCCGCGGGGAGCGTGTCGGCGCCGAGCGTGGTGCCGTCTCGGGCGGCGGCCTGGGCGACGGTGGAGGCGTCGACGCGGCGCTCGGCCTCCTCCTCGGCGGCGCGAAGGGCGGCGAGCATGGCGCTCTCGCTCCCCAGCGGGGTCGGCGCGGCGGCGGGCTGCGGGGGCCGCGCGGCCTGCGGGATGAGCAGCGGCGACGACGACTGCGCAAAAGACGCCGAGGCGGCGAGCGTGAGCGCGAACACCAGCGAGCAGGAGCGGAGGGGGCGTGCCATGGCGCCTGCCGCGGTAGCACTGCGGGAGAGAAGACGCGAAATTTCGACCGACGCTACTCCGGCGCCCCGCCCGCGACCCAGGCCGTGACGAGCTGGATCGACGGCGTGTCGAGCGTGAGGTCGGGCGGCATCCGGCGCGACTGGACCACGCCCGCGATGATGGGGGCCATGTCCGCGAGGCGGCTGTACCCGCGGAGGTCGCGCGCGATGTTGGTGGAGTGGCAGCGCGCGCAGGCCATCTCGTAGAGCGGGCGCACGTCAGCCGCATACGTGGGCACGCGCCCGAGCGGCGAGAGGTAGCGGAACGTCCGTCGCACGCGCAGCTCGTCGGCGCCGTTGTACGCGATGACGGCCTCCACCGTGTGGTCGCCGAAGCGCAGCGTCGGGAGCGAGCGGTACAGGTCGGCCCCGCCGATGCCCCAGCGAAACGGCGGCGTCATGACGCGTTCGAGCATCGTCCCGTCGAGCGAGAACGTCACGCTCGTCACGCCTGCGGGCGTCGGCGGAAACACCTGGAGCGGCAGCCGCGCTTCGGTCACCGCCGCTCCCTCCGCGAAGCCCTGCACCTGCGGGGCGGCCTCGGTGACGATGCGCCGCACACGGGTGCCGTCCACGAGCAGGGCGACGTCGCCCGTCGCGCGGTTCGCGGCCACCCGGAGCGTCTGCGCGAAGAGCCCGCGGCCCACCACCTCGACGCGCGTCCCGTCGAAGCGGCCCACCGCGCTCATCGCGGCGCCGCCCCACGCGATCCAGAGCCAGCGGCCGCCGAGCGCGAACCCGACGGGCCCCGCGCTCATGCCGGGCACGCGGATGCGCTCGATGGCGCCCGCGGCGTCGACCCGGAGGATGTCGTCGGCGCGCGCGAGGTAGCGGTGCGCGCCGTACGTCGCGATCGCCTTCACCATGCCCACGGGGAGCCCCGGCGCCGGCTCGGACCACACCACCTCCACCGCGTCGCCCATGCCCGGCGTCACGCGCAAGCGGAGCAGCTCGCCGCTGGCCCGAAGCACCCACGCGTCGCGCGTCGCTCCCTGCACGGGGGCCGCGACGACGGCCGTCGCGTCGGTGATGGGCATCCCCCCGCGGTCGAGACGGAGCCAGCGGGCTCCCTGCGTGGTGTACACGCCCGTCGCCGTGGCCCAGAGCGATTCGGCGCCCCAGCGCGTCGTGGCCTTCGCGTTGGCGAGGAGCTGCGGGAGCGACGCCCGGCGCGCGTTGCCCTCGCGGACGACCAGCGCGCCGTCGGGGACGAGCGCCGTGGGCTCGTTGGTGGTGAGCTCGACGAGGGCGTTGGGGGGCGACTCCATCATCCCGCGCGTGTCGCCCGCGAGGCGCTCGACCTCCGAGGCCACGCCGTACGCGTCGACGACGAAGAAGCGCCCGTCGCGCGTGACCACGTACCCGCGGCCCTCCGCGTCGACCCACGGGAAGGCGGCCTCGACGCCCGTGGGGAGCGCCACCATCGCGAGGGAGGCCGGAGCCCGCTCGACGAGGCCGACGTCGACGTTGCGCGGGCGCTGATCGATGATGACGGCGGCGTCGGGGTCGACGGGGATGGGCTCGCTCCAGCGGGCGGGGCGCGTCCCCTCGGAGACGTGCTCGGCGCAGGCCGTGAGGGCGAGCGCGAAGGGCAGGAGGCGGGCGGGGACGGTCATCGGTCGATGCGCCAGCGGTAGGCGGCGCCGGTCTGCGCGCCGCGGTGGTTGGAGAGCGGCGCGCCCACCGCGACCCAGGCGCTGGTGGTGTCGCGCGAGAGGCCGAGGGCGCTGCCGAAGAGCGAAGGCTCCGTCGAGTCGCCCACCGCCACGAGCCAGGGCGGGCCTTCGAACGCCGCCGGGTCGCTCGACGCGCGCCACGCCATCACCGCGCCGGAGAAGGCGCCCCAGGAGGAGTCGTCGGGCGCGCCCACCACGAGGTCGCCGACGCCATCGCCGTTGAGGTCGGAGACGGCGAGGGCAGCGCCGAACCGCTGCGCCGTGGCCGAGCGCGGCGGGAGGATGACGCGGTGCGGGGCGGCGAGCGTGCGGACGCCGACGACGTTGTAGCCCGCGCCGTCGGAGTAGAAGCGCTCGTCGAGGCCCGCCGTGCAGGTGTGCTCGGGGCAGAGGCCGTTGAGGTACGCGCCCGAGAGGATCTCGATCGCGGGCCCGGTCACGTCGCGCCAGAGGAGCGCGGCGTCGCGCACGGCGAGGTCGGGCACGCGGTCGCCCGTGAGGTCGGCGCCGCCCGCGAGGACGAGGCCCATGCCGGTGACTGCGCCGGGCAGGTCGATCCAGTCGAGGTTGCGCTGGGCGATGGGGCGGGGCATCGCCCCATCGGGCGTCACGTTGGCGCGCAGGGGGCGGTCGTCAGGGACGACGAGGATCTCGTGCGGCGTGAGGTGCATGCGCCGACACCGCGGACCGAAGCCGTACTGCACCGAGATGCCCGCGCGGTTGCCGCCCGAGATGGAGAGGGCGACGTCCGCGCACCCGTCGTCGTCGAGGTCGCCCGCGCCAGCCACGGCGACGCCGAAATTGACGCCGTCAATGCGCGAGGGCCAGTAGGGCGCGGCGGCCGGGTCGGCGCAGACGGCGGTGATGCGCCCCATGGCGTCGGCGCGCTGCCCGAGGATCACCTCGGCGCCGTTGTTGGTTCCGCCGACGCGGCCGACGAGGAGGTCGGCGAGGCCGTCGCCGTTGACGTCGCCCGCCGGTGCGAGGCTGAAGCCGAAGCCGCCGCGGCGCGCGGTGACGATGTTGGTCGCGCCCGAGGGCGTGCCGGCGGGGAGCACCGTCTCCCGGGGGATGGCCCAGAAGCGCTCGCGGAGCGTGCCATCCGTGGCCTGGAGGTAGATGCGAACGACGCCGCGACCGCCCACGGAGGTCGTGGCGACGACGGCGGTGGCGCCCGTGCGGTACCAGCACGAGTCTGTGGTCGTGTTGGCGAGGGGCGGCGTCGCCCGGGCGATCATGTCGGTGCCGCCGCTGCTCTCACCCGGGTCGCCGATGGCGAGGTCTTGCCGCCCGTCGCCGTCGAAGTCGAGGACGGCGATGGCGCCCCCGAGCGCGTTGGAGGCGCGGTCGACCCACCAACGCTCCGCGGTGGCGGTCTCGGCCGCACGCACGAGGTCGACGGCGCCCGTCCGCGCGCGGAATCCGGCCGCGCGACCGGGGGTGGTGCCCATCATCCCGACGGGCGCAGAGTGCGCCCCGGGAGAGCCGAGGGCGAGGTCGCCGGCGGCTGCACCGCGGAGCGCGCCGAGGGCCACGGCGGTGCCGCTGCGATCGAAGGACGGGAGCACCGGGATGTCCTGCCACGTCCCCGCCATCCAGCGGTCAGTGAACGAGCGAGCGGGCCCCGCCGGCAGCCACCGCACGGCCCCACCGAACACCGTGGCGGTGTTGCGGGTGGCCGACAGCACGAGCACCGGCGCGGCCATGCCCATCGGCGCGCGGCCGACCGTGACCCGCTGCCCGAGGGTCTCGGCCTGGCCCATGTCGCCGCGCACGGTGGCGAGCGGCGTGAGGGCGGCGGTTCCGGCGAGGGAGGTTCCTTCGAAGACGTGGACCGCGCCGTCGACGCCCTGGTTGCCCGCGCCGACGACGTAGTCCACGTCGCCATCGCCGTCGACGTCGCCCACCGCGCCTGAGCGTCCGACGGCGTCGTTGGCGGTGGTGCCCGCGAAGCGCGCGGTGGCGATGGCGGTGGTGAGCACGCGCACGACGCCCGTCATCGGGGCGCCGAGCGTGCCCGGGCGCAGGACGAAGAAGCCGCCCGCGTTGCTGGTGGAGACGCCGGCCGCGTTCTGCCCGAAGGTGGGGACGCGCACCGCGATGCAAGGCTGCGCGCCGCAGGGGACGACGTCGACGCCGAAGCCGAGGCGCGGGTTGTTGGCGCGCTGCGCGACGGCGGTGTGGACGACCCACGCGGGGTTGGCTTCGAAGACGCCGCGGGTGTTGCCGCGGTAGATGATGACGCTGCCGAAGTTGGGGGCGCCGCTGCCGGGCGCGCCGAGGACGAGGTCGCGGGCGCCGTCGCCGTCCATGTCGACGACCACCATGCCGCTGCCGACGCCGCTGCCAGTGCGACACTGCGCGGGGCCGTCGAGGTCGTCGAGGCGGTCGCGCATCTCGAGCACCTGAACGGGCACGAGCTGAAACACCCCGCGCAGCCCCGGCGTGGCGCGGAACACGTACACCCGACCCGCGCGGCCGCAGGCGGCGTTGAAGGGGTTGGAGGCGTTGGGGGCGGAGACGATGAGGTCGCGTCCGCCGTCGCCGTCCAGGTCTTCGAGGGCGACCGAGGTGCCGAAGGAGTCGCCGTTGGACTCGCCGATGAGCGTGCGCTCCGGGGTCGCGGCGAGGCCCTCACGCGTCCCGAGGAACACCTGCACGCTCCCGCGCCCGTCGCGGCCGAGGTCCTGGTTGGGGGAGGCGACGAGCAGGTCGTCGACGCGGTCGCCGTCGATGTCCATTGCGAGGAGGTTGGCGCCGAAGAGGTCGTTGTCGCGCTGGCCGTTCACCACCAGGTCGGGCTGCGCGCGGAAGCCTCCGGCCGCCTGCCCGTAGTACACGAGGACGCCGCCGGTCTCGTTGCCGTTCTCGCTGCGGTTGCCGTGGCCGATGGCGAGGTCGGCGCGGCCGTCGGCGTTGAAATCGCCGGTCGCGACGTCCGCGCTGACGGTGACGGGGCCGCGGGCGACCGGCGGGGGCGCGAGCTCTTCGCCGACGACGACGCGCACCGTCGCTCGCTCGTTGGTGAAGCGATCCGTGGCGGTGACGGTGGCCGAACCCGCGCGCGCGCTCGTGGCGTCGAAGATCACCTCGCCCGCCGTCCCGCCGATGGTTCCTCCGGCGGCGCCGCCGGTGATGGAGGCGTTGACGAAGCGCGACCCGCCGCGCCAGTCGAGCCGGACGCGCCGCCCGCGGGGCACGAGCACCACCTCGGACATCGGGAGGAAGGTGGCGCCGCTCGCGACCTCCACCGTGGCCTGGAGCTCGTTGCCGCTCTCCGCGTCGGCGGCGCGGAGTCGGTAGGTGCCGACCATCGTGCCCGAGCTGAAGACGCCCATCGCATCGAGCGTCGCGTTGCCGCCCGTCGGTCGCTGGAGCACCTCCCAGCGCACCGCGCCGAGCGCGCCCGTCGCGGTGAAGCGGAGCGTGCGGCCCGGGGCGATGCGCACCTCCGCGGGCTCGAGCGCGAAGGGTCCCACCACCTCGACGCTCGCCCGCGCCGTGGCGTTGCACATCATGTCCGCCGCGATCACCTCGAAGCGAGCGGCGCGCGGCCCCGCGAGCAGCGAGCCGCCGACCGACACCGTGGCGCCGCCCGTCATCGCGCCGGGCGCGAGGGTGAAGAGGGCGCCGCGCTCCGACCCGCCGGTGGTGCGGAGGACGGCGCCGCGGCCGGTCGCCACCCGGAGCATCGTCGGCTCGACCGCGAAGGGCGTGCAGCGCGGCGGCGGGAGGGCCATGTCGAGCGGCGCGTCGAGGGTGGCGTCGGGCGCGGTGGTGACGTCCGCGCCCGCGTCGGGTGGAGGCGCGCGGTCGGGCGGGGGCGCGAGGTCGCCGGTGCGATCACCGGGAACGTCCGTGGGGGTGGGAGCAGGCTCCCCGCAGCCCGCGAGGGCGGCGAAGGCGGCCAGGGCGAGCGTCGGGCGAGCGGTAGGGTTCACGTACGGAGGACGGCGCGGATGGGTTCGACGCGGGTGATGTACGGGTCGAGGTTTGCCGACGCGAGGAGGGTGGCGGCGATGTGCTCGGGCTGGATGTTCTGACCGGCGTCGGAGGCGCGGTTGTTGTTGAAGTCCCAGCGCATGGGACCCATCCCGAGGTTGCTCGACGCGCCGAACACCGTGTTGCCCCGGATGCCCGCGCCGACCAGCAGGCACGAGTTGGAGATGTGGTGATCGCGGCCGTTGAAGTTGTTGTACATCGGCGTCCGCGAGAACTCCGAGAAGCACATGATGGTGGTGTGATCGAGGAAGTTGCCCCCCTCGGGGTGCGTCGTGCGCTCGAGGTCGGAGAGCATCGCGGTGAGGGCGCTGATGCCCTGGTAGAGCAGCGGCGCGTGGCCCGTGTTGCCGACGAAGTGGGTGTCGGTGCCGACGCCGATCATGACGCTGGCGACCTGGGTCATGCCCGACTTGACGGCCTGGGCGGCGGCGCAGGCCCGGGCGCCGGTGGAGCCCGCGTCGCCCAGCGCGAAGTTGTAGCGAGAGCGCAGATCGACGGCCTCGGGGGTCATCGCGGTGACGAACTCGAAGGTCGACGCGAGGCGCTCGCGCACGATCTCGTCGGCCTGCGAGCGGGCCTGGCGCATGGAGGAGTAGAGCCCGCGGCGGTCGGCCACTTCGGCCGTGCAGGGGCCGACCCGCTGGCCGTAGTCGGCGAGGGACTCTTCGACGACGTCCCGCTCCTGGTACTGCGAGGGGCGCAGGAGGAGGAGGAGGTCGTTGAGGCTGTCGACGCGGACGGCGCTCGCGGAGCCGGAGAACCGATCGTTGTACGACTCGACGCGCACCGAGAGGTTGGGCAGCGGGCGGCGAGGCACCATCTGGCCCACGATCTCCGTCGCGATGTTGGTGCCGCGCGCCGCGCTCCCCGAAGGGAACTTCGACGTGAGGAAATAGCGGTACCCCACCTCGTGGCCGAGGGTGTTCATGTTGATGCCGCGGATGATCGCCGTCTTGTCGGCGAAGTCCGTGATCTTGCGCGCGTCGGCGACCTTGGCAGCGGCGGGGCCGAACACCAGCGGGCTGGCGGGGTCGCGGGGCCGTACGAGCTGCGACGAGAAGCCGCTGAAGCCGTCGAGGTCGTTGTAGCGGGTCTCGATGCCGGTGCGGGCGCGCTCGGCGTCGGGGAAGTCCACCGGGTCGCGCGGGTCGAGGAAGAGGAGCTGGTCCCACCCGCCCGGGAAGTAGCAGAAGATGAAGGCCCGCCCCGAGGGCATGGGGAGGCTGGCGTGGGCGAGGTGGTTGAAGCCAAACTGCCCCACCGCGGCGCTGCCGATGGCCGCCGACGCGGTGGTGAGCACCTGACGGCGCGTGACGCTGAAGCTCGGGATGTCGTGGTTGTTCTTCATCGCTCGCTCCGTGTCAGTAGGTGAGAAACTGGGGGTCGGTGGCGAGGGCGATGCACACGGCCCTCCACCCGTCGATGGGCGTACCGGCGGGGATCGACGCGGCCATGTCGGCGGGCGCGGTCGAGGCCACCCGGAAGAGATCGAACAGGGGCGTGACGGCGGCGTCCTCGGGGCGGAGGGGCCGCGCCCAGAAGCGCAGCGCGAGGTAGGCGATGTTCTGCCGGACGCCCATCGGGTTGGACGCGACGGTGTCACCGATCTCGGCGTAGCGCACCAGGATGCGCTGGTCGCGACCGAGGCCCGCGTCGCGCGTGAGCCCGTCGCGGCAGGCCTTGCGGACGCCGTCCCCGACGAGCTTCGAGAACACCGCCGTCGGGTCGATGCTCTCCTGCGTGAAGGCGTTGTAGTCGGGCTGGCCGAGCGTGCGCGCGAGGAGCGTGAGCATGTCGGCGTTCTCGTCGACGTACGAGCCCGCGGCGTAGTCGGCCGAGAGGATCGTCGCCCGCTGGCGCCACGACATCCCGATGGCGTTCTCCAGGGCGGCGCGGAGCTGGTTGACGTTGAGCCGACGCGGCGCGCGACCGACGTGGCCGTCGGTCATCGCGGGGTCGCTGAGGGGGAGGCCCCCGACGGTGCCCGCCGGCGTGTTGCCGGGGTCGACAGGCATCGAGCTGCCGGGCGTCACGGTGTCACCACGGGGGCGCGTCGGCGTCGGAGGAGCCTCCGCCGCAGGGCCACGCGGCGTGGGCGGCGCGGCGGAGTCGGCGCAGGCGCTCAGCGCGAGGAGGCAAAGCGCAGGGGCGAGGAGCGGGCGCATCAGTCGATCCTCCGGTAGGCGGGCGCCGTCACGATCGAGCGGACGAGCGCGCGGTAGTTGTGGTGGCTGGCCTCGAAGCGCCGCACGAGCTCGGGGAGCACGCGCTGGGTCTCGGGCTCGTTCATCGGGCGGCCGACGAGGCGGCGCCAGGCGGTGCGGACGGTGCACGACTGCATCTCACCCGTGGAGAGCGCCTGCTGGACGAGGGCGCCAGGGCCGCGCTCCATGCGGTTCATCTCCTCGGGCGAGCGGTAGAGCGCGCTGAAGAGGGTGCCGGCGTAGCGCGAGCCGTTCGCGTCGGTGGTCTGCGTCACGTAGAACGTCCGGCACCGTGTGGTGCAGAACTGCCCCGTGTTGGCGCACTGCGCGCAGTTGGGGTCGTACGCGGGGAAGCTCGTCGGGTCGAGGTACTGCGACGTGCGCTCGGCCCAGCGCCCCCAGTACGCCGCCAGCGGCTCGATGGCCGAGTGGCAGTGCTGGCAGCCGCAGCGGTTGGCGAGGTTGGGCTCGCGGTTGCACGCGTCGTCGGGCGCCGGCAGGCCACCCTGGGGAGGATCGAAGGGCCGGCAGAGCAGCGCCGTGCGAAACTGGTTGATGCGCGCCCGCCACGTCGGGAAACGACCGAGGAACGCCGCCGTCGTGAGCACGCCCGAGTGCTCCGCCCCGCGGACGTACTCGCGCCAGTTGTCATCCTCGTACGGGACGCGCGGGAGCGCCGAGGGGTCGGCCGGGGGCGTGAGCGCCAGGCCCACCACGCGCGTCACCTGCTCGCGGTAGAGCGTCGAGAGCGCGCCCGTCACGAACGAGCGGCGCGTGGTGTAGGCGGCGTAGTAGTCCTCATCGCGCGCGATCACCGAGGCGACGATCTTCAGCGGCTCCTCGTTGAGCGCCGTCCGCACCCGCCGCTCGGCGCGCGTGGAGAGCGCGCTCTGGTAGCCCTGGGTCGGGACGCAGTAGAGCCCCGTCGGCCCACACCCGCACGAGGCGTCCATGCGCGCGCCCGGCGAGCACGGCGCGTTGGTGTACACGCTGTTGGTGCGCTCCTGGGCCTCGTACGCGCAGGTCTTCACCCAGTGGTTGGGCGACCAGTACGGGCGCGTCATGCGGTACCCCTCCCGACGAATGCGCTGGGCCACGTCGGTGAGGTTGCCGTTGACCGAGTTGTCGCAGGGGTTGACCACCTCGGTGTAGTCCGGGGGACAGGTGGCGAGCGGGTGATCGAGCACGCCCGTCACGCCCGCGGGCAGCACCTTCGCGCGGTAGTCCGACGAGGTGAAGGTCCCATCGCGCCCCGTACCGACGAGGCGACGGCAGTAGTTGGGGCAGTGGGCGTGGTCGTCGTAGGGGAGCGGGACGTCGTCCTGGTCGTAGTAGTAGCGGCGCTGCCCGGTGCGCGGCGAGGCGTAGAAGGGCCGCCCTTCGGCGTCGCGGAGCCAAGGGCCCTCGCCCGCCCGCACGCGCGGCGCCGGATACTCGAGGTTGTCGTCGCAGCCGGTGTTGCCGCCGCCGCCGCGGATGGCGCGGTCGCCGATGCCGCTGCCCGCGGTGTACACGGCCCCGAGGCGACGGGCCTTCTCCACGCACGCCGGGTCGTTGGGGTTGTAGGCGGCGTTGCGCGCCATGCAGCACGACGGGTGCGTCGGGTTGGTGGGCGTGCAGCACGACACCGCGGTGAGGTTGCCGTTGCCCGTCGCCGGGCAGGTGGTCTCCGCGGTGCGCGCGTCGAGGAGGTCGATGTTCACCTCCGGGTTGGTGCCGCCGCGGGTGAGCCGCAGGCCGCCCACGCGGATGAGAAACTGGTCGAGGTTGGGCCAGAGCAGGTCGGCGTGCCAGCGCGACGCCTGCGCGACGAAGTCCTCGCTGGTGAGCAGCGAGTCGACCATCGCGGTCGTCACCGCGCCGGCGCGCTGCACGGCCTCGAGCTCATCGAAGGTCGGCGGCGTGCCGCGCAGGTCGAGCGAGAGCTGGCGGAAGAGCCGCGTGGGCTCGGCGTCGACGGGCGCGCACTGCGACCCGGTGGAGGCCTGCGCGGTGGCGCTTGGATCGTCGCCGACCGGCGCGCAGGTCACGCTCGCCAGGCCGAGTACGGCGGCGAGCAGGAGGGGGATGGAGCGATGTCGTCGGGGGGTCATCGGTTCACCACGGTCTGCGTTGCGTCCTCTGGCTCTGGGGGTCTCGAAGGCGAAGCAACATCACATCACCGGCGTGCGGGTGCCGGGGCTCACGGGCGTCGCGAGGTCGACGCGGACGCGCCCGGCGCAGATGCGCACCCGGAAGTTCTCGAGCTCGGTGGCTGCCGGGCCGCGCACCACGCGGCCGTTGCCGTCGAAGCGCGAGCTGTGGCACGGGCAGTCGGCGTTGCCGTCGCGGTCGGGCGCGCGCACGGTGCAATCCTGGTGAGGGCACCGCGCGGAGTAGGCGAACATGCCCATCGCGTCGCGGCCCACGATCAGGTTGCGGTCGCGCTGGAGCGTCCAGCTCCCCGCGGCGAAATCGCCCGTCGCCCCCACGTCCACCCCGAGCGTGCAGGGATCGATGTCGGGCCGGTCGCGCACGACGTCCTCCGCGACGACATCGCGCGGGCCGTCGGTGGGACCCGCGTCGGCGTCGGCCACCGGGACGCGCGTGCTCGTGTCGAGGACGCGCACGTTGGGGTCGACGTACACACGCCCGCCCGACACCACCAGCGCGAGGTGGCGCAGCGCCGTCGTCGCGGGCCCACGGATCGCGCGCCCGATGCCGTCGAAGCGCGAGTCGTGGCACGCGCAGGTCGAGACGCCCATCGCGTCAGGCTCATCGACCAGGCAGCGCTCGTGCGTGCACAGGGCCGAGTACGCGTAGAGCCCCATCGCGTCGCGGGCGATGATGGCGCGAGCCCCCGCGTTGAGGCGCCACGTGCCCACCGGAAACTCGGTCAGCGCGCCGACGTCCACGCCGCCGGCCGGCCCGCGCCAGCCCGTGGGCTCGGGGTTGGCGACGCCGCCGTCGAGACCGAGGAAGGGGTCGTCGGGCTTGGAGACGACGTCCCCGGCCCGATCGACCGATGCGTCAGCCGCCGCGTCGTCCGGCGACACCATCGGATTGGCGGAACACGCCGCGCCGACACCCGTGCTGCTCAGCACGAGCAGATGGCGGCGACTTATTGTGGGAGAGGGCTCACTCACAGACGCTACGACCTCAATGGGATGGGTGCGGCAGCAGGCGGTGCGCGCCACGCATCGTGTGCGGACACTACCGGAGCACCGGGGATAAAATCTACACCAACGCGACGTCCAAGCCGCGATGTTTCAATCGACCAGCGCGTGTGCCTCGCGGCGGTGGTTCACGCCGGCGGCGCGTACGACGCCACCGCTTGCGAGAACGTCTCCCACGCCGCGTTGGCGTCGGCCGCGGGCGCGGTCGCGGTAAGGATCGCGACGCGGACGCCGAGGAACCAGTACGCCTGATACTGCAGCACCCACCCGGCATCGGGCGCTTGGAAGCAGTGCCGGAGCACGGCGGGGCCCGGCTCGGCCTCGGGGGTCGTGCCGTCGATCGAGCGCCAGTCGCAGAGGAGCTTCTCCAGGGAGGCGAGCTGCGCCTGGAGGTAGTCCCCCATCGCGACGCCGTCGGCCCGCTCGTCGCCCGTCAAGACGATCGACGGGCGCACGCCGACGGGCTCCGCGAGTTCGGCGACCGGGCGCGCCACGGCGCCGAGGCCCTCGATCACCGCCCACCCGTCGGGCGCGTCGAAGGCGCCGTGCTCGTTGTTTACGCGGGGCATCGGGACGTCACACCGCCAGCTGGAGGTCGAGCGCGAGCGTCGTGGTCACGCGCCCGGCGACGAGGTCGAGCGTCACCGCGAGGCAGCGCTCGAGGGCGAAGGCGTCGCTCGGGGCGCGCGCCACGTCTTCCACCGCGCCCATCGTCACCGAAATCTCCGCCACCTCCCCGTCGACGCGCACCGAGGCCCCCGCGCCGCCGTCGTCGCGCAGCGTCACCGCCGCGCCGCGGACGCGCAGCGCGTCGCACAGCGCCCGGCCCGTCTCGCGCGCCGCGATCGCCCGCAGCGCGCGCAGCGCCGACGCGGTGTACGCCAGATCGCCGACGACCTGGATCGCCGTCGACGCGCGCGTCTCGTAGCTCCCGTCGCCCCGCGAGCGCGCCTGCTGCTGCGGCGCGCCCGTGGGCTGCCGCACGCCGCTCGCCGCTGCCCCCGCGAGCGCACCCGAAGCGCCGCCGAGACCACCGCCGCCGCCACCGCCGCCACCACCACCGCCACCGCCCGAGCCGATCATCACGGTGGGGCAACCCATCGCGATCGCGTCCGGCGGGCCCACGCAGAAGGCCGTGTCGCCCACGCACGACTGCGGCATGTTGCCCACCAGCACCGTGGGGTCGCCTTCCAGAATGGGGCCGCCGACGTGGGGGATGGGCGGGAGGCCCGGCGTCACCAGCGGGCACGCATGCATGTCCGCGAGGCGCGCCGCCGGGGCGCCGCCGATCAGCACGGTGGGGAAGCCGACGACGATCGTTCCGCCGTGTGCGGTCGCGTCTCCCAGTCTGGCAGCCATCGACATCGGTCGGCCCTCAGTTGATCTTCACGAGCGCGCCCTTGACCTCGGCGACGCCCGACGAGGAGAGCTCGGCGGTGGCGGTGCCCTTGACGGCTGTGGCCACGGAGGAGAGCGTCGCTGCGGAAGCGCCAAGCTCGAGCGACGACGCGCCGGTCTTCAGGGTGATGGCCGAGGCGGTCATCTCGATGCTGCTCCCGCCGCAGGTGAGCTTGATCGACTGGGGCTTCATCTCCAGGATCGACCCGCCCCCGCCGACGTTGACCTTCATCCCCTCGTCGATGTCCATCGAGTGGGTCTTGGTCACCGTGAAGGTCGACGCTTCGAAGACGGTGATCGAGAGGTTCTTGCTCACCTCCAGGGCGTCGTTCTCGGTGATGACGACGGAGCGGTTCTTCTCCACGTTGAGGGTGTCGTCGTTCTTCACCGTGACGAGGCGGTCGTGGGTCACCGTCCAGGTCTGGTCGTTGCCGATGGTGCCCTTCTCATCGTGCTTGATGTCCACCGTGTGGTCGTTGAGCACCAGCTCGGAGTAGTCCTTCTGCGCCCGGAGGTGGACCATCTCCTTGGTCCCCTCGTCTTCGAAGGACAGCTCGTTGTGGCCCGACCCCGGCGTGCTCTGCGTCCGCAGGATGCTCTTGGTCTTCGTGTCGGGGAGCTTCTCAGGCGGCGTGTTCACCGCGTTGTAGAGGCAGCCCGTCACCACGGGGCGGTCGGGATCGGCGTCGAGGTACTGCACCAGCACCTCCATCCCCACGCGCGGCAGGAAGACGAAGCCCCACGCGTTGCCCGCCCAGGTCTGCGAGACGCGCACCCAGCACGACGCGTTCTTGCTCGCCTGCGCGCCCGCCCGCTCGGGGGGACGATCCCACTGGAAGCGCACCTTCACCCGGCCGTGCGCGTCGGTGCAGATCGTGTCGGCGCTCGTCTTGGGCTCCGGCACCACCACCGCGCTCTGCGGCGTCATCGCGCGGGGCTTCGGCGTCACCCGCGCGGGCCGGTGGCGCACCGCCGCGGGGATGCACTCGAACGTGTTGTGGTACCGATCCTCCTTCGTGCGACCGGCGCTGGCGTCGAGGTGCAGCACCTCGGGGGCCTCGCCCAGGTGGGTCACCCGCACCACCAGCAGCTCTTCGACGGCGTCGCTGTCCTCGCGCGTCACCTCCAGCACGTGCCCTGGCAGCAGCGCGCTGATGTTGCTCCAGCCCTGGTGCGCGATCCCCGGGACGATCGTCTCCTCGTCGCGGATGCCCGCGAGGCGGCGCACGTCGGACTCGCCGTAGGTGTGCGCGCCGGTGTTGTACGCGCCGAGCGTCACCCGCGCGGGGTACTCCATCCGCGTCCGCTCGCCGAGCGCGTCGGCGGCCCCGCGCTTCTGCTCGATGATCGCCGTCGGGTGCGTGAAGTCGTAGTCGCGCAGCCGCACGCCGGTGTGCCCGACGGTCTCCACCCGATCGAGCATCCGCACGGTCTCGCGCGACTGCGTCTCGCCGCCCTGCCCCACGACCGGCACGGGGCCGCCGAGGTCGAGCTTCGGGAAGATGTCCGCCTGCCCGCCGTTGGTGAGGACGAGGGTCTCCTTCGCGCCCGTGTGCGCGAAGCTGAAGGTGACCCCCTCCTCCTCCAGCAGCCGACGCACGAACGCGAGGTCGGTCTCACCGTACTGCGTGCAGTACTCGCGCGGCGGGAGCTCCGGGCTGCCGAGCTTCTTCTGGAGCCCGTCGCCCTGGTAGAGCCCCGCGTCCTTCAGCACCTCCTCCACCACCGCCACCGCGTGGAGGTCTTGAAAGATCCGCCACGTGGTGCGGAGCCCGAGGAGCCACAGCCCGGGCGCCACCTGGAGCTCGACGACGCGGCGCCGCGCCACCCAGCCCCGGTCGCGCGTCGCGACGATGACCCCGCAGCGGCGGTGGGTGACCTCCGCCCGCTGGACGGTGAGCACGCAGCGCGCGCCGATGAGGGTGCGCGGGTCGGCGCCCTCGGCACGCGCCACCTCCACCACCCCGTCGTACAGCTCGGACAGCCCCTCGGTGAAGTGGAGGCGCACGACCTCCCACTCGGTGTCGCCCTCGATGTCGAGGGCGTAGACGACCTCGGGAAGCGTTGTGTTGTCTGGCATCGTGAAGGTCGCGCTCCCAGCCGCAGCGCCCGGTACGTTCTCAGAAAGTACGGTGCCTCACAAGCACATCCACCGTTGACACCGCCCCCGCCGCGGTGATGCGATGGGCCTCACCGGGCGATGCCACGACCGCACTGGAGGATCATCGGCGTACGTCACGAGCTCACGCTCTCGCTCCACGGCGACGAGGAGGCGGGCTCGGGTCAGCGGCTGCGCGGGGAAGCCGCGGTGCGCGCGCTCGACGGGGCCCTCGCCGGCACCTCCGCGTGGGGCTTCGCGGCCCGCACCCTCGACGCCATCGCCCGGGCGGTGGGCGGCCCTGGGAGCCCCCGCGACGTGGTGCGGCGGGCCCTCCGCCAGGGGCGCCTCGACCTGTGGCGCGACCAGCTCCGCGTCGTCGCCGCGCCGCTGCCCGCGCCGCTCGACGAGGAGGCCCTGCTGCGGGCCCCGCCGAGCGAAGAAGACAGCGAGCGCACCTGGATCGAGATCGAGCTCACCGACATGGAGGGCAACCCGGTGCGCGGCGAGCGCTACTGGATCAAGCTGCCCGACGGGACGGTGCGTGAGGGGGCGCTCAACGAGCAAGGCCGGGCGTACTTCGGCGGCCTCGACGCGGGGAGCGCGGAGATCCGCTGGCCCGACCTCGATGAGGAGGCCACCGTGTCGGCGCCGCGCGCCGACAGCGCGCCGCGGCGGGAGGGGGCGCCGGAGCGCACCTGGGTCGAGATCGAGCTCACGGACATGGAGGGCAACCCCCTGCCGCGCGAGCGCTACTGGATCAAGCTGCCCGACGGGAGCGTGCGGGAGGGGGCGCTCGACGCCGAGGGCCGCGCGTACTTCGACGACCTCGACCCGGGGGCGTGCGAGATCCGCTGGCCCGACCTCGACGAGGAGGCCACGGTGGCGGCCCCCGACGCGACCACCTCGTCGCCCACCAACGACCCCGAGGCGCAAGCGGCGACGCTGGAGGCGGCGGCGCGTGACGGGGTCCCGTTCTGCGAGGAGTGCGCGCGGGCGGCAGCGGCGAGGCGCGCCTCAGCGGCCTGAACGCAGGTAGTCGCCGAGCCAGTGGAGACGTCGCTCCTGGCGCGACTCGTCCATGGTCAGCGAGCTGCCTTGACGGCGGAAGGTGAGCGCTCGATCGGGCGCGTCGGCCTCCATGACAAACTGCTCGATCGGCCCGAACACGTAGTCGAGCTCGGCCTCCGTGCAGGTGGGGAGGTACACCCGCAAGACGCGCGGGTCGTAGTAGCGAAAGAGCAGGTAGCGTCCGCCCTCGTCGCGCACCCGCAGGAATCGCCGCAGGTGCCGATGAAGGGCCGCGATCCCGGCGTCGGTGCGGAGAAACACGCCCCACGACTGCCCCCACCCCTCCGTGACGAGCGTCCGGGTGAGCGGCGCCTCGCGCGACAGGTGCACGAGCCACGGCGCCGCGCGCGCCACCGCGGGGTGCAGGTCGCCGATGTAGAGGCAGCGGTGCGGGAGGCCCGAGGTGGCGACGAGTCCCTGGAGGCGACGGTCGCGGGCGCCGTCGACGATCGCCCAGGTGTTGGCGTCGTCGCCGGCGGGCCAGAGGCGCTCGATCACACGCTCGGGGGGCAGTGTGTTCACGAGGTCACCCGCGCAGCGTGGTGGAGAGGTCGTCCTGGTTCACGTCGGGGGCGGTAACCACCAGGAGAAAGGGGCCGGCCCGGTAGGCGCCGAGGAAGAGATGGACGCACCACTCGCCCACCGGCAGCGGGTCGGCGAGCGACGCGGTGAGGTCGAGCGTAAAGGCCGCGCGCACAGGCTCGCCGGGGCGCAGCGGGGCGTTCGAAAAGATGGGGACGCGCACGTCCACCAGGTGGCGCTGATCTTCGTCGAGGCCCGTCAGGAGCGCCGTGCCACGGAGGACGGCGGCGGGCAGCGCGGCGTCCTCCGCCCAGCCCTCGCCCGCGGCCACGAGCGACGACGCGGGCAGCGGGAGCAGCGCCGCACCATAGACGACGAGGGGGAAGCCTGACACCACCTCGCGCGGCACGTTCAACGCGACCCCCACACGCTCCAGGGGCGGCGTCCAGGGGGTGCGCGTGAAGGCGGGGAGCGCCGCGGGGTTCACGCGGGCGTGATCGGCGAGCGCCCAGAGCGCCGCGGCCTCCTCACGAGAGACAGGCTCCACCAGGGGGGCCACGTCGCCGGTGAGCGTGACGACGACCGTGTTGGACACCTCGTCGTGACAGAGCGCCGTGAAGGCCCAGACGCCAGGGCCCCAAGGCAGGTCGCCGAGGCCGCGAAGGTCGAGCGGGTGGATGCCCGTGTTGAGCGCGGTGGCCTGCGCGCCCGTCGGGGGTTCGCCCTCCCGGGAGCGCGGGCGGTTGGCCCGGTCGCGCCGCTTGCTCGTGCCGAAGGGGCCGCGGACAACGACGCGATGACCGAGCAGGTCGACGGCCACGACGGCGGTGTTGCGCTCCAGGTTGCTCGCCCAGGCGTGCAGGTCGTCGCGCTGCACGAGGAGAAGACCGGGCAGCGCGTCGCGGACGCCCACCGCGACCTCCGTCGGCGCGGTGAGGGCGAGGCCGCGGAAGGGGAGGTCGGAGGCGGCGAGCTCGATCCGCGTCCCCAGCGCCTCGCTGTAGTCGTAGTACGCCGACTCGGTCAGGTTGAGCAGTCGCGCGACGCGCGGGTCGAGGGGTTCCATCGTCGGGTGCCTTTCTTCAGGGGCCTATCGGGGTCGTCGCGCCGACGGGGTCAGAGCTTCATGTTCTCGACGATGAGGTAGGGGTGGCAGACCTCGCAATACTCATGAATCGCGGTCGCCTGCGGCCCCGAGTCGTACATCACGCACTTCTTGTTGCCGTTGCGGCAGTGCGTCCCCTGGTTGCTGGCGTTGACCGCGTTGGGGTGCGGCGGGATGCCGGCGACGGGCGTCGACTCGCCGGTCTGGTGGATCGCGTGACCGACCTCGTGGGTCACCGTGTCGTTGTAGTCGGGCACGTCGGCCGAGTTGTAGACGATGAGGATCCTCGTCCCGACGGACTCGCCGAGGAAGTCGTCGCCCGCGTGGAGCTTGATCTTCACCTTCACGGGCGCGGTGGCGGTGGGCACCGGGGCGGTGTCAGGGAGCTTCACCTTCACCGCGTTGATGCTCGTCCGCGTGTTCTCCACGAGGATGTCAGCGTCGGTGAGGTCGACCCAGGTGCTGGGCGGGACCAGGTACTTCGCCTCGATCACCAGCGGAACGTTCTTCAACGTCGGCTTGAGCACGTGCTTGCTGAAGACGATCTCCGCGCTCGGGTTGGTGGTGATGTCGACCGTCTTCAGCGCGGTCGTATTCGGGTCCCACTGGTGCTCACAGATCACCAGGTGGGCCTTGCAGGGCTCGTCCGCCACCGTCGCGAGCATCCCGAAGAAGTGCGCCTTGTTGTGGTCGCCGACGACGGAGACGTTCTGGTTGCCGCCCCCCTGCTTCACCATCCACTCCGGGTACCACGTGCCCGGAGGGGTCGCGGAGGCGTCGTAGCGCACCGGGCCCGCGGCGGCCTGCACGAACTCGGCCTTCACCTTCTTGTACGCCGCGATCGCCGCGTCGGGCACTGGCGGGTTGAAGCCCTGCGCGTAGGTCATCTGGAACCAGATCTTCCGCCACACGTGGAGCTTCTTCGACGAGACGGGCTTGCGCTTGCCCTTCACCGTGTCGCCGTCGACGAAGTCCGCGAGGAGGGGGTCGTCGTCGATCCACGCGGCTCCCCAGAACACATCTCCGCCGAAGCGCGAGAGCGTGACCTCCTTCTCCGCCACCCCCTGGTCGTTGGTGGCGACGATGAAGTCCTTGCGGGCGGCGTCGCCGTCCTTCGGGGCGTGCTTCACCGTGTCGGCGATGCTGTTGTACACCCACGTGCCGGGGAGGTCGGCGCCGTAGTTCGCGGCCTTGCCGTTGCCCTTCTCCGGGAGCAGCGAGAAGCCGAGGCGGATGCCCGCCAGCGCCTTCGTGAGCTTCGCCTTGAGCGTGAGCTTCCGCCCGTCGGGGTCGTTCTTGAGGTTGACGTACACCTTGTGGGTGTCGCCCGTGTACTCGGTCGAGGGCGTGTCAAACTGATCGCTCGGCGCCACCTTCTCGATCTTCACCACGGTGAAGGTGGCCACGTCGCCGTTGCGCTTCTCCACCTTCGCGATCCCGCCGGCGTCGCGGTCGAGGCCGAGGTCGAGGCGCACGTCGCGCAGCGCGTCGGTCTCGGTCTTCCCTTCGAGCCAGAGGACCTTCTCCGCCGCCACGACGTCCGCCTGCGTGTGCTCCGCGAGGGGGAGCGTCTTCTTCGCGCCATCGGTCTCCGCGTCGAAGACCTCCACCGCGCCCGTCGTGCTCGTCGCCACCAGACGGAGCTTGTACGCCCCGCACCCGGGGGGCCACTCCGCCGCCACGAGCTTGCGCAGCACCAGCTTCGCGCGGCCGTGGTTGTTCTCGCTGTCTTGCGCGTGGACGATGCGGCTCTCGCCGACCCGGTCGGCGTCGCTCATCGCCTTCAGCGTGGGGGGCTTGCCCGCGACGTCATAGCGGTACACGTCGAGGGCGAGGGTCACCACGCCCATCTCCCGCTTCGCCGGGGCGTCGAGGACGATGCGCGGGTCGGTCTCGGGGTCGAGCGTGAGGGTGAGGTCGAAGCGCCCCGCCGTCTTGCCGCGGAGGTAGAGCGAGAGGCGCGGCGACTGCGTGAGCTGGTCGTGGGTGAGGGCGGCGTCGTTGCCCGAGAACGCGAGCTCGGTGGTGCACGCCTCGTCGGTGTACACGCTGACGTTGGCGTTGCTCCGCGTGAGCTTCCCCCCCTTGGTGTACTTGTGGATCTCGGGACGATCCTGCGTGAGGGCCACCTCGATGCGGGTCGGGGAGAGCACCGGCGCGTCGCCGCTGGCCTTGTGGTGGTCGCCGAGCTTCCGGTCGAGGATCGCGACGAGGTACTCGGCCTCCAGGTGGGGCGTGACGACGTTGGCCACCACGTCGAGGTACACGAAGCGCGCGGGCGGAGCGCGCGTCAAGGTGTCGGACTGCGGGATGCTCAGCCGCAGCTTGTAGGGTCCCTTCGCCTGCGTGAGCTGTCCGCCAGGGAAGTCCACGGTGGTCGCGACGCTGGTGACCGTGACCGTCTTCGCCCCTGCCACGACGGGGGGTGCGTCGGTCGCGAGGCTGCCGTTGAGCGCGATGGTGGTGCTCTCGGGGCACTGCCCGCCGTCGTACGCGATGGCGCACTTCCAGAGCGGCGCCTGCTTTCCGGCGACGAAGAGCTCGAGCTCGAGCTTCGTGACCTGGGCGTGGCCCTTCATCTTCCAGGTGACGTTCGCCGCGACCACGCCGGGGGTGAAGCTCACGCGCTGCGCGGCGTCGGGCGCCAGCTCGCCGTGCACGTCCGACTGGGTGAACGAGGCCGTCGTCGCCGCGGTCCCGTTGGACGCCGAGAGCTCCTCGACGCCGCACGCGGGGACGTTGGTGACGTTGCGCTTCCACAAGCCGAAGGCCGAGCGCCCCACCGAGAGGAAGATGTTGCTGTTGAGGTCTTCGGGGAGCGGGTCGTCGAACTCCGTCGCCACGATCTTCCGCGGAACCACCGGCATCGCGCGCCTCCCCCTCAGCCTTCGTCGTGCGCTTCGCGGAGCCGCGAGCGCGTTGCGTCGTCATCCGTCCCGGTCACCGCGAGGCCCGCCCGCGCTTGAAACGCCTGGAGCGCAGCGCGCGTCGCGTCGTCGAGCGAGCCCGTCACGTCGCAGGCGTAGCCGAGGTTGTGGAGGCGCGCTTGCACGCCGGTGAGCGTCTCCACCGGGTCGAGGTGCCCGAGGGCGAGCGTGTAGGTGCGGGCGCGGCTCCCCTCCCCCACCACGAGCTTGCCGCGGAGCGCCCCGGGCGGGATGTTGGTCTCGATGAAGCCTTCGCCGTTGAGCGCCCCTTCGAGCACGACATCCCCGACGGTGAGCTTGTAGGGCTCCCCCGCGCGCGGCGCGCCGTCCCACATGAGCTGCATGCGGAGCTTCACCGGCACGCCCTTCTTCTTGAAGGTGTGGCGCGCCCCCGTCGGGCGAATGAAGCTCGCCATGCGCTTCTCGGGGATGAACACCACGTCGCCCGGGTGGAGCGCGTTGGGGTGGCGACCGAGCTCCCGCAGCCGCGCGTTCTCCGGGCGGTTCCAGAGCGTCTGCCAGAAGAAGCCGTACCGGTCGGCGATGGAGGAGAGGCACTCACCCTGGGCTACGCGGTGGTCAGGCAATGCGACGACGCCTCCTTTTCAGAGGGGCGATTCAAGACCCTCCGCGCGGTGTGCGTCAAGGCATCTCTGCGCTGCGACGCACCTTCAGCGCCCGCTCGCGCCACGCCGCAAACGCCTCCCGCAGCGCCCGCTCCACCGCCTCCCCCTCCAGCACCCCCATCGCCCCGGCGATCGCTTCCAGCGTGCACACGCCGCCCTCCCGCGCGCCGCGCCGCAGGTCGTACGCGCTCGCCGCCGGCGCGGGCAGCACCACCGTCTCCGCCCCCCGCGACGCCGGGTCACGGCGATGGATGCGCCGCGCCTGCGACCAGGTCCCGTCGGGCACCACCAGCACGAGGTCGTCACCCGCGTCGTCGGCCCGCAGCGCCCGGGCTCCCTCCAGCGGAAAGAGCACCAGCCGCCTCCCTTCGGGCGCCCCCTCCGTCGGCGCGTCGCGATCGCCGCGCACCCGCACCGTGGCGCCCGAGAGCATGCGGGCGGCGAGGCGGCCCGTGTTGGTGCTGCGGATGGCCTCGATCTTGTGCATCACCACGACGACGCGCGTCCGCACCGCGAGCGTGGGGAGCGCCGCGCACAGGCACAGCGCCTCGGGCAGCCCGCAGCCGCCGCAGCGGACGAGGCGCCACCCGCGGAGGTCGCGGCCGCCGAGGCGGGGAGGTTCGTCGCTCAGGGGACGGTCACACACGCGCGGAGGATGCGCTCGCCCGAGGGGAAGGGGTCAGTCGGCTGACGCGACACGGTGGGCGTCCCGGAGCTGGAGAGGTTGTGCGAGTAGAGGAGGTCGTAGGTGCCCGGCGGGATGTTGGCGTCGACCCGATCGCCGCCCGTGACGAGGTTGTACGTGCTGCTTCCGTAGGGGTAGTAGAGGTACGCGACGGTGTGGCGGACGCCCGTGTCGCGCGCCACGAGGTAGAGGTAGGAGGTGTTGGAGCTCGGCACCTGCGCGGGCGTCAGCGAGCGAGGGAGCGCGGCGCTGTCGAGCGTGACGCCGCCCATCACGCGGGTGAGCGGGAGGTTGACGTCGAGCGCGAAGGCTGCGCCCGTGACCACGATGCTGCTGCCAAGGATGCGCTCGCCGGAGGGCAAGGGGTCGTTGGGTTGGCGCGACACCGTGGGCGTGCCCGAGCTGGAGAGGTTGTGCGAGTAGAGGAGGTCGTAGGTGCCCGGGGGGATGAGCGCGTCCACGCGGTCGCCGCCCGCGACGAGGTTGTAGGTGCTCGATCCGTAGGGGTAGTAGAGGTACGCGACGGTGTGGCGGACGCCCGTGTCGCGCGCCACGAGGTAAAGATAGGAGGTGTTTGAACTCGGCACCTGCGCGGGCGTCAGCGTCCGCGGGAGCGCCGCACCGCCGAGCGTCACCGTCCCCGTGACGCGGGTCGCGGGGAGGTCGATGGAGAGCGTGTTGGCGCCCGCCGTCAGCACGATGTCGGTGCGGAGGATGCGCTCGCCCGAAGGGAAGGGGTCGTTGGGCTGACGCGACACCGTGGGCGTCCCCGAGCTGGAGAGGTTGTGCGAGTAGAGGAGGTCGTAGGTGCCGGGCGGGAGGTTGGCGTCGACCCGATCGCCGCCCGCGACGAGGTTGTAGGCGCTCGTTCCGTAGGGGTAGTAGAGGTACGCGACGGTGTGACGGACGCCCGTGTCGCGCGCCACGAGGTAGAGGTGCGACGCGTTCGAACTCGGCACCTGCGCGGGTGTGAGCGTCCGCGGAAGGGCGACGCCGCCGAGCGTCACCGTGCCCGTCAGCCGCGCGGTAGGGATCGACACGTCGAGCGTGCTCGCCCCCGCGGGGATGACCACGCCCGTTCGAAGCATGCGCTCGCCGGAGGGGAAGGGGTCGGCGGGCTGACGCGACGCGGTGGGCGTCCCCGAGCTGGAGAGGTTGTGCGAGTAGAGCAGGTCGTAGGTGCCCGGGGGGAGGTTGGCGTCGACGCGGTCGCCGCCCGCGACGAGGTTGTAGGCGCTCGACCCGTAGGGGTAGTAGAGGTACGCGATGGTGTGGCGGACGCCCGTGTCGCGCGCCACGAGGTAGAGGTGCGACGCGTTCGAACTCGGCACCTGCGCGGGCGTGAGCGAGCGAGGCAGCGCCACGCCGTCGAGGGTCACCGCCCCCGTGATGCGCGCCGTCGGGAGGTCGATGTCGAGGGTCGAGCTCGCGCCGCTCACCACCACACCCGTTCGAAGCAGCCGCTCGCCGGAGGGGAAGGGGTCGCCAGGCTGACGTGACACCGTCGGCGTGCCCGAGCTGGAGAGGTTGTGCGAGTAGAGGAGGTCGTAGGTGCCCGGGGGGAGGTTGGCGTCGACGCGGTCGCCGCCCGCGACGAGGTTGTACGCGCTCGAGCCGTACGGGTAGTAGAGGTACGCGACGGTGTGGCGGACGCCCGTGTCGCGCGCCACGAGGTAGAGGTGCGACGCGTTCGAACTCGGCACCTGCGCGGGCGTGAGCGTCCGCGGAAGGGCGACGCCGCCGAGCGTCACCGTCCCGGTGACGCGGGTCGCGGGGAGGTCGATGGAGAGGGCGTTGGTGCCAGGGCCGATGACCACGTTGCTTCGAAGCAGCCGCTCGCCCGAGGGGAACGGGTCGGCGGGCTGGCGCGAGGCCGTGGGCGTCCCCGCGCTGGAGAGGTTGTGCGAGTAGAGGAGGTCGTAGACGCCCGGGGGGATGTTGGCGTCGACGCGGTCGCCGCCCGCGACGAGGTTGTACGTGCTCGAGCCGTACGGGTAGTAGAGGTACGCGACGGTGTGGCGCACCCGGGTGTCTTGCGCGACGAGGTAGAGGTACGAGGCGTTGGAGCTCGGCACCTGCGCGGGCGTGAGCGACCGCGGCAGCGCCACGCCGCCGAGGGTCACCGTCCCCTGCACCCGCGCGGTGAGGAGGTTGACGCTCGTGCCGAAGGGCGTCGTGGCGCCGCACACGCCGACGCCGGTGGTGCAGCCCGCGATGAAGCTCCCGACGCAGGCGCCGTCGGCGTTGCACGCGTCGCCCGTGGTGCACGCGAGCGTGTCGTCGCAGCGCATCCCCGTCCGCAGCGTGGCCGTGAACGAGCGCGTCGCCTCGCTGCACACGTACGTCACGCACGGTCCGTCGGGCGCGGGCGCCGTCGGGACGCCAGCGACCACACAGCCCCGCGCATCCACCCCCGGCGCCCCCGGCGTGCAGCGCTCGACGCCGGTGCAGTAGCGCGCGTCGTCGCACACCGCGTCGGTCGCCGTGTGGCTGGCTCGCCCCGCGGCGCAGCGGTCGACCGTGCACGCGACGCCGTCGTCGGGGACGAGCGCGTCGTCGTTGCTGGCCGCGCAGCCCGCCATCGGGTCGCAGCGGTCACGGGTGCAGGGGTTGCCGTCGTCGCAGCGCAGCGGCGTCCCGCCCGTGCACGCGCCCGCGGCGCAGCGCTGGCCGGTGGTGCAGGCGCTGGTGGTGCAGGCCGACCCTTCGGCGCGCGGGGTGTGCGTGCAGCGGCCCGCGACGAGGGCGTCGTCGGTGCACGGGTTGTTGTCGTTGCAGGGCGGCGCGTAGCACTCCGCGGCGCCCATGGTGTTGCGGCACGCGAGGTTGCGCGCGGCGCAGGGGTCGGGGAGGCAGGGGTCGTTGGTGCAGCCGCCCATCCCGTCGAGGCGGTAGCCCGGGTCGCAGTTGCACACGGCGGCGGCGCCCATCGCCACGCACACCGTCCGCCGCGGGGTGCTGCAGGGGTTGGGGCGACACGCGTCGTTGGTGCAGCCGCCCGCGCCGTCGGGGTGGTAGCCCGTCGCGCAGGCGTCGCAGCGGGCGCCGGTGTAGCCCGCGGCGCAGGCGCAGCTCGCGCGTCCAGCGCTTACGGTGCAGGCGCCGCGACCGTTGCAGGTGGCGGCGGCGCACACCTCGTCGACGACGCAGCGATCGGCGTCGAGGTGGTACCCGCGGTCGCAGTCGCAGCGGGCGGTGGCGCCGCTGGCGACGCACACGGTCCGGTTGGCGGTGGTGCACGGCGACGGGCGGCAGGGGTCGGTGGTGCAGGCGCCCGCGCCGTCGGGGTGGTGCGTCGGGGCGCAGGCGTCGCAGCGCGCCCCCGCGTAGCCCTCCGCGCACACGCAGCGGATGCCCATCGCGTCGACCGAGCACGCCCCGTGGCCGTTGCAACTCGTCGGGCTGCAGGTGACGTCGGGGACGCAGCGTCCCATCTCCTCGTGCGTCCCCGAGTTGCAGCCGCACACGGCGCCCATCGGGCCGACGGTGCAGCGCTGGCGGTCGACGGCGGTGCAGGGGTTGGGCTCGCAGGGGGTCGTGGTGCAGCCGCCGCGGCCGTCGGGGAAGGCGCCCGTCGCGCAGCCGTCGCAGCGCATCCCCGCGTAGCCCGGATCACACGCGCAGACGAGCGCGCCGCTGGCGTCGTCGCAGCGACCGTGGCCGTTGCAGGTCGCGGCCTCACACTGCGGTCCGCGGTCGGGCGCGACGTCCGCGGGGGCGTCGGCGCGAGCGTCGGGGGTGACGTCGGGCGAGGCGTCGAGGGAGGCGTCGACCGAAGTGTCGACGGGAGCGTCGGGCGTGACGTCGGGCGTGACGTCGGGCATGACGTCGACAGGAAGGTCGGCGACCGTGTCACGGGAGACATCGGGCGCGCGATCGGGCGAGGCGTCGGACGAAGGGGCCGGGGCGTCGGGGTTGGCGCACGCGGCCGCGAGGAGGGCGAAGAAGGGCAGGTACCGTCGCATGACGGCGCGGACGGTATCACCCCGCGGGCGCTTCGTAAGGTTACGGGCAGCGGCGCGCGTACCACGCCGTCATCGCCAGCGAGGCCGATGAGGGCGAGGAGGGTGACGCGGCGCTTCATCGCGGGGGCGGGACGGGCGTACGCGGAACGTCCGCCGCGGGGAGGGCGCGGTCGGAGAAGAAGTCCGCGACCAGGGTCGGCCGCTCCAGCGCCGCGCGGTGGGTGGCGAGCGGGGTCACCGGCGAGCCCTCGAGGTCCCTGCCCCAGCGAATGGCGCATCCGCTCGGGGCCTGAGCGTCGGTGTTGCTCCACGCCCCATCGTCCGCCTGCACGAAGACCCCAGCGTTGATGAGCCTCACCCAGATCCGGGCACCGTCGCGCAGGCGGGTCACGCGCAGCACGTCGAGGTCGACCCCGTCGAGCCGAAAGCGCCCGTCGGGCGTCGTGAGGGTGGTCCGGGTGGCGCGCGACGGGTGGCGTTCGCCCCGCCACAGGGGGAGGAGTCCGCGCACCGGCATGCAGGCGTCGTCGATGCGACGGTCGCCGCACACCAGCGCGCGGTCGGCGCAGGCGCACACGCCGCCCGCGTCGGGGGCCGCGCGCGCGACTGGATCCCCAGGCCGCCGGAGGCTCACGCCGCCGGGGCCGAGGGTGTGGAGCGTCATGTAGCCGACGATCGCGAGCCCGTCCTGGTCGAAGGCGTGGATGAGCGGGCGGTGGGTTCGAACGGACGCGACCGCGTCGAGGGCCGGGGCTGCGGGGACCTCTGCGAGGGACACCCGCGTCGCCGCGCCCGTCGCCTTGTCGACCCGCAGCGCCGCCGCGCTCCCGACGAGAAACAGCCCGTCGCCCCGCTCCTGGAGGGACACCCGCTCGCCGAGTCCGTCGAAGGGCACCACGCGGATCTCGCGCGACGGCAAGACCGCGTACTCGAGCTGTCCGCCCTGCGCGGACCGGATGACGTGCGCGAAGAGCGGGGACGGGCCGCCGTGGGAGTAGCTGGTCGAGTTGTCGCTGCACGGGGAGGGCGGCGTGACCTCCTCGCGCACCAGCGCGTCACCCTCGCGGCGGATCACCGCGAAGCCGCAGGTGCCGATGCGGTGGAGCTCGACGAGCGTCCCGTTCACGACGAAGAGTTCGCCGAGCGGGAGCTCGGGCAGGGTGAGCCCTTCGCCATCCGCAACGAGCGCGTGACCGTCGTAGCGGAGGTACTCCGTGGCTGAGTCGGTGGTCGACACCACTTCGGTGTGGATGATCGCGCCGAACGGGGACTCCTGCAGGCGCACCTCGAAGGTCTCCGCGCCACTGCCCTCGTTGAGGGGAGTGACCTCATCGCGGGTGAGGTTCCACCGCCAGATGCGGCCCGAGTAGCGGGACTCGACGAAGCCCATCTCCCTCCCGCGGACGAAGATCACCTCGTGCCGCCCCCGGGCGCTCGGGGCTGCGCCCAGCGTCGCGAGCGACGCCCGCACGAGTTCGCTGCCCGGCTCGCGCACGCACACGTGGTCGCTGCACTCCATCGGCACGACCTCATGCCTCGGCCTCCGCGCCGCCAGCGCCTCCGCGAGGGGCACCGCGGGCTGCGTCGGCAGCGCGACGGCGGCGTCCGCTGCGGCCGGTGCGGGCGCGGGCGTCGCGACGCGCGTGGGGGCGGGGATTCTCGGTGCGGGCGGGGCGGGTTCACGGCGAGCGCAGGCCGCGAGCGCGGCGGCGAGGAGGAGTCGGTGGATCGATCGCATCGTGCGGATATCATCGTCGGGACCGGTCTTTCGCGCGACCCTCTCGCTGTCCGCCCGAGCGACAACACGAGGTCTGTCACCGCAGTTTGTGAGGCTCTGACGTCTGAGACACCGACCGCGCGCGCTCGTCGAGGAACGCGAGGATCTCCTCCGCTGCCCGCGACGGCCCGTCGACCGCGCGGAGCCACGCCTTCGCCTTCTCTGCTGCCACCCGCGCGGCGGCGTCGCCCAGGAGCGAGCGGACCGCGCGGGTCATCACAGGTCCGGCGGCCTCGTCGGGAGCGACGCGGCGCGCGGCGCCGATGCGCTCGGCGCAGGCGACGTTCCAGTCCTGCTCGGGCTGAAGGGGGATGCCGACGAAGGGGCGGCCCGCCCAGAGCGCCGTCTGCACGCTCCCCTGCCCGCCGGCGATGACCCCGAGGGCCACGCGCGGAAACACCTCGTGGCTCGGCAGCACGCCGGCGACGCACACCCCGGGTCCGTCGAGGGTGTCGAGCCCCGGCACCGTGCCCGCGACCAGCGCCCGCACGCCCGCAGCCCGCACCGCCGCCACCACGCCGCGGATGAAGCCCGCTTCGACGGAGGTCACCGCGACGAAGGCCACCGGTCCGTCGTCCGCGAGGAAGCGCTCGACGCGCTCGGGCACGGGCCGCTCGAAGCGCGCGAAGAGCGGACCGGTGTAGCGGAGGCGCGGCGCGCGGCGGTAGCGGGAGGGGTCGCGCGGCGTCCACCCCGCGAGCGCCTCGGCCGACAGCCCCGTGAGCTCGGGCACGTCGGTGACGAGCGTGAGGTCGCCCATGAGCAGCGCCGCGAGGCTCGGCACCCCCTCCACCCCGAGCTCGGCGGCCACGGCATCGAGCGCCTCGCAGCCGTCCCGAACCCGCAGCGGCCCCTGGTTGGCGAGCCACCGTCGCATCCCCGCCGGCAGCCAGCGCCCGAGAGGAACCGGCGGACGCAGCGACGCGGGCACCAGGCCCGCTTCGAACATCGGCCCCACGAACGACCCGGCGTGCTCCGTGACGAGGGGGACGCCCGCCACCCGACTCGCCAGCAGCGCCGCGAGGGTGAAGCCCGTCACCGCGCAGCGCGCGCCGCGCTCGCGGAGGTAGCGCGCCTCGGCGTCCACCATCGCGCGGAGCTCGCCCGTCTCGAAGAGGGGCTCCGCGCGCAGGGAGATCCCCGGGATCGCCCGGACGAAGCGGGCGCAGCGAGCGTCGCTCATCGCGGGCTCCAGGCGGTCGACCGACTCGCCGGCCTCGCGGAGCAGCACCTCGTAGGGGCCCCCGTGCGAGGCGAAGCAAACGGCCGCCCCCCGCGCGCGGAGGGCGCGACCGATCTCCAGCATCCGGCTCGTCTCGGACAGAAACCCGCAGTGCGGCATGAGCACGATCATTCGGCGGCACGCTCCCTTCGTCGCATTGACGCGGGGATGATAGACAATATATTGCCGTTCATGTCCAGAAGCGCCCCGGCGTCGCGCCCCACCGACCTCGGCATCGACGCGGCGGAGGCGGCGCGGCTCGGCCCCGACCGCACGGCGCGGCTCCGTCTGGTGCGGGTGGTCCTCGTGCTGTCGTCGCACCTGCGCACGGCGATCGATCGGCAGCTCGCGCCCGACGGGCTCACCGCCCAGCAGGCCGCGGTGGTGACGGTGGTGCAATCGGTCGGCGCCCCGTCGCTGCGCGAGGTGGCCCGCGCGCTCTCCACCACGCCGCAGAACGTCCGCCAGCTCGTCGCGGCGCTGGTGCGCAAGGGGTTCATCCGCGTCCGCGACGACCGGGAAGACGGCCGGGTGAAGCGCCTCGTCGCGACGCCTCGCTGCGCGCGCTACTGGGCGGCGCGCGACGACCGCGACCACGCCGAGCTCCTCGCCCTCCTCGACGGCCTCACCCGCGAGGAGGTGGAGGCCACGGTCGAGCGCCTCGGCCGGGTGCTCGACCGGGCCCTCGATGTCGGGAGCGCTGCCGAGGCCGAAGCGGAGCGGCAAAGCTGAGCGCGGCGCACGCGTCCCGGCTCCCGCCTCCGCCCCGAAGGTGGCGTTGCGCCCCTTGCGCCCGCGCTCGCCTGTTCGGTACATCTACTCGCACACGTGGACCTCCGAGCGATTCGCACGCCTCCCACGGACGATGAGCGCGCCTGCGTCGACGCGGCGCTCGGCACCGGCTGGGCCGACCCCGTCGGCCTCCGCGCGGCCCGCGCCGAACGGCACCGTCTGCTCCCGTGCCTCCACGCCGTTCAACAGCGCTTCGGGTACATCACCCCGGGGGCCCTCGGGTACCTCTCCGAGCGGCTCCACGTCCCGCCCGCGGAGGCCTACGGGGTCGCGAGCTTCTACGCCCTCTTCGCCCTCGCCCCGCGCGCCCCCACCGTGGCCCACGTCTGCGACGACGTCGTGTGCAAGGCCGCGGGCGCCGACGCCCTCTGCGACGCGCTCGGCCCGGCGGGAGCGGCCCGCGACGGCGTCGAGTGGCACCGCTCGCCCTGCCTCGGGCTCTGCGAGAAGGCCCCCGCCGCCCTCGTCACCGTCGCCGGCGAGCGCCCCTTCGAACGCGCCTTCGGCCACGCCACCGCCGACGCCGTCACCGACGCGCTCCACACCCGCAGCGTCGCTCCCCCTCCCCCGACGGTGCTCGCGCAGGTCGGTGATTCGTCGCTGCGCGTGCTGGCCCGCGTCGGTCGCGTCGACCCGACGAGCCTCGACGACTACCGCGCCCACGGGGGCTACCTCGCGCTCCGTCGGGCGGTGGAGATGGGGGCGGGGTGGGTGATCCGTGAGCTCACCGACGCGGGGCTCTCGGGGCGCGGCGGCGCGGCCTTCCCCGCCGGGCGCAAGTGGGACGCGGTCGCGAAGGCCACGGGGCGTCTCCGTCACGTCGTCTGCAACGCCGACGAGTCCGAGCCCGGCACCTTCAAAGACCGCGTGCTGATGGAAGAAGACCCCTTCGCCGTCGTCGAGGCGATGACGCTCGCGGGCTTCGCCGTCGGCGCCGAGCGCGGCTGGATCTACCTCCGCGCCGAGTACCCCTTCGCCGCCGAGCGCCTCCAGCGCGCCATCGACGCGGCCCGCGCGCGGGGGCTGCTCGGCGACGACGTGCTCGGGCGGGGGTTTCGCTTCGACATCGAGGTGCGGCGCGGCGCCGGGGCGTACATCTGCGGCGAGGAGACGGCCCTCCTCAACTCGCTCGAAGGGTACAGGGGCGAGCCGCGCTCGAAGCCGCCCTTCCCCGTGGAGGTGGGTCTCTTCGGTCAGCCGACGCTCATTCACAACGTCGAGACGCTCGCCAACGTCCCCTGGATCGTCCGTGAAGGCGCCGCCGCCTTCCGCTCCGTCGGCACCAAGGACTCGCCCGGCACGCGGCTCTTCTGCCTCTCGGGCGCGGTCCGTGCGCCCGGCGTGTACGAGCTGCCCTTCGGCGTCACGCTCGGCGCGCTCATCGAGCGGGCAGGCGGGCTTCGGGAAGGGCGCTCGCTCCGCGCGGTGCTGCTCGGCGGGGCGGCCGGGGGCTTCGTCGACGTGTCGTCCCTCGACCTCCCGCTCACGCTCGAAGACACGCGGCGCGCGGGCGCCACGCTCGGCTCGGGGGTGGTGTTCGTGCTCGATGACAGCGTCGCGATCGGGCCGGTGCTACAGCGCATCGCGGCCTTCTTCCGCGACGAGTCGTGCGGGCAGTGCGTCCCGTGCCGCGTCGGGACGGTGCGGCAGGAGGAGCTCGTCGCCCGCCTCGTCGCAGGCCGTCCCCACGGGGGCGTCGAGCAGGAGCTGGCGCTGCTCCAGGAGCTCGCCCAGGCGATGCGCGACGCGTCCATCTGCGGCCTCGGGCAGACGGCCACGGGGGCGATCGAGTCGGCCCTCGTGCGACTGCGCGTGCTTCAGCCCCACGGAGAGAGCCGATGAGACACCTGCCGGTCGTCCACACCACGGCCCCGTCGCTCCGCGCGGTGGAGGTGACCATCGACGGTCGCACCGCGCGCGTCCCCGAAGGCTCGACCCTCCTCGACGCATGCCGCGCGCTCGGCATCGACACGCCGACGCTCTGCCAGGCCGACAACCTCACGCCGGTAAACGCCTGCCGCGTCTGCGTGGTCGAGCTGCAGGGCGCGCGCGTGCTCGTCCCCGCGTGCTCGCGGCGCGTCGAGGCCGGGATGGTGGTGCTCACCGACAGCGAGCGCGTGCGGACGTCGCGCAAGGTGGTGCTCGAGCTCCTCGCGTCGTCGGTGGACACGTCGCAGTCGGAGGCGGTGACCCGGTGGCTCCCACACTACGGCGGCGACCCGGCGCGCTTCGGCCCCGACGCGGCCACCGTCACCGAGCAGCCGGTGAAGGACGACAACGACCTCTTCGTCCGCGACTACGCGAAGTGCGTGCTCTGCTACAAGTGCGTCGAGGCCTGCGGCGATGACGCGCAGAACACCTTCGCCATCGCCATCGCGGGCCGCGGCTTCGGCGCGCGCGTCGCGACGGAGTTCGAGGCGACGCTGCCCGACTCGGCGTGCGTGTTCTGCGGCAACTGCGTGGGGGTGTGCCCGACGGGCGCGCTGATGTTTCGCACCGAGCACCAGATGCGGGAGGCGGGCACCTGGGACGCGTCGCGGCAGAGCGCCACCACCACCGTGTGCCCCTACTGCGGCGTGGGCTGCGCGGTGACGCTCCACGCGCAGGACGACCGGGTGGTGAAGGTCACCTCGCCCACCGAGTCCACCGTCACCAGCGGGCACCTCTGCGTCAAGGGCCGCTTCGGCTGGCGCTACATCAACAGCGGGAAGCCTCCGACATGAATCGCATCACCTGCCTCCTCGGTGCGTGCGCGCTCCTCGGCGCGTGTGAGCTCTCCCACCCCAGCGTCGGAGCCGACGCTTCGCCCGACGCCGTGGTGGACGACCGGGCGAGCCCCCCGAAGGACGCGATCGCCCCGCCCGTCGATGCGGCAGACGCTGGCCTCGACGCGCCCGACGCCGACGCAGCCCCCGACGCCGACGCTGCGCCTGACGCAGCCCCCGACGCCGACGCCGCCCCCGATGCAGTCCCCGACGCCGACGCCGCCCCCGACGCCGACGCAGCCCCCGACGCCGCCCCCGACGCCGACGCCGCGCTGGATGTTCGTGATGCGCCGGCGCCCGATGCCGATGTGGTCACCGACCTGCCGCTCGCCCTCGACGTCCGCGAGGCGGGCGTCGACATGGACCGGGACGGCTTCCCCGCCGACGTGGACTGCGACGACAACGACCCGACGCGCAACCCCGGCGTCGTCGCCGCGGTGCGCGTCCCGACGACCCCGGTGCGCTTCACCTGGGTGGGCCAGTCGATGATGTCGGCCACGGTGGAGGTGCCCGTCACCCAGCGCGGCTGCGCGGTGCTCACGGCGCAGACCACCGTCCCGTGGCTGTCGGCGGCGTACGATCCTGTCACGGGCCGCCTCACCCTCAACGTTACCGGCGAGCGGGTGACGGGCGGAGTCAACGCGGCCTCGGTGGTGATCCGCGACACGGTCGGTGGGCGCGACGTCGGCGCCGTCCCGGTGCAGCTCCGCGCGCTGGGCAGCCCCGACCCGATGCTCCCGCACAAGGTGCTGGTGGTGGGCGTCGACGGCGTCCGGGCCGACCTCGTCCCCGCGGCGATGATGCCCAACCTCGACGCGCTCCGGGGCTTCGGTCAGTGGATCCCGCGGGCCTCGACGCAGCGCACGGGCGCCACCTCCTCGGGTCCCGGATGGACGTCGATCCTCACGGGCGTGGAGGTCACCAAACATCGGGTGACCTTCAACGGCGGCTACACCACGCGCGATCGCACGTGGCCCACCTTCCTCTGGCGGGCCCGCAACGTGTCGCGGCTTCGAACCGCGGTGCACGTGCACTGGCCCGACATCCTCCAGATCGTGGAGTCCGACGCCATGGACGTGCGCTCGATGGGTGACGACAACGCCGTCGCCGAAGCCATGGCGCGCTCGCTGCGCGGGGGGATGGAGGACGTTCACTTCGTCCACCTCGACGACGTCGACCACGCGGGGCACGCCACGGGCTTCACGCCCACCAACGTCAACTATCGAGCTGCCATCCAGGGCGTCGACCTCAACCTCGGCCGCATGCTCGACGCCCTCTTCGAGCGCCCCTCCATCGCGCGCGAGCACTGGCTCGTGGTCTTCGTCACCGACCACGGCGGCGAGGGCACCAACCACGGCCCGATGAACGCCGCCAACCAGGAGATCCCCGTCGGCTACCTCGGCCCCGGCGCTCGCATGATGC
>JBILLV010000632.1:0-2914 GCA_044375895.1 Polyangiales bacterium | reverse complement strand
CGCCGAAGCCCGGACCGCGACCGGGATGGAGCTGACCAAGTACACCCCTGAGCTCCCGTTCCCGAGCTGGCCGAAGCTGTTGAGTCCCCAGCAGCGGACTTCTCGCCGCGAGGCCGCACCCATATCGGCCCCCGGCACCTCGACGATGGCGCAGGTGTGGGCCCCGCCCACCGCGATCTCGACGACGTTCGTGAGCCCGGTCACCGCAACCGGCGTCGCGCTGTCCGTCGTGGTGCCATTCCCCAACTGGCCGCTGCCGTTGTTGCCCCAGCACTCCACGGCCCCGCCGACGAGCAGGGCGCAGGTGTGGTTCCCGTTCGCGGCAATCCGCAGATACTCCCGAACCTGCGTGGTACCACTCGTCGGAGAAGACGGGTTGCTCACCCGCGTCGGCGAGTTGCGATTCGTCTGCGGGTTGTCACTCGAGTGCGGGCCGTTGCCGAGCTGGCCGTTTTCGTTCTTCCCCCAGCACCGGATCCCCGTGCCGACGGTGATGGGCGAGGCCCCCGCGGTGCAGGCGCCGTCAACGGGCGGCGTGAGGGTGTCGCCCGCGCGGCATCGCAACTGCGGCCCCACGATCGTGCAGGTGTGGTCGTGGCCCGTGGCGATCGCCATGGCGTTGCACACCTCCCCGCTCGCGCAGACCGTTCCGCTGGCATTGCCCGCGATGCAGACGTCACTGGGGGCAGCGGGCGGACACGCCGGGAGCACCATGGCCCCGACGACCATCAGGCAGAGCGACACCAGCGCCCGAGCCCAGGAGTACTCACGGAAGGAAGCACGCATCGTCACGCCTCTCGGTTCGCGGCCAGGTCGCAGGGTCGAGTCCTTCGTCGCGCTCACGGCACCCTCGTCGCGCCGAGCACGGTGCTCATCGTGGCCCGACCCCCGGTCGCGGCCTGGAACGAGTAGAAGCACGGGTCCATCCGGTCGTTGCCCAGCGTGGCCGCCCAGCGCTCGATGCCGCCGAGCCACGCGCTAGACACGGGCGACGTGGAGTACACGACCACGGCGGTCTTGAACGCGCGCTCGGACATCGGAGCCGGCGCGCGCATGCCCACCCTCGCGATGATGTCGTCGATCGTCACCCGGCGGAGCCCCGTGCCCGTCCATTGCGTCCTCGACGAAGACGCGCTCGCGCCGTCGAGCACGAACCATGGCCCGCCCGCGCCCGCGCGGTCGACGAGGCCCATGAGGTAGAGCTCCAGCGGCGCGTAGGGGAGGAGGTCGGAGGGGGAGGTCGTCGGGCCCCACGAGAGCGAGGTCAACTGGCCCATCATCGACGTCCGGCACGCGTCCGACGCGGGGAGCGACGGGAGGATGAGCGACACGGCTGAGGAGCAGTTGAGCGCGCCGCCGCAGGTGACCATCGCCGAGCACGCACGGCCCGCGCTCCCGGCGCTGCCCGCGGTGCAGGCGAAGCTCGAGCCCGAGCGCGTGCAGCTCTGACCCGCGGCGCAGCGGGTGGTGCAGGCCCCGCAGCTCGCGACGCCGTCGAGCCGCGCCTCGCAGCCGTTGGCGGGGTTGCCGTCGCAGTCCGCGAAGCCCGCGACGCAGGTGGGGACGCAGCGTCCGGCCGTGCACGCGTTGGCCGTGGTGCTCGGGCCGGTGAGGCACGCGCGCCCGCAGGCGCCGCAGTTGTTCCGATCGCTGGCGGTCGTCGCGCAGGTGCCGTCGCAGTTGACGGTGCCCGCAGGGCAGCACACCGACCTCCGGCCTGCCGGGAGACACGTGAGCCCCGTGTTGCATGCAGCGGGTCGGCCGGTGACCGGATCGCAGCAAGCCTCCCCCGACCCGCCGCAGGCCGCGGCACAACCGAAGCCTCCTCCGTCGAGGTTCGTGCAGCCGAAGGGGCTCGCGCATGCTGCGCAGCCCCCGCAGTGCTCGGTCGTGTTGATCGCGGTCTCACAGCCGTTGGCGGGGTTGCCGTCGCAGTTGCCGAACCCGGGCGCGCAGACGGGCGCGCAAAAGGCTGGCCCCACGGGTCGTCCGGTGTCGGGATCCACGCGCCGCGTGCAGGCGTTGGAGGTGGTGCCAGCGCCCGCGGAGCAAGCGACCCCGCAGCCACCGCAGTTGCTCACGTTGGTGTTCGTGTCGACGCAGGCGCCGCCACAGTTGGTGTTCCCGCTGGCGCAACAGACCGAGCTCGCCTGGCAGGCGTCGAGCGCCCCGCCGCTCGCGCAGGTCGCGAGCGAAGCCGGGAAGCCACCCAACTGTCCCCCGACGCTCGACACGCCCCAGTGGCCGCTGCTGCGCTCGGGAAACAGCTCCGCCGGGAGCTCGACGCCCCAGTGGTGCATGAGCTCGTGCAGCGCGGGGGGCCGCGAACTCTCGGTGCTCTGGTTGACGCCGAAGACGCCGCGGAGCCTCCGGGGCGAACCCACGGTGTAGGCGGTCTGGAGCCGGGGGTCCGCGCCCGTCCCGGGGATGGCCGCGCGATTCACCGCGGTGAAGACGCCGGTCGCGCCCGGTCCGAGGGAGCCATCGGGGCGCCTGAATCTGAGGTCGCGGGACGACGTGATCACCAGGAAGTCGTACTCGTCGCGGAAGTACTTGTAGAACTCCGTCGTCGCGGAGGAGAGATCGCCGGCGCCGTCGAGGAAGTTCGTGAGCGTCGCGTCGAAGTTGGTCGGGGTGACGATGTTCACCACGTGCATCCCGGCCCCGAAGGCCGAGGTCGTGGGGAGCGCGGTCGCGGGCGAGCGGCAGGCGGCGCCCATTGGCGTCTCGCAGCCGTCGGTCGGGTTGTTGTTGCAGTCGCGGAAGCCCGCCGCGCAGACCTGACCGCTGCAGGCGCCCATCGCGCAGGCCGACATGGTGTTGCCCGACGAGCCCGCGCAGCGGTTGCCGCAGCGACCGCAGTTGTTCGCGTCGGTGGCGAGCGTCGCCTCGCAGCCGTTGGTGGGGTTGGCGT
>JBILLV010000277.1:0-12049 GCA_044375895.1 Polyangiales bacterium | reverse complement strand
TCTCCATCGGTTCGCCCGAAGAGAACCGCCGCTGCGTCGAGTCGCTGCGCCGCACGCTCGACCGCCGCGCGCCCCGCCCCGCCACGCACTGAAGCCCACTCGGCGCGCTCAGGAGGCGGCGTCGAGGCCCACGAGCTTGCGGGAGACCGCGTCGAGGCGCTCGGCGACGGCAGCGTCGCGGGCCTCGGGGTTGGGCGACTCCATCGGCCAGCCGCCCTTGTTGAAGCGACGCTCGCGGTACATCCCGAGCTGGCTGTAGAAGGCGCCGGGGTGCGCGGTGACGTCGGGCGAGAGCAGCGCGAAGAGGGTGGTCTGCGCGCCCTCCCAGGGCTCGATCATCCCCGCGAGGTGGAGGAAGGGGCGGAGCACGTAGTCCTGCGCCCACACGGGCATCGACCCGCGGATGAGGTTGGTTCGAACCCAGCCGGGGTGCACGCTCACCGCGGTGATGCCCTTCGCGCCGACGCGGGCCGCGAGGGATTTCGCGTGGAGGAGGTTGGCGAGCTTGGACTGCGCGTAGGCCGCCCAGCCGTCGTAGGGGCGCCGTTCGAAGTGGAGGTCGTCGAAGTCGATGTGCCCCTCCCGGCCCTGTGCGACGTCGTGGTAGCAGCTCGACAGGATCACCACGCGCGACGGCGCCCCCTTCTCCAGCGCGCCGAGGAGGAGCTCGGTGAGGAGGTAGTGCCCGAGGTGGTTGGTGCCGAGCTGCACTTCGAAGCCGTCCTTCGTCTTGCCGGTGGCGGTGTTCATCACGCCGGCGTTGTTGACGAGGCCGTGGAGCGCGTCGTGGGACTTCAGAAACGACGCGGCGAACGCGCGCACCGAGGCGAGGTCGGCGAGGTCGAGCGTGACGACCTCCACCTTGCCCTTCGCGCCCGCGGCGGCGATGCGCTCACGCTCGCGCTCACCCTCCGCGGGGCGGCGGCAGGCGAGCACGACGGTGGCCCCCTGCTTCGCGAGCGCCTCGACGGTGACCAGCCCGATGCCGGAGTTGGCGCCGGTGACGACGTAGGTCTTGCCGGTGAGGTCTTGCGCGAGGAGCTCGGGCGGGCACATGTGGGCTTTGGGCATCGTCGGTGACCTTTCTGCGGCGCCGGATGGGAGCACAGCTCCGCGGCGTGAGGCAACGCTGGTGGGCGAGCGGCGAGCGACGGTCGAGGCCGCTACGAGGCGGGGGCGTCGGGCGCCGCGAGCCAGACCGCAAGCGCGTCGGCGTCGCGTTCGATCACGAGGTCGCTGAGGGCGTCATGGCCCTGCACGAGCAAACGAGCCCGGAGCACGGCGCGCTCGTCGGCGGAGAGGGCACGTGCGAGCTTGCGTTCCAACGGACGCGCGAGCACCGCGAGCTGCCCCTCGTTGCGCCCCTCGTTGCGCCCCTCGTTGCGTCCCTCGTTGATCAGCTCCGTCCTGTATTGCTCGTACCAGGTTTTCAGATCGGCCAGTGCGCTCATGGTCTCTTCCTCTTCGGGGGTGCGATGGGTCGCCGAGGCTCGGGACGATGACCCTCGGTCGCGCGGCCTTCGTCGGCGGCTGCCGTCGATCGGCGGCGACGTCGCTCGCGCCGACGTCAAGAGAGGCCGTTACCGCGCCGCCGCGTGCACCACCACCACCGCGTCGAGGTCGAAGCCCGTCGCCGGGTCGGACCGGTCTTGCGTGCGGAGGTCGCGCACCTTCACGAAGCGGGCGCGCCGCAGGCCCACCGCGCGCAGGTCGAAGCCGTCGCCCCCCGACACCCGCGGGTCGCTCGCGCAGTGGCCGCTCGTCGGCGACGCGTACACGCTCTGCCAGCCCGCGCAGCCGCGGCGCGGTCGCGTCCCCCGCGGGTCGCACGCGAAGGTGACCCAGCGGGCGCCGTCCTCGCTCACCGACACCTCGCCGAGCTCCTCCCAGTAGCGCTCGGGCGCGCCCGGCACCTGGAAGGCGTTCTCGAACACCGTGAAGTCGTCGCCGTCGCCGTCCACGATGTCGACGTCGAAGCCCACCACGATCTCCCCGCCGGCACCCAACGACACCACGTCCGTCCCGCCGCGGAAATCCCCAGCGCCGACGGGGGGACCCATCACCACGCCGGGCATCGCGTCGGCGCCGAAGCCCGCGCCCGCGCCCGGCGCAAACGACACCACGCGGGAGACGTAGCGGTCCGTGGGGCACGCGCCGCCGTCGGCCGTCTCTTCGGGTGGCGGTCCGCACGCCGCGAACAGCGCCGCGAACGCGACGGCGTAGCGCTTCACGGCACGAAGGCGATCCCGACGGGGGGATACATCCCCGTGCCGAGCGGGGCGGAGGTGACCTCCGTCCCCATGGGGTTGAACACGCGGGCGCCGAATCGTCCCGCGGTGCGGTCGAGCACCCAGACGTTGCCCGAGGGGTCGCGCGCGATGGCGGCGATGTCGCCGGACGACACGATGGTGCGGCCCGCGCGCATCCCCTCCGCGGCGTCGAGGTCGAACTCCACCACCCGCGACGACGTCGACGACTGCCGCACGATCACCCAGCCGCGCGAGTCGTCGAGCATGACGAAGTCGCTCACGTCGCCGCCGAGCTGCGCCTCGGTGACGCGGAGCCCGCGGGCGGCGAAGCTCACCGGGTCGACCACCTCGATGCCGCCGTCGAGCATCATCGGGCCGAGCGCGCCCGACTCCGTCACGACGAGCCGTCCGCCCGGCGTCACGCGCATCGCGTAGGGGTTGCGGCCCGTCAGGCGCACGGGGTCGACGTCGGGCGTCGCGCCGTCGGTGTCGACCAGCACGTCGCCCGTCGGGTCGATGACCGCGAGCGTCCCGTTGGTGACGGGCATGAACATGTTGAGGTTCTGCAGCGCGACGAAGACGTAGCGCCCGGCGCGGACGATGGCCGCGGCCTCCATCGCGCCGGAGGTGTCGCGGTCCATCGCGGAGCGCAGGGGCGAGAGGTTGATGGTGCGGCGGACGGCGTCGAGGCCGTTCATCGTCGGGTCGACGACGGCGACGCGCGGCGCGTTGTAGAGCACCACGTACGCCACCGTGGGCGAGACCGTGAGGACGCCGTAGGGGTTGGCCTGGTACGGGTCGGTGGACATGCCCATCGCGGGCCGCAGCGGGATGCGCCGCGCGGGCGTCGGGAGGGACATCGGGTCGAGCACCGCGAGCTCGTCGGTCGAGCGCAGCAGGTCGTACACGATGCAGCCGCTCTGGACGGGGGAGTGATCCTGGTCGAGCGAGGTCTCCATCCGCGGCGCGAGCGACGGCGCGGGGAGGAAGCGCCCGAGCGCGTAGCCGCCCATGCGAAAATCGCTCGTCCCCACCAGCACCCGGTCGACGGGGCACTCCCCCGGGGGCACGTCGGGGCGCGGGAAGTCCGCCGCGACGTCGTCCATGTCGTCGGCGGCGTCGACCGCGGGCACGTCGGCGTCGAGGTCGGCGACGTCGGGCGCCTTCGCGTCGGCGGCGACATCGGGGCTCTCGCCGTCGGGCGGGGTCACGGGGATGTCGCTGGGCGCGAGGTCGTCGCCCGCGTCGAGGGGGCGGAGCTTGGCGTCGTCGAAGCACCCGAGGGCGGAGGCCGCGAGCGTCAGGAGGAGGCCGTGTCGGAGGAGGGTCATCGCGTCGTCGGGCCTTTGCGCCGCTGTCTTTGGCGGGGGGGCAATTCCCGCCGCGCGCCGCGACGCTACGCGAACGCGAAGCAGCGGGTCAAGCGCAGGGGACGCCCCAGCGGTGCAGAAGACCGGGGTCGTGCGTGGCCACAAAATTGGCGTACTTGTAGTGCTCGTCGCGCGTGGTGTCGTACGTGAAGCGCGCGACGCCGTCGGCGAGCAGGCGGTGCACCGCGTAGCCGTGGGCCTCGAAGAGCTTGCACGCGTCCTGGAGGCGCCTGCGGGCGTCGAGCCACGTGCCGCCGTACTCGAACTGGACGCAGTCGACCGTGCGGGCCGCGAGCGCGCCCGAGAGCCCCGCGAGCACCGGGAGCTCGTAGCCCTCGGTGTCGACCTTGATGAAGTCGACCCGCGCCGCGCCGAGGTCGGCGAGCACCGAGTCGAGGCGGCGCACGGGCACCTCCACGATGCGCTCGCCGTAGCGCGCCCGCACCTCGTCGCGCGTGACGAAGGACGAGAGCGTCGAGCCCTTGCCGTGGTCGTGGAAGGAGAGGGTCCCGTCGACCTCGCCGGCGCCCGCCGCATGGAGCGTCACGTTGGCGACGCCCTGCATCCGCTCGCGGAGCACCTCGAAGGTGGAGGGTGAGGCTTCGAAGCAGTGGACCGCGCAGGCGGGGTTGACCCCCACGACCTCACGCGCCCAGTCGCCCAGGTTGGCCCCGACGTCGAGGGCGACGCGCCAGTGGGGCGCTCCCCGCTCGATGAGCATGCGCTCGCCGTTGGAGGCGAAGTCGCAGTTGTTGAGGTTGTCGGCGATGTCGGTGTAGCGCTGGAGCTTCCCGGCGACCCAACGCAGGGGGAGGTCGAGGGGGGTGCGCGCGACACGGGTGGCGAGGGTGAAGAACATTCCCATGGGTTGCGGCTCGGGGCGTTGAACGTTCAGCGGGCGTGAGGAGAGCGAGGAGACGGGGGTGTCTACCGCGCGGGGGCGGCGTTGTTCAACGCGAATGGGCGGCGCGGCCGTCGTGCACGTGGAGCACGCTCTCCTCCGGGCCGACGCCCACCCGCACGGGGAAGCCGTAGTGGCCCGTCCCGCGGTGCACGTAGAGCTTCATCACCCCGAGGGCCCAGAGCCCGTGGTCGGGGATGTCGGACAGCGCCGAGACGGCCGTGTACGGCAGCCCGAAGCTCACCAGGCCCACCTGGCCGCCGTGCGTGTGCCCCGCGAGCACGAGGTCGGCCGCCCCCGCGGGGAGATGGGCGAACGCGCCTGGGTCGTGGAGCATCGCGATGCGCAGCGTCGCACCGTCGCGGGGGAGGCGCGCCGTCACCGCCGCGAGGTGCCCTGCCCGCTCGCGGAACACGAAGTCGTAGCCCACCACCTCCACCGGCCCGCGCGCCGTCTCCACCCGCTGGAGGTCGTCGACCAGCAGGGTCACGCCCGCGTGGGCGAGGCCGCGGCGGACGGCGTCGGGGGTCTCGTGGTCGTGGTTGCCGAAGCACGCGAAGGTGCGGCCTGCGAGGGCCCGCAGGGGCTCCAGCGCGCGCCCGAGGGCCTCGGCGTTGCCGTTGGACTCGATGGTGAGGAAATCCCCCGTGAGGAGCACGAGGTCGGGCGCCGCGGCCACCGCCCGCTCGCAGACCGCGCGGAGACGCTCCTCGGACATGAAGGTGCCGAGGTGCGGGTCGCTGATCTGCACGAGGCGAAGCGCGGGCGCGTCGCGGGGCGGCGCGAGCTCGGCGCGACGCAGGGCCTCCACCGGGGCGCCGTCGAGGTGGACGTGCACGGCCCGCGGGCGCAGCGCGAAGGACTGGAAGAGCCCCAGGAGGGCCGCGCCGTAGGGGATCCAGAGGGTGGAGGTGCCGTAGGGGGTGAAGGAGCCGACGACGGCCCAGGGGATGGCGAGGAAGGTTCCCGCGGCGAAGGCCGAGCCCGGCCAGGAGATGACGAGGCGGCGCAGCAGCGAGGGCATCGACCCGCGGGCGTACGTCATCGCGTGGAGGAAGAAGGCCGCCTGACCGAAGGCGTAGAGCGGAAAGGCCCAGGAGGGCAGGCGCGGCGCGATCGTGCAGGAGACGAGCGTGTGGATGCCGAAGATGATGCCCGCGAAGGTGGCGAAGGGTCGGCCCCCGCGGCGCGCGGCGAAGGTGATGAGGGCGGCGAGCGCGGCGAGGCTCGCCAGGGTGAAGCCGATCATGCGGCGGGGATCCCGTCGAAGGCGTCGTCATCGAGCAGGACGACGACCTCTCCCTCACACTCCCGGATGATCTGGGCGGGCTCTTCGGTGGGGTCGTAGGCGCCTTCGAGCATCTCGAACACCGCGTCGGATTTCTCCACGCCGGTCGCGAGGAGGAGCACCTGACGCGCGCGGCGCACCATCGGCGGCGTGAGGGTGAGGCGCGACACCGCCGGGTCCATCGGGGGGTCGACGAGGGCGACGACGTTGCGCTCGCGCTCGTCGAGGGCCGCGCAGCCGGGGTGGAGCGAGAGGGTGTGCGTGTCGTGACCGAGGCCGAGGACGAGCATGTCGAGGACGGGCGCGGGCCCCAGGCGATCGACGAGGAGGCGGTCGTACTCCGCGGCGAGGGCGTCGAGGTCGCGGCCGGGCTGGTACATCGGGTGGACGCGCGCGGTGGGGATGGCCGCGGGGGCGAGGAGGTCGTGGAGGGCGCTGCCGTAGTTGCTCCGCGGGTCGTCGGCGGGGACGCAGCGCTCGTCGCCGAAGAAGATCTCCCAGTGGGCCCAGTCGGGGAGCGCGAAGCCCGCGAGGGTGCGGTGGAGCAGCGCGGGGGTGCGGCCGCCGGCGAGGGCGATGGAGAAGCTGCCGCGGGCGGCGATGGCGTCGCGGGCGGCCGCGGCGACGCGGTTGGCGGCCTCGAGCGCCACCTCGTGCCCGGAGGGAAACACCCAACCCTCGATGGATCGCTCCCGCTGCGCGCGGACGCGGAACACCCGCATGTTGACCGACTGCCTGACCTTCATGGGAGCCTCGCTGCGACGGGGGCCACGAGCCGCGCGGCGGCCGCGAGGCTCCGTTCAAAGAGCGGGTCACGCCGCGGCCGATCGAGCGTCCGGGCGAGCATCTTGGGCTCCTCGGGGGCGCCGATGCGAACGCACTGCGAGGGCGAGTGGACGCCGTCGGCCTCGGCGCTCCAACAGAGGACGTAGGGGTCGTCGCCGCGCGAGAGTTCGAAGCGGGCGCCGCCGGGGGCGCTCAGCGTGACGGCCTCGATGGCGCCGGGGTAGACGCCCTCGCGCTCGATGGTGACGAAGCGGACGGTGACGTCGGCGCCGCTGCGATCCTGGATGACCACCGCGCGCTCGCTCCCCTCGCCCGACCAGCGCGGGCGGGCGGTGTCCCAGCCGAGCGCCTCGCAGATCCAGCCCGCGAAGAGGGCGGCCTGTGTGGAGGCGGCTTCGAGCTCACGCTCGCGCGGGCAGAGCTGGAGGGTGAGCTCGCGGAGGCTGGCGAGGTGGGCCCGGGCGGCGGGGTCGTCGAAGAAGCGGGCGGTGAACTCCTGCCACGTGCGCAGGCGCATCCACGTGAGGTCGGCGAGGACGTAGGCGCCGTTGGAGAGGCTGAGGAGGCGCGCGAGGGCGTCGAGGTCGCGGAGGTCCATGTCGGCGGTGTGGACGACGGCGACGTCGGCCTCTTCGACGAGGCGGTCGAAGAGGCGGTCGTCGTCGGGCAGGTCGCCGACCCACCAGACGTACACGGGGAGTCCCTCCGCACGCAGGCGGGCGAGCGTCGCGGGGACCCAGCGCCGCGCGTCGCCGCGGACGTCGAGGTCGATGTCGTCGCCGACGGGATCGTTCGCGCGGTGGGTGTCGATGTGGAGCGAGGCGCGCGCGGTGATCTCCGGCACGTCACCCGGGTAACAGGTGATGGTGACGGTTCGGCACGGGTGGGCGATGGCGACGGAGGGCAGGGCGCCGCGGGCGCGGGCGAGCTCGTCGGGCGAGGCGCACACCGCGACGAGGGTGAAGAGGCAGGCGTGGACGTCGGGGCGCGTCGACGCGGCCCACTGCGCGGCGAGGCTGCGCTCGACGTCCGCGAGGGGGATGGGGATCACAGCGTCCTCCACCGCCGACCGTCGCGCGCGAGGAGCGCGTCGGACTCCGCGGGCCCCCAGGTGCCCGCGGGGTACACGTGGGGCGCGTCGCCCTTCCACGCGGTGAGCACCGGGTCGAAGAACTGCCACGACGCGTCGACCTCATCGGCGCGGGTGAAGAGCGTGGCGTCGCCGAGCATCACGTCGAGGAGGAGCCGCTCGTAGGCCTCCGGGCCCGCGCCGCCGAAGGTGCTCCCGTAGCGGAAGTCCATGGCCACGGGGCGCAGCGCGTCGTGGGCGCCGGGCACCTTGGCGGTGAAGCGGAGGGAGATGCCCTCGTCGGGCTGGACGCGCAGGGCGAGGAGGTTGTTCTCCGGCGGGTGCTCGCGGAAGAGTCGGTGGGGCACGGGGCGGAAGTGCACGGAGATGTCGGTCACCTTCTTCGCGAGGCGCTTGCCCGCGCGGATGTAGAAGGGGACGGCGCCCCAGCGCCACGTGTCGATGTCGAGGCGCATCGCGAGGAAGGTCTCGGTGCGGCTCTCGGGGGAGACCTCGGGCTCCTGGCGGTAGCCGGGCACCGCGACCCCCGCGATGCCGCCGGGGCCGTACTGCCCGCGGACCGTCTTCTGCGCGATGTCGGCGGGCGACATGGGGCGCAGCGCGCGCAGCACCTTGAGCTTCTCGTCGCGGACGGAGGTCGCGCTGAAGTCCACCGGGGGCTCCATCGCGAAGAGGGTGACGAGCTGGATGAGGTGGTTCTGGACGATGTCGCGGAGGGTGCCCGCGGCCTCGTAGAAGCGCCCGCGGCCCTCCACGCCGATGTCTTCCGCGACGGTGATCTGGACGTGGTCGATGTGCTGACGCGACCAGAGGGGTTCGAAGATGGCGTTGGCGAAGCGGAAGGCGAGGAGGTTCTGCACGGCCTCCTTCCCGAGGTAGTGGTCGATGCGGTAGATCTGCCGCTCGGAGAGGGCCGCGTGGAGGGCCTCGTCGAGCTCGCGCGACGACGCGAGGTCGGTGCCGTGGGGCTTCTCGCACACGACGCGGGTGAAGCGGGAGGTGTCCTTCGGGTCGGCGACGAGGCCCGCGCGGGCGAGCTGCGCGACGATGGTGCCGAAGGCCGACGGCGGCGTGGAGAGGTAGTACACCCGGTTGCCGCGGGTGCCGCGCTCGGCGTCGAGGCGGTCAAGGCGCTCGCGGAGGGCGTCGAAGGTGGCGGGGTCTTCGAAGGAGCCCGCCACCCAGGAGAGCCCGGGCGCGAAATCGCTCCACACCACCTCGTCCACCGGCTTGCGGCGAGAAAACTTCTCCAGCGTCTCGCGCTGCGACGCGCGGAAGGCCTCGTCGGTCATCTCCGATCGACCGACGCCGACGACGGAGAAGCCCGCCGGGAGCGACCGCGACACCGCGAGGTTGTAGAGCGCGGGGACGAGCTTGCGCTTCGTGAGGTCGCCGCTCGCGCCGAAGATCACGACCGCGCAGGGGGCCGGGAGCCCCTCGGTGCTGAGGCCCTCGCGGAGGGGGTTGTCGAGCGTGGTCATCGGGCTCCCGCTACGCCTTCTTCACCGCGTGGCCGCCGAACTGGTTGCGCAGCATCGCGAGCACCTTGGCCCCGAAGCTCTCGGCCTGGCGCGAGCGGAAGCGCATCTGGAGCGAGAGCGTGAGCACGGGGGCGGGCACGTCCTGGTCGATGCTGGCCTGCACCGTCCAGCGCCCTTCGCCTGAGTCGGGGACGAAGCCCTTGATGCCGTCGAGCGTGGCGTCCTCGCGGAGCCCGCGGGCGGCCAGCTCCAGCAGCCAGCTCCGCACGACCGAGCCGCGGTTCCAGAGCTCCGCGAGGGCGGCGAGGTCGAAGGGGAAGGGGGAGGTCTTGAGGATCTCGAAGCCCTCCGCGAAGGACTGCATCATCCCGTACTCGATCCCGTTGTGGATCATCTTCGCGTAGTGCCCCGCCCCCACCGGGCCGACGCGCATGCACCCGTCGGGCGGCGCGAGTGTCACGAGCGCGGGCTCGACGACGGCGTAGGTCTCGGGGCTGGCTCCCACCATGAGGCAGTACCCGTTGGCGAGCCCCCACACGCCCCCCGAGGTGCCGGCGTCCATGAAGCCGATGCCCTTCGCGGCGAGGGCGGCGCCGCGCGCCTGCGAGTCGCGCCAGTTGGAGTTGCCGCCGTCGATGACGACGTCACCCGCGGCGAGCAGACCCGCGAGCTCGTCGATCACGGCCTGCGTCGGCGCGCCCGACGGCACCATCACCCACACCGCCCGCGGCGCGGCGAGCGAGCCCACGACCTCGGCGAGCGTCGTGGCGCCGCGCGCACCCGCGGCCACGGCCTCGGCGACCTTGCCGGTGTCGCGGTCGAGCGCGACCACGTCGTGCCCGCCGCGAAGCAGCCGGAGCACCATGTTGAGCCCCATCTTCCCCAGTCCGACCATGGCGATCTGCATGGCGGCGGACGCTATCACGACCCCTCCGCCGACGGGGAGACCACACAAGGGCGGCCGAAATGTACCCGACGCGATGCGTCAACCCTGCATCTTCATAGAACAAGGGTGGATCTTTCGACTAGCATTGTCTCATCCCTGGACAACCGCGGGCCATGTGCCCCGAGGAGGTCCGGGTGGAGGTGAGACATCCATGAAAGAGTTGAGATTGCTCCTCGGAGCGTGCGCCATCGCGCTCCTCTGGGGCTGTACGGGGCGGTCGGTGGTGGGCGGCACGATCGCCGAAGACGCGTCGAAGGACGTGGTCGAAGAGGCCGACGCGACCGTCTGCCCCGCGCCGCTGCTGGCGTGCGGCGGACGCTGCGCCGACACCCGCGACGACCGCGAGAACTGCGGCGCCTGCGGGCGCACCTGCGCGGCCAGCGAGCGGTGCCAGAACAGCGCCTGCGTGCCCGACTGCGCGACCGGCGAGACGCTCTGTACCTCGGGCGGCGCGGCGGGCGGCCCCGGCGCGCTGGTGTGCGCGTCGCTCCAGACCGACCGGGCCAACTGCGGCGCGTGCGGCAACGCGTGCGGCCGTGACCAGGTGTGCTCCGCGGGGGCGTGCACGTTCATGTGCACCGGGGCGACGGTGGAGTGCCGCGGCGGCGCGGCGATGGACGGCGGCGCGGGCGGCGGCGACCGCTCCTGCGCCGACACCTCCAACGACCGGATGAACTGCGGCGCCTGCGGCAACGCGTGCATCGACGGCTACTCCTGCGTCGACGGCCGCTGCCGCGTGCGCTGCACCGACGAGCTGCTGGCGCGCTGCCCCGACCCGATGTCGATGATGACGCCGATGGGCGGCGGCGAGCTCTGCGCCAACACCTCCAACGACGTGCGCAACTGCGGGATGTGCGGCAACGTCTGCCCGCTCGGGCAGTTCTGCGTGCGGGGGTCGTGCGCGACGATGTGCGGCTCGGGCCTCACCGAGTGCATGGGCATCTGCCGCAACACCATGGTCGACCGCGAGGCCTGCGGCGCGTGCGGCAACGCCTGCGGCTCAGGCGAGGTGTGCACCGCCGGCCGCTGCGTCGTCTCCTGCGGCACCGGCCTCACCGAGTGCACCGGCGCCTGCCGCGACCTCCAGACCGACCTCGCCAACTGCGGGGCCTGCGGCACGCGCTGCGCCCCCGGCCAGGTGTGCTCCATGGGGATGTGCCAGGTCTCCTGCGGCGGCGGCACCACCAACTGCGAGGGCATCTGCCGCGACACCCAGACCGACCTCAACCACTGCGGCGCGTGCGGCACCGTCTGCCCGGCCGGCCAGGTGTGCTCGCGCGGCGCCTGCGTGGTCTCGTGCGCCATGGGGCTCACCAACTGCTCGGGCACCTGCCGCGACCCGATGACCGACAACAACCACTGCGGCGCGTGCGGAATGGCCTGCCCCTCGGGCCAGACCTGCCGCGGCGGGCGCTGCCTCACCTCCTGCGGCGCGGGGCTCACCGACTGCATGGGCGTGTGCCGTGACACCCAGACCGACAACGCCCACTGCGGCGCCTGCGGGACGATGTGCCCGGCCGGTCAGATCTGCTCGATGGGCGCCTGCCAGGTGAGCTGCGGCGCGGGCCTCTCCAACTGCTCGGGGAGCTGCCGCGACCTCGACACCGACCTCGCTCACTGTGGCACTTGCGGCGCCGCCTGCCCCACCGGCCAGGTGTGCTCCGCGGGCCGCTGCCAGGTGAGCTGCGGGATGGGCTTCACCAACTGCTCGGGCACCTGCCGCGACACCCAGACCGACAACAGCCACTGCGGGATGTGCGGCCGCGCGTGCGCCGCGGGCCAGGTGTGCTCGCGCGGCGCCTGCGTGGTGTCGTGCGGGGCCGGGCTCACCAACTGCTCGGGCGTCTGCCGCGACACGCAGACCGACAACAACCACTGCGGCGCGTGCGGGATGGACTGCGCCGCGGGCCAGGTGTGCTCCAGCGGCGTGTGCCAGGT
>JBILLV010000631.1:0-2923 GCA_044375895.1 Polyangiales bacterium | reverse complement strand
ACCGCAACTCCGTCCATCGGGACGCCCCTCCTCGCTCCGCCCCTCCGCGCCGCGCATCTTCGACGCGGCTCAGTTCGCGGTCAAAGACCTCCGCAATCGGCTCCTGGTGTTCTACTCGGCCTCCGCCTGGGCGCGCTCGCGTCGTACGGCGCTGTGGCCCGACGTCGCGCCGGCGACCGCGGAGATCGAGCGCTCGGCCGAGGCCCTCCGCGCCACCCTCCAGGTGCTCATCTCGGCCCTCGAGCCCTCCAACGACCGCGACCCGCAAGACCTCGCGCGCAACATCGTCCCCGAAGCCGCCCGCGCCGTCTCGGACTTTCTCCACCGCACCGAGCGCTCCATGACCACCCTGCGCTGCGGGCTCACGCTGTGCGGCACCGATGGCCGCGAGCTCCTCGCCGACCTCGAAGACGCCCTCCTGCACGTCCGCGACGCGGCCTTCCTCCTCGCCGCGTCGGCCTGCCGCCCGTCCTACCCCGCGCCCTGACCCGCGTCGTCGTCGCCCCACGCGAGCGCGTAGCCCCGCCAGTGGAGGAAGACGCTCTGCGCGACCGACATCGCCGGCACCGCCAGCAACGCCCCCAGGATCCCGAAGAAGTGCTCCCCCGCGAGCAGTGAGAACACCACGAGAACGGGGTGGATCTTCGCCGCGTCGCCCATGATCTTGGGGTTGAGCAGGTTGGCCTCGAGCTGGTGGATGCCGAGGATCCACACGAGGACGAACATCCCCGTGCCGAAGCTCTGCGTCAGCCCGACCGCCACCGCGGGGACGGAGCTCAAGATCGAGCCGAAGATGGGGATGAGCGACATCACCGTCGCGATGAGCGCGAGGGTGGGCCAGTACTTCAGGTCGGCGAGGGCGAAGCCCACCGCGCTCAGGGCGCCGTTGACGAGGCAGATGATGAGCTGGCCGCGCACGACCCCCTTCAGCCCGCGGTCGAGCCGCGCGAGGAGAGCCTCCCACGCGGGGCGCAGCGTCGGCTGGATGAGGCCGCGCGCGAAGGCGAGGATCTGGTCTTCGGTGACCAGCATGTAGGCGCTCACCATCATCGTCATGAAGAAGCCGAAGACGCCGCCGATGAGCCCGCCGATGATGCCCCCGCCGACGCGCACGATGTCGGCCACGTGGCCTGCCCCGAGCGCGCGGATGCGCCGGGAGAGCTCGCTCCGCTCGTGCGTGCGCCGCGCGCGGGCCGTCGTCACGCGGTAGTGCCCGTCGTCGTCGGGCGCCACCTCGATGCCGTCCCCCGGGAGCGACACGCGCCACGACCCGTCCGTCACCTTCTCGATTCGAAGGGCTCCCTCGTCGGGCTCCTCGTCGTCGTCCGCGGCGACGGCGCTACCCGCTTGCAGAAGGCCCTGCACCCGCTCGACCTGACGTCGCACGGCGGGGAGCCAGGTCGCGTCGGCGCGGCGGCGGATCGCCGGGAGGTCGTTGGCGGCGAACGCGCGCACCTCGGTGATCACCCGCGGCGTCATGAGGGTGATGGTGGTGGCCAGCGTCGCGACGAGCCCCACGTAGAGGGTGACGACGGCGAACCACCGCGGGAGCGCGCGCCCTGCCACGCGGACGTTGCACATCGCGCGGGCCACCGGGTGGAGGACGTACGCGAGCAGCGCGCCCAGCACGAAGGGGCGGAGCACGTCGCGGAAGACGACCACCACGAGGACGAACACCACGGCCCACACGGCCACGAAGACCTGGCGGCGGCGGCGCGCGGGGGCGTCGTCGGGTTCCTGAAGTCGGTCGACCATAAGGGGCTCTGCTTCGCCTTCGGTGCTACGGCCGCTTCGACGACCGTGCGCGCGCCTTCGCGTCGAGCGGTCGGAAGAAGGGCTCCAGGTGCGCCCAGGTCGCGTCGAGCGCCTCGGGCATCACCCGAACGTCCGCGATCACGGGCATGAAATTGTGGTCGCCGCGCCACCGCGGCACGACGTGGACGTGGAGGTGCTCGGCGATCCCCGCGCCGGCCGCGGCCCCGAGGTTGAGCCCCACGTTGAGCCCCTCGGCGCGAACCGCCACGCGCAGCGCCGAACACGACGCCCGCACGAGTTCGAAGAGCGCCGCGTGCTCGTCGGGGGTGAGCTCGCCGAGGTCGCTGACGTGGCGCGTGGGCACCACCATCACGTGCGACGACGCGAAGGGGTAGCGGTTGAGCATCACGAAGGCGTCGCGGCGCTCGCAGAGGAGCAGGCGCTCGCGGCGTTTGTCCGGCCCCTCCGCGGGGTAATCGCAGAAGATGCACCCGGGTTCGCGGGTGCCGCGGATGTACTCCATCCGCCAGGGGGCCCAGAGGCGTGGGCGTGTGGGTGTGCGCGGCATACAGGGTCGACGAGGGCGCCGCACCGTAGCGCACTTCGGGCCCGCGGGAGAAGGGCGTCGCGCGGCCGCCCCACCGCACACTACGCCGTTGTCGCGCACGCGCCCGTGGCGGTAGCGTCGCACCCTGCATGCCGCCCCGCCCCCTCCCCCTCGCCGTGCTCGCGGTGGGCCTCAGCGCGCTCGCTTCCAACCCCGACGCGGCCGCACAGTCGTCCAACACCGGCTGGGCGCTGAACCGATACGAGCCCGCCCCGACAGGCGACCCCTTCTTCGCGGCGGAGCACCCCCGCTACGGCGAGCGCTTCTCCTACGCGCTGGGGCTCACGCTCGACCACGCGGGCACACCGCTCGTGTTTCGCGAGACACTCCCGGACGGGACCACCGCCGACACGCGCGTCGTCTCGAGCATGCTCGTCGGGCACGTCGGGGCGGCGGTGTCGTTCCTCGGTCGCGTGGGCCTCTCGGCCTCCTTCCCGCTCTCGCTCTCGCAGTCGGGAACCTCCTGGTCGGACGGCGCCGAGCGCATCGGCCCCGCGGACTCCGTGGCCCCTGGCGACCTCCGCCTCGGCGCGCGCGTGCGTCTCCTCGGTCGCGCCGACC
>JBILLV010000630.1:0-2925 GCA_044375895.1 Polyangiales bacterium | reverse complement strand
CGGGCGGCGGCGGCGCGGCTCCTGCTCGACGAGATTCGCGCGGCGGAATAGCGGGGCGGGCGTGGCGGGTTGCACCGTACGACGGCGTGGCCCGTCCAACACCTGACTCTCATCGGAGGTCACTCATGCAGGTCAAGACGCTCGCGCTCCCGCTGTCGGGGGTCGCCCTCGCCCTCAGCTTCGTCGCCGCCCCCATCGCCCGCTCGCAGGTGCCGCCGCCCGCCGCGACGCCCATCCCCCTGGCACCCACCGGGCCCGTGGTGGGCGACATGCAGCGCCTCTCGGATGGCTTCGCGCAGGTGTCGGCCACGACGCTCCCCGCGGTGGTGAGCATCCGGGTGGAGTCGACGCGCGAGGCGCCGCAGCAGATGTTTCCGTTCCCCTTCGGCGGTGGCGGCGGCGGGGGCGACGAGGTGGTGCGCGGCACGGGTTCGGGCGTGGTGGTGCAGGCCGACGGGGTGATCGTCACCAACAACCACGTCATCGACCGCGCCGAGGTGATCGACGTGCACCTGCGCGACGGGCGCGTGCTGCGGGCGCGGGTGCTCGGCACCGATCCCTCCACCGACCTCGCGGTGCTCAAGGTCGACGCGACGGGGCTCCCCACGGCGCGGTGGGCCGACAGCGACACCGCGCGCGTGGGCGAGTGGGTCCTCGCGATCGGCGCACCGTTCGGGCTGGAGGCCACGGTGACCCACGGGGTGCTGAGCGCGAAGGGCCGCGCGGGCATCGGCGCCAACGCCATCGAGGACTACCTCCAGACCGACGCGAGCATCAACCCGGGCAACTCGGGCGGGCCGCTCATCAACCTCCGCGGCGAGGTGCTCGGCATCAACACCATGATCCTCGGGCGCGGCACCGGCGTGGGCTTCGCGGTCCCGTCGCGCATCGCCCGGCTCGTCGCTGAGCAGATTGTGGCCCGCGGTGAGGTGGCCCGCGGGTGGATCGGCCTCGGGCTGCAGGACATCGACGGCCCGCTCGCCGAAGCGCTGCGCATCGCGCCCAACGCGGGGGCGATGGTGTCGCGGGTGGAGCCGGGCACGCCCGCTGCGCGCGCCGGGCTGCTGGCGGGCGATGTCATCACGCAGCTCGACGGCCGCACGACGGCGCAGGGGCACGACGTGGTGCGCGAGATCACCGCGCGGCGGCCCGGCGAGCGCATCGAGCTCACGGTGCTGCGCGAGGGGCAGTCGCGGCGCGTGAGCGTGACGGCCGCGCGGCGCCCCGACGAGCGCGACGGCCGCGAGGACAACCCCCGCCCGATGAACGTCCGCCGCGAGGCGTCGCCCGTGACGCTCGGGGTGGAGGTGCTGCCGCTCGACCCGATGCGGGCCCGTCAGTTCGGCGTGTCGCGCGCGGTGGTGGTGACGGCGGTGGAGCCGGGCGGCGCGGCCGATCGATCGGGGCTGCGGCGCGGCGATGTGGTGCTCCAGGCCGATGGGCGCGAGGTGGCGGGCTCGGGCGACCTCGCGCAGGCCGTCGCGGATGGACGGGCGGCGCTGCTGGTGCGGCGGCGCAATGAGCAGAGGTTCATCCCCGTGCTCATGCGGTGACGCTCACGGCGGCGCGGGCGCGGGGCAGCCGAACGTCGCCACCAGCCGCGACCCGCCCGTCGACCGCTGCACCTCGTCGCACACCGCGCCGTGGAACACGATCTCCAGGCGCCGCTCATCGCCCCAGTCCCACCCGTTGATGCGCCGCGGGTCGCGGTAGAGGCTCCTGCCGTCGAGACGGATGTCGACCAGCTCGGGGTCGACTGGCGGCATCGAGAGCCGCAGCGTGCAGTCGGCGAGGGCCTGCGTCACGCGCCCGAGCTCGCGCTCCAGCTCCGTCGCAGAGGCCGCGGGGTAGTAGCGCGTCTCACCGACGCGGGCGCGCCCGCCGGCGTCGGCCATGCGGTTGAGCACGTCCGCGAAATCCTGCGTGCCGTTGAGACCGATGACGAAGGTGCGCACGCCCATCGCGTAGAGCGAGCGCACCTCGTCGAGCGCGGGGCCTTCGTCGAGGCAGTTGATGCGCGCGAAGCTGTTGGTCTGCGCGCACAGCGCCGGGCCACCCGTACAGCGACAGGTGGTGGGGTCGGCGAGGAGGTTGCAGTTGGGGCCGCCGTCGGTGGCGAGGATGACGTACCGCTCGCCGGTGAGGTCGGGGTGCTCGGCGTACCACTCGCGGACAAGCGCGAGCGACGCGGCGGTGGGCGTCGGGCCACCGGGCAGCGAGAGGTTGAGGCGCTCGAGCACACGATCGACCTGGCGAGGCTGCGGTTCGAGCGCGAGGGCGGTGGGGACGGCGCACACCTGGGCCGGGCCGAGCACGCCGCCGTCGGGGGGGTCGAGCACCGCGGGGAAGAGCGTGAGCCCGAGGGCGATGTCGTTGCCGAAGCGCGGGAGCACCATGCGCAGCGCGTCACGCAGCGCGTCCCACTTCACGCGCCCGTCCGTCGTCGGATCGCCCATGCTGCCCGAGCGGTCGATCACGAGCACCACGGTCGCGTTGCGTCGCGTGAGCGGGACGGTGAGCCCGCCGCACACCACGTCCGGCGCGCGGGCCTCCAGCGCGTCAGGGGGCATGAAGATCGGGGCGTCGTCCGGCGGTGTGACGGTGGCGTCGGGGCGCGGCGGCTGCGACGCCGGGTGCTGCCCGTCGGAGCACCCGAAGGCGAGCGCAGCCAGGAGTGCGAGGGCGGGGCGCATCCCCCCGACGATACACCCGTTTGGCGCCGTCAATGGCGCCGATGTCGACGGCCGCGCCCCCCGTGACGACCGCCTCGCTCTGTGGGAGCGGGAGGCGGGGCCGGCGCCGTGGCGGCGGGCGGCGGCGGGGCATCGGCGGCGCCGGGTGGGGCCGGGTCGACGATGCGAAACTCGACGCGGCGGTTCTGCTCGCGGCCCTCGGGGGTGTCGTTGGTGGCGATGGGGACGGCCT
>JBILLV010000275.1:0-12137 GCA_044375895.1 Polyangiales bacterium | reverse complement strand
GCGATCAGGGCGATCCGCTCGACGGGCAGGAGGGCGAGGGGCAGGGCAAGGGGAAGGCGGGCCAGGGCGAGGGGCAGCACATGCTGGAGGTCGAGGTCACGCTCGACGACCTCGCGCAGATCCTCGGCGAGGAGCTGCAGCTTCCGCGCATCGAGCCGCGCGGCCAGGCGCGGGTGATGTCCGACAAGGACAAGTACACGGGCATCCGTCGGACGGGCCCGGAGTCGCTCCGTCACTTCCGCCGCACCTTCCGCGAGGCGCTCAAGCGGCAGATCGCGTCGGGGACGTACAACCCGGCGCGGCCCGTCGTGGTGCCGGTGCGCGACGACAAGCGCTTCCGGAGCTGGAACACCGCGATCGAGCCCGTCGCCAACGCGGTGATCGTCTACATGATGGACGTGTCGGGCTCGATGGGCGACGAGCAGAAGGAGATCGTGCGCATCGAGTCCTTCTGGATCGATACGTGGCTGCGCTCTCAGTACAAGGGCCTGGAGTCGGTCTACATCATCCACGACGCGTCGGCGCGCGAGGTCGACCGCGACACCTTCTTCCACACCCGCGAGTCGGGCGGCACGATGATCTCGTCGGCCTACAAGCTCTGCGCCGACATCATCCAGAAGCGCTTCCCCCACGAGGAGTGGAACATCTACCCCTTCCATTTCTCCGACGGCGACAACTGGTCGGTGGACGACACCCTCGCGTGCATCAACATCCTCAAGACGCGGGTGCTGCCGGCGGCCAACATGTTCTGCTACGGGCAGGTGGAGAGCCCCTACGGCTCGGGGCAGTTTGTGAAAGACCTGCGCGAGCACCTGGGCAAGGACGAGCGGGTGGTGACCTCGGAGATCCGGGACAAGGAGGCGATCGTGGACAGCATCAAGGCCTTCCTGGGCAAGGGCAAGTGAGCGGGCGATGAGCGACTACGGCCGGAGCCACGAGCTCCCGAGGTACCTGCGCGACTGGCAGGAGAAGATCGAAGGCCGCGCCCGCACCACGGGGCTCGACTTCTTCCCCCAGGTGTTCGAGGTGCTGAGCTTCGACGAGATGAACGAGGTGGCGGCCTACGGGGGCCTGCCCACGCGCTACCCCCACTGGCGCTGGGGGATGGAGTACGAGCGCCTCAAGAAGTCGAGCGAGTACGGGCTGTCACGCATCTACGAGATGGTGATCAACAACAACCCCTCGGTGGCCTACCTGCTGGAGGGCAACTCGCTGGTCGATCAGAAGCTGGTGATGTGCCACGTCTGCGGCCACAACGACTTCTTCAAGAACAACTTCACCTTCAAGATCACTGACCAGGACCGCCGCCCCCCCGGCGCCGCCGAGGACCTGGTGGTGTCGCGCAAGGACCGCGTCCCGACGCGCAAGTGGGTCGACACCTTCGCCAACCACGCCGCCCGCGTGCGCAAGCACATGGACCGCCACGGCGTGTCGGCGGTGGAGGAGTTTATCGACGTGTGCCTCGCGCTCGACAACCTCATCGACCCGCCGGGCCGCATGCTCGAAGGGCGCGCGGCGGCGGTGGCCCCGGAGGAGCCCGAGACGCTGGAGGTGCCGAAGCTCAAGGCCAAGAGCTACATGGACTCCTTCATCAACCCGGAGGAGTACGTCGCGGCGCAGCGCAAGAAGATGGAGGAGGAGGCCGCGAAGGCCAAGCGCCTCCCCGAGAAGCCGCAGCGTGACGTGCTGAAGTTTCTCATCGAGCATGCCCCCCTCGAGCGGTGGGAGCGCGACGTGCTGGAGATCATCCGCGAGGAGGCCTACTACTTCTGGCCCCAGGCGCAGACCAAGATCATGAACGAGGGGTGGGCCAGCTACTGGCACTCCAAGCTCATGACGGAGTTCGCGCTCGATGGCGACGAGCTGGTCGACTACGCCGACCGCAACGCCTCGGTGCTGAGCTCGGGGGGCGGGCGCTCGCTCAACCCCTACAAGCTGGGCATCGAGCTCTACCGCAACATCGAGGAGCGCTGGAACAAGGGCCAGTTTGGCAAGGAGTGGGAGGACTGCGACACGATGGAGGAGCGGCGCCACTGGGACCGCCGCCTCGGCCTCGGGCGCAAGAAGATCTTCGAGGTGCGCGCGCTCTACAACGACGTGACCTTCATCGATGAGTTTCTCACGCCGGAGTTCTGCATCGAGCACAAGATGTTCACGTACGCGTGGTCGAACCGCAACGACCGCTTCGAGATCGACGCGCGCGAGTTCAAGGCCATCAAGGACAAGCTCCTCTTCCGGCTGACCAACTTCGGCAACCCCTTCATCTTCGTCGACGACGGCAACCACGAGAACCGCGCCGAGCTCCTCCTCCGCCACGACCACCAGGGCGCCGACCTCGACGTCGAGAAGGCCCGCGAGACCCTCCGCTGCCTCTTCCGCGTGTGGAAGCGCCCCGCCTCCATCCTCACGCTCGTCGACGGCCGCCCCAACACCTTGCGCTACGACGGCAAGGACCACACGACCCGCCCCGGTCACAAGTAGCAGCGCCCTTCAGTTGACGTGCATGTCCCGGATGAGCCCGTTGCTCGCGGGCTCTGGGTTCGGCGTGCTCGACGCCGCGGCCGGTGCCGTCGGCCGCCGCGCGGGCCGTCGCGTCACCCGGGGTCGCGGCGGTGCAGCCGTCGCCACGGCGGGCGGCGGAGGCGTCACCACAGGAGGCGCGACGGGCGGCGCCACGGGGGGCTGCGGCGCGATCGGTGGGGGCGCGGGTGTCGGCTCCGCCTGAAGCGCGGCGATGGGCATCCGCACGCGCTCGGGCGACGCGGTCGAGCGCGTGGGCGAGCGCGTCCCCAGCGTGAAGGCCACCGCCGCGATGAGCGCGCCCCCCGCGACGAAGCCCACGGCGCGCACCGGCCGCGAGCTCCGCGCGCGCGGCACTGACACGCCCGGCGCGGTGTTGGCGAAGACGTCGGTCGACCCGCGCCGCAGCGCCTCCAGCAGCTCGCCCACGTCGCGGAAGCGTCGGTCGCGGTCCCGCGCGAGGGCGCGATCGAGCGCGGCGGAGACATGCGCCGGGAGCCCCGCACAGACGTCCGCGATCGGCGGGATGGGGTCGCTCAAGATCGAGACCATCATCGCGTTGTAGTTGTCGTTCTTGAAGGGACGCTCGCCGCAGAGGGCCTCGCGCAGCACCACGCCCATCGCCCACACGTCGGCCCGCGCGTCGATGTCCTTGAGGCCCCGCGCCTGCTCGGGCGCCATGTAGTTGGGCGTCCCGAGGAGCGCACCGGAGCGCGTGAGGTTGAGCGGGCCGTCGCCGTCGAGGAGCCGCGCGATGCCGAAATCAATGAGCTTCGGGACGGTGCCGCCGGTGGAGTGGGCGAGGAAGATGTTCTCGGGCTTCACGTCGCGGTGCACGATGCCCTGCCGGTGGGCCGCCCCGAGGGCCTCCATCACCGGGCCGAGGAGCGTCATCACCGCAGGCCACGGGAGCCGCCCCCGCGCCTCCATCTCCGCGCGGAGCTCGCGGCCCTCCAGCAGCTCCTGCACGATGTACCAGCAGCCGTCGGCGGGGTTCTGCCCGGCGTCGAGCACGTCGACGATGTGGGGGTGCTCGACCTTCGAGGCCGCCCGCGCCTCGCGCAGAAATCGCTCCGGCGCCGTGTCGACGCTCGCCGCGCGGGGGAGCATCACCTTGAGCGCGACGCGGCGCCCGGTGACGGTGTTCTCCGCCTCGTAGACGGCCCCCATGCCGCCCGCGCCGAGGAGCCGACGGACGGCGTAGCGGCCCGCGATGATGGTGCCGAGGCGCGCCGACGGGTCGTCGGACGCATCGGTGGAGGTGTCTCCCCCGCCGGGAGGATCGACCTTGAGGGTTCCAGCCATCGCGCCGCGACTGTACCCGCAAGCGGCCGCGCCGTCACATGCCCAGCGACACCTGCGGCCCGACCGCGAGGTAGACAAAAGGCGTCGGCGACGACCACTGCATCAGCCCCACGTTGGCGTCGACGAAGAACGACAGCCACCGCATCACCGAGAGCCGCGCCCCGATCGACGCCGCCACGGCCATCGAGGTGTCGGTGCGCACCCCGGGCGTGGTGTTGGGGATGCACGTCACGCTGCAGTCGGGGATCACCACCGCGAGCTGCATCCCCATGTAGTACCCGAAGCGCGACGCCTCGCCGACGTAGTACGCCGCGAGGCCGCCCACCACGTAGTCCACGCCGTTGGTGCGGTTGAAGCTCCCGCCGATGGCGAGTTCGAAGGCCCGGGCGAAGCGCATCCCCACGCGGAGCCCGCCGCCCTGCCCGAGGCCCGTCACGTCGGGGATGATGTGGTACACGAGGCTCAGGTGGAGCGAGTCGCGGTACGTCACCTCTGGCGGTGGTGGCGGTGGTGGTGGCGGTGGCGGCGGCGCCTCGACGCGGACGGGCGTGCGCGCGAGGCTCACCATCAGGGCGCCGCGTTCGCCCTCGGCGAGGGTGATGGAGCGGGCGTCGGGGACGTGCTCGTGGGCACGGACGACGATCGCGTGCGGGCCCGGCTCGAGCTCCACCTCGCGGGTGCCGGGAGACACCTCCTGGTTGTCGACGAGCACCGTCGCGTCGGCGGGAACCACCTCGATGCGCAGCCGCGCGATGCGCTGGGAGAGCTCGGCGACGCGGGCCAGGGCGACGGCGCGATTGGGCGAGGGGGCGTCGCCGAGGCGGGCGAGGTACTCCCGGTACGCCATGAGCGCGTGGTAGGTGTGCGCGGCCCCCACGCGCCGATGCGCCTCCGCGAGGTTGAACAGCACCGCGGGCAGCGGGGCCGCGAGGCGCGCGTCTTCGAACGCGCGGATGGCCTCCTCCCAGCGCCCCGCGTCGGCGAGCGCGACCCCGCGGGTGAAGTGCGCCTCCGCCGCCCGCTCGTCGTGCGCCTGCGACCACGCGGCGGGCGTGGTGAGGAGGACGAGCGACGCAGCGATCCACGGCTTCATGGGCGACGGCATCGCACCAGAGCGACGCCCGCGCCGTCAACGGTCATCACGGGTGAGTCGCGTCGCGCTACGCGCTTCGAAAGGGACCGTCCTTGCCCTCGGCCTTCAGGCGTACCGCGATGGGGCTCTCCGGGTGGAGCGCCTCCAGCGCGTGGAGCCGCGCGACCACGGCCCCGGCGAAGTCTCCGCGCGCGAGCCGCACCTCCCGCAGCGCGAGGAGCACGAAGGGTCCCAGCTTCTCCCTTTCTGGCGCCTCAGTGAGGACGCGCTCGGCCTCCGCCAGGTCACCCCGACGCAGCGCGGTGAGCCCACGCGCCTCGGCGCAGACGTGTCGGTGGTTCGTCCTCTGGCTGGCCAAGGCCTCCTTCGCATCGAGGGCATCGGAGGCGCGCTGGATGAGCGCCTCGAGGTCGTCCCCGCCGGGGGCCTCCTTCGCCCGCAAGCGATACAGTACCAGCAGCAGCCGGGCCACCTCGCGGTCGTGGGCCATGAGCGCCTCGAGGTCGCAGGTCGCGAGCGCGCGCGCCGCCTCCGCCGGCGCGTCCTCCCAGGCGTAGCACACGGCCTCATCGACGAGGTCTTCGGCGCGGCGCTCGCCCGAGGGGATGGCGCTGAGGGCCTCCAGCGCGGCGTGGTGGTCGTACGCTCGAATCGCGCGCGCCGCCACCTCGCGGAGGAGCTCGCCGTCACCCTCGCTGAGGGCGATGGCGGCCCGCGAGAGTCGGCGCGTGGCGTCGCGCGGCGCGGGCCTGGGCAGTGCTTGCATCACCCGCAGCACCTCCCACCGCGCGGTGAGGACGTGCTCGTCCGCCGACACCCCCGATTCGATGATGCCGATGCTCTGGCGGGCGCACCCGTCGCAGATGAAGACGTCGCGCTGCCCCCCGATGAGCTTCACCACATGCAGATGCGACGCGCCGCAGAAGGAGCAATGGAGCAGGCCCGTAGGGCGGAAGAGCCGTCGCAGCCATTCGAGGAACGCCATCGGGGTGGTATGCATCGTCGCCCGCGGCGCCGCGCGGTGTCCAGCCAGGCAGACCGGGCGTTGCCGCGCGCCGCGAGGTCATCGCGAGGCCCCAGACGCCCCTCGACCTGCGACGAGAGCTCCGGCCGTGGGCCATCGACCCGACACCACCACTGCCCGACGCGGGTCACCAGCCCCTTGCGGCCGTCGCGGCGGCCATGGTACGAACCGCGCCCCTTTCCCAAGGGTTGTCTCACCTACCGCTCACGCAAGGATATCCATCTCATGGCCACGCAGTCTCCGCTCGCTCAGGTGAAGGCCCTCGCCGGCTCCAAGAAAGACCTCGTGGAGAAGGTCCGCGCCCTCGCCAACGACAAGCTCTGGATCGACCGCACCTCGAGCGCCAACGCCCTCGCGCGGCTCTCCAACTCGAAGCTCCTGCGCCTGCACCGTGTGTTCACCGACGCGGCGAAGCGCTTCGCGACGCGCGCGGAGATCATCGACGCCATCGCGAAGGCCGAGGGGCACGCCAAGGACGGCGACTACAAGAAGTCGCTGGAGAAGCACCCGCTCCCCCGCCTCCTCGACATGCTCACGAGCGCCGAGCGGCGCGTCCGTCGGGCCGAGAAGGCCAAGACCGCGGCCGCCTGAGTCGTGGACGAAGCCCTCCAGCGGCTCATCGCAGCCCTGGACGGATACGTCCCCGCCCAGCTCCCGCTCATCCCCCAGCGCGGCGTCCGTGACGTCGCCGCTCGCTTTGACTTTGCCCATCCCCGTGCGCTCGCGGACGTCCTCGACGACGTAGCGGCGCTGCTCCGCGACGGCACCTGCCACGCCGCGCACCCGCGCCATTTCGGCCTCTTCAACCCCACCACCACGCTCGCCTCGGTGGCCGCGGACGCCCTCGTCGCCCGCTTCAACCCGCAGCTCTCGGTGGACGCCGCCGCCCCCTTCGCCGCCGCCGCCGAGCGCCACTGCCTCGGCGCCCTCGCGTCGTGCCTGGGCTTCGACCCTGCCACCCTCGCGATGAACTTCACCACGGGCGGCGCCGAGTCCAACCACACGGCCGTCGTCTGCGCCCTCGCGCGGGCCCTCCCGGGCTACGTCGAGGACGGCGTGGCGGGCGGCGTCCGGCCGACGGTGTACGCCTCGGAGGAGGCCCACGGATCGCTCCAGAAGGCCGTGCAGGTGACCGGGGTGGGCCGCTCCAGCCTCCGTCGCGTGGCCCTCGACCGCGGGTGCCGGATGGACGTCCGCGCGCTGCGCCGGAGCATCGCCGACGACCGGGCGGCGGGGCGGCTCCCGGTGCTGCTGGTGGCCACGGTGGGGACCACGAGCGCCGGCGCGATCGACCCGCTGCGGAGCCTCGCGGCGGTGGCGCGTGAGGAGGGGATGTGGCTCCACGTCGACGCGGCCTGGGGCGGCATCGCGGCGCTCTCTCCGCGGACGGCGCACCTCCTCGACGGCGTCACGGAGGCCGACTCGGTGACCTGGGACGCGCACAAGTCGCTGCCCGTGAGCATGGGGGCGGGGATGTTCTTCTGCCGACACCCGGAGGTGACGCGGGCGGCGTTTGCGTCGGAGGCGCCGTACATGATGCGCGAGCCCGACGGCGATGACCCGTACCTCACCACGATGCAGTGGTCGCGCCGCTTCATCGGGCTCAAGGTGCTCCTCACGCTGGCGACGAAGGGCCTCGCGGGGGTCGCGGCGGACGTCGATCGGCAGTTTGCGCTCGGCGATCGGCTGCGCGCGGGGCTCACCGCGGCGGGCTTCGAAGTGGTCAACGACACTGCCCTGCCGGTGGTGTGCTTCACCCACCCGCGCATCCGCAGCGGGGCCGCGCCGACGCGCAAGGTGGTGCAGGGGATGTGGCGCCGCGGCGAGGCGTGGGTGTCGGACACGCGCGTCGGGGGGAGGGTGCCGGCGCTGCGGGCGTGCGTGACCAACGTCGACAGCCGCGAGGCCGACGTCGACGCGCTGGTGGCGGCCGTGCGCGCCGCGGTCACTCCTCCCAGCGAGCCTCCACGAAGCGGTTGAAGGCCTGGATGACGGCGCCGGTGGGGGCGTCGGGGTGGCGCGTGTCGGCCTTCGTCAGGTCGCCGAAGCCCGCGGCCTTGAAGGCGTCGAGAAGCTCCGGCGACTCGCGGCAGGCGCGCTGGAGCTGCTTGAACTGGAGCACCTCGTCGCGCTGGTCGTCGCCGAGCTCACGGACGCGCAGGCGGAGGCGCTTGAAGATGGGCGTCGGCTCGAAGCGGGTGAGGATCTGCGTGATGCGGACGGCGAGCTCGGCTTCGGGGGTGGGGGGCATGGCGGGCAGGTGAGGATACCTCGGAGCCTCGTCGCAGTGCGCCGATTCCTCCCCGGGGACGAGCCCGAAACGGGCGCTGCCCCCTGACGCTGGTGCGCCGCTGATCCCCGCGCTGGGGAGGTCCGCCGTCCCCACCGCTCCGGTACACTCGCGCCGGTCATGATCACCTTCCTCCGCTGGATCGGGGCCTACAACGTCCTCGGCGCCTTCGTGCTGATGGCGATGCACGACGACCGCGTGGCCGACTTCTTCCTCCGGCGCGCCACGGAGGTCGTCACCGCCCCCTACCGCCACGAGGGCTACGCCCGCATCTGGCTCTGGTGGGCCGCGATGACCAACCTCTTCCTCGGCGTCGTGATGGTGCGGGCGGTTCACTGGCCGACGGACGTCCAGCGCGAGGTGACGCTCGGCGCCGTCGGGGTCTACTTCATCTGCTGGGTCGCGGTGCTCGTCGGGATGCGCCGCCCGCGCTACGGGCGCGGCGTCTACGCGCTCCACGCCCTCTGGCTCGCGCAGATCGGGTGGGGCCTCTGGGGCGCGTTTCACGCATGAGCGCACTCCTGCGTCGCGCCGCCCTCGCCGCCGCGCCGCCGCAATGCGCTTGACGCCGCCGGGGCGGTCGACGTTCGATCGGACGAACTTGGACTCCAACTTGACGAGCCAGCCGCTCGAACACATCGCGACCGTCACAGCGCGCTTCGCTCGCATTCATGACCAGGAGTCGCTGGTGCGCGAGCTGACGGCGGTGGTCGATGAGCTGCTCGGCATCGAGTACTGGGGCGTCTACCTCCACCACCCGGAGTCCGATCGCCTGCGCTTGATCGCGATCGGCGGGTTCTCGGAGGCCGACCGCGCCGACGCCGAGCGCACCGCCATGGAGCGTCACCCAGGGTACGTGTTTCGCACGCGCGAGACCCTGCACGTCCCGGACGTCGAGCACGACGTGGCGGGCGTCTCGCGCACCGGGCCGCGCAGCTTCGTCGTGCGCTCGCGGCTCTGGGTGCCGCTGATCGTGTGCGGGGAGTGCGTGGGCGCCATGGGCTGCGCGAGCGGCCGCCCGCACCGCTTCGACGACGCCCTCCTCGCGACCCTGCACTTCGTGGCCGACCTCACGGCGATGGTCGTGCGAAACATCACCGCCCAGCAGTCGCTCGTCGAGGCCCGCGACAAGGCCGAGGCGGCGAGCGCCGCGAAGGGGCAGTTTCTCGCCAACATGAGCCACGAGGTGCGGACGCCCCTCAACGGGATCATGGGGATGGCCGCGCTCCTCGGGGAGACGCCGCTCAACCCGGAGCAGGCGGAGTACACGCGGGTGATCCGCTCGTCGGCGACGGCGCTGCTCGCGGTGGTCAACGACATCCTCGACGTCTCGAAGGTCGAGGCGGGGATGATGACCATCGAGTCGGTGCCCTTCGACCTCCGCGCGACCTGCGAGGCCGTGGTGTCGCTCTGCACCCAGCTCGCGGTCGGGCGCGGCATCGAGCTGCGGCTGGAGTACGACGGCGGGTGCCCCGCGCGCTTCCTCGGCGACGCGGGGCGGGTGCGGCAGGTGCTGCTCAACCTCGTGACCAACGCGGTGCGGTTCACCCCCGCGGGCTCCGTGCGCATCGTCGTGCGCGAGCGTGAGCGCCACGACGGCGCTTCGGTGGTCGAGCTCGCCGTGGTCGACACCGGCGTCGGCATCGCCCCCGACAAGCTCGACCTGGTGTTCGAGAAGTTCACCCAGGCGGACGCGAGCACCACGCGGCGCTTCGGCGGGACGGGGCTGGGGCTCTCCATCTCGCGCAGCCTCGCCCAGCTGATGGGCGGCGGGTTGACGGTGCAGAGCGAGCTCGGGCGGGGCTCGACCTTCACCGCCACCCTGCGGCTCTTGCACGACGACGCGTCGGTCGCGCCGGCCGAGGCGAGGGCTCGCTCCTGGCGACCGCTGACGCGCCAGGCCCGCGTGCTGGTCGTCGAGGACAACCTCACCAACCAGCGGGTCGCCATGCACCTCCTCCGCAAGCTCGGCGCCGCGGTGGAGGTCGCCAACGACGGGGCGGCGGCCGTCGCGCGCGTCGCGTCGGAGCCCTTCGACGTGGTCTTGATGGACTACCACATGCCAGTGATGGACGGCCTCGACGCGACGCGCGCGATTCGAGCGCTGCCAGGGTCGCATGGGTCGGTTCCCATCATCGCGATGACGGCGTCGGCGATGGAGGCCGACCGGGTGGCCTGCGTCGCCGCGGGCATGACGGGCTACCTCGCCAAGCCCATCGACCTCGCCGCGCTGCACCGCGCCCTCGCGGACGTTGGCTTCGAATAGGCCATCGGGCGTACCGTCCCGGAAGGATGCCATCCCTCCGACGACTCGCCCTCACCACCGCCCTCGCGTGCGCGCCCTCCGCGGCCCACGCCTTCTGCGGCTTCTACGTCGCCAACGCGCGCGGTGAGCTCTTCAACCACGCGACGACCGTCGCCCTGATGCGCGACGGGACGCGCACCGTGCTCTCGATGCGCAACGACTACCAGGGGCCGCCCGAGCGCTTCGCGATGGTGGTTCCGGTGCCCGTCGTGCTGCGGCGGGAGGACGTTCGCACGCTGCCCGCGGAGGTGTTCACGCGCCTCGACAGCCTCGCCGCGCCGCGCCTCGTCGAGTACTGGGAGCGCGACCCCTGCCAGACCGGCTACGAGGGCGACGTCTTCGGCGGTACGGGCCTGGGCCTCACCGGCATCGGCTTCGGCGGGGGCGGCGTGGGCCAGGGCTTCGGGGTGCGCGTCGAGGCCCAGTTCGCGGTGGGGGAGTACGACGTCGTGGTGCTCTCGGCGAGCGACTCCGCGGGGCTCGACGCGTGGCTGCGGCAGGAGCGGTACAACATCCCTGCGGGTGCGGGTCCCGTGCTCGAACCGTATGTGCGCAGCGGGATGAAGTTCTTCGTCGCGCGGGTGGACCCGGCGCGCGTCCACTTCGTCGACGGCCACGCCACGCTCTCGCCGCTGCGCTTCCACTACGACGCGCCGAACTTCGAGCTCCCCATTCGCCTCGGGCAGCTCAACTCCCCCGGCGTGCAAGACCTCGTCGTCCACATCCTCGCCCGCGGGCAGCGCTACGAGGTGGCCAACCGCCCCAACGTCTTCGTCCCCACCAACCTCGACGTCGACGACCGCGTGCGCGGCGATTTCCCGCGCTTCTACGCCGCCCTCTACGACCACGTGCTCGCGCAGCACCCCGGCGCCGCGGTGACCGAGTACGCGTGGCAGGCGCGCTCGTGCGACCCGTGCCCCGTCGATCCGCTCACGTCCGCCGAGCTCGCCACCCTCGGCGCCGATGCGCCCGCCCCGACGACCGCCGCGGCGCTCCTCACGCAGCCCGAGACGCGGCTCGGGGCGCCGGTCGTCGACGGTCCCCTCCCGCCTGAGGCCGTGCGCCGGGTCATCCTGCGCAACCTCGGGCAGGTGACCTACTGCTACGAACAGCGCCTCGCGCAGACGCCGGGGCTCGTGGGGCAGGTGGCGCCGCGCTTCACCATCGACGGCAGCGGACGCGTCACCGACATCGTGAGCCAGAGCACGATCGCCGACCCGACGCTGGTCCGCTGCGTGGAGAGCGCCGTGCGGCGGTGGACCTTCCCGATGCCGGAAGACGGCGCGCGGGTGATGGTGACCGCGCCGATCACGCTCGCGCTCGGCCCCGGTGGGAGAGGGTCGCCGCGAGGGGATCGAAACGACGGCTTCGTGCTCACGCGGATCCATCTGCGCTACGGGCGCAACGACGTGGGCGACGACCTGGTGTTCCGCGCGGCGGAGGCGGTGTCGGGGGGGCGTGAGGATGGGGCTGCGGCGAGCCTCCGCACCGACGCGACGCCCGCGAGCGACAACACCTTCCAGGCGCGCTACGCCATTCGCCACCCGTGGACGGGCGCGGTCGCGTGTGAGCACCCCGAGCGGGGCCGCTGGGGTGGGCC
>JBILLV010000629.1:0-2949 GCA_044375895.1 Polyangiales bacterium | reverse complement strand
GTGATGCGCATCGACGCGCTCGGCCTCCATCCCCCGCTCGCTATCGCTCGCGCGTTCCCCCTTCCTCCGGCGCAGGAAGCGCCAGAGGAAGGGGCCATCGGCGCACCGTCGTGCGGCGGTGCGCAACCCCCGCCGGACCGCTGCTCCGCCCGGCAGCGCGGGGGCGGCGCAGGGCGGCGCAGGGCGAAGCAGTGGGGCGGCGCAGGGCGAAGCAGTGGTGCGGCGCAGGGCGAAGCAGTGGTGCGGTGCAGGGCGAAGCAATGGTGCAGTGTGAGGCGCGTCTCGCCGCCCTACAGTGGCCTCAACGTCCCCTTCCTCTGGCGCTTCCTGCGCCGGAGGAAGGGGGAACGCGCGAGCGATAGCGAGCGGGGGATGGAGGCCGAGCCCGTCGATGCGCATCACGGGGGCGGAATCGAGCTCGGCCTACGCCAACTGACCGGCATGGGTGTCAGCCTCAGGGCGCGGCGGCGGGCGCCGGTGCGTTCGCGGGCGGCGACTGTGGCGACACGCGCGTCTCCCCCTCCCGCACGCCGAGGAGCCACGCCAGCACCCCGAGCGCCCACCGCCGCGCGAGCAGCAGCGGAACGAGCGTGACGGCCGCCGCGAGGATCCACGGGCCGTCGACGCGAGCCAGCGCCCGCGCGGTGAGCTCGCCCATGCCGCGCAAGCCGAACACCAGCTCGACGGCCAGCGACGCGAGGAGCACCGCCGGGGCGGCGAGGGCCATCGGGGCGAGCAGCGACGCGGCCCCGATGCGCGCCCCGTGTCGAACCACCTGAAGGCCCGTCGGCGACAGGCTCTCGCGCGCCCACTGCTCGGCCTCGATGCGCACCGCGTGAAGCACCAGGCGCGCCGCGGGACGACGAAACCACAGCGCCGCCAACGCCCCGCACGCCACCGTCGAGAGCACCACCCGGAGCCACCCGGCTGCCCCCACGAGGGCGCCGCCGTCCTGTCGGCACAGGCGGAGGACGATGGCCCACGCACCAAAGAACGCGAGGGAGCCCGGGATGAGCGCGCCTGCGAGGTCGAGGAGCTTCACCTGGAAGGGGCGGCCCCGCAGCGCCTTGCCGCCGCCGAACGCGATGAGCCCCGCCACCGCGAGGAGCCCGCCGAGGCCCGAGGCGAGGGTGCTCATCGGGAGCCGCGCGCGGAGCTCGTCGCCGACGGAGTGACCCGTGACGCGCGACACGCCGAGGTCGCCCCGCAGCGCGCGCACCAGCCACTGCCCGTAGCGCGTCTCGGTGACGTGGCCGAGCGTGCGGCGCCACGGCGAGAGCGTCTCGTACTCGAGGTGGCGCGCGAACCACCACGCCCGCCACGCGCCCCGATCGCGCGCGGCGATGCGGGTGAGGCCCGCGAGCGCGCCGGCCACGCGGCGCTCCCCCTCCCGATCGAGCGGCGCGTCGAGCGTCGCGATGAGGCTCGGGATCGCGTAGGTGCCCAGCCGCGCCACGCGCTCGGCGGCGTTGCGGCTGTCGCGGGACGCGATCCGCTCGGCCTGTCGCTGCGCGTACGCGGCGCGAAAATCGAGCGCGTGGGCGGCCTGGAAGCGATCCCACCAGGCGAGGGCGGCCGCGTCGCTCCCGCCAGCCTGCGGCGACGGCGCCTCCTCCCGGCCCGTGAGCGTGCGCGACCAGCGGGCCAGCACGCGCAGGGTCGCGCCGCGCGACGCGGGTGGCAGCCGACGGACCCGGTCGAGCACCGTCGGGAGGGCCGCCGAGCCGCGCTCGGTGAGCCGGAGCTCCGCCCCCGTGGCGTCGGACGTGGCGAGCGCGTCGAGGTCGGCGCGGGTGCGCGTTTGCGCGTCGGCGACGACGTTGTTCCAGAAGATGGGGAGCCCGCCGGTGCGGGCGGTGCGGGGGTCGAGGCCGATCTCCTCGGCGCGGGCGACGGCGCCAAACCAGTCCTGATCGCTCGCGAGGTCGAGGCCGGCGAAGGTGGCGGCCGTCACGGCGACGAGCCACAGCGTCGTGTACAGCGACTCGCGCACCAGCAGCCGAACCATCATCGCGGCGGAGGATAAACCACCCCCCGCCCCAGCGCCGCAGCCGTGTCGCGCCCTGCCGTTGTGGTAGGAGGGTTCACCCACGTGCGGGCCGCGATCTACGTCCATTTCCCCTGGTGCCTCCAACGCTGCCCCTATTGCGACTTCGCGACGGAGGCCATCGCCCCGGCGCGCATCCCTCACGCCGCGTACGCCGCGGCCGTGCAGCGCGAGCTGGAGCTCCGGGTGGCCGCGCTGCCCGACGGCCTCACGCCGCTCTCCCTCTTCTTCGGCGGCGGCACGCCCAGCCTGTGGGACCATGACGCCCTCGGCGCCGTCATCGCCGCGGTGTCGGCCCACGGTCCGGTGGGGGAGGTGACGGTGGAGTGCAACCCCACGTCGCTCGACCGCGACCGCGCGGCGTCTCTGCGCGACCGCGGCGTCACGCGCGTGTCCCTCGGCGTCCAGTCGCTGCGCGATCACCACCTGCGCTACCTCGGGCGCCTCCACGACGCGGCCGGCGCGCTCGCGGCGCTGCGGGGGGCGGTGGCGGCGGGCGGGCTGCGGGTGACCGCCGACGTGATGTTCGGGCTCCACGAGCAGTCGCGCGACGAGTTGGTGGACGACGTCCGCGCGCTGGTGGGCGAAGGGGCCGACCACCTGTCGTGCTACGCGCTCACGATCGAGCCCGCGACGCGCTTCGGCGAGCTGGCCCGCAAGGGGCGACTCCCGCGGCTCACCGACGACGACACCGCGACCCTCTACGAGGCGATCGAGACGACGCTCGCCGCGGAGGGTCTCGCCCACTACGAGGTGTCCAACTACGCCCGCCCGGCGCAGCGCTCGGACCACAACCTCGCGTACTGGCGCGGCGACGCCTACCTCGGGCTCGGCGCCGGCGCCGTCGGGGCGGTGCCGCGCGCCGACGACCCCCGACACGCCGTGCGGTGGCGCAACCAGCA
>JBILLV010000628.1:0-2955 GCA_044375895.1 Polyangiales bacterium | reverse complement strand
GTACCTCCCGCTCGAACGCCGCTGGGTCATCGCGTCGTCGGTGGAGACCCTCGGCATGGACTGGTACGGGCGCTCGGCGATGTCGCTCGCGGCGGGCCTCGCGGCGGGCGGCGCGGCCTGGGCGCTCGGCGGGTGGGCGCGCGTCGCCGCGAAGCTCGGCAACCCCGCGGTGGTGCTCGGAGCGACGCGCCTCGGGGCGACGATGCTCCTCTTCGACGTGCTCTTCTACACGCTGTCGCTGCTCACGCGGGAGATCGACCCGCAGCCGCCGCCGAGCTGGTACTGCCCGCGGTAGCGGCGTCTCGCATCCGCGCGAGCAGGGCGGCGTGCTCGTCGCCCGAGAGCTCGCGCTCCACCGTCACCGCCGCACGCAGCGCGGAGAAGGGGCGGCCGCCGTTCCAGGTGCGCTTCCACACGGGCGCGGTCACGAGCACCGTGCGGCGGCCTTCGAAGACGGGGACGTCCGTGGGGGCCCCCTCGTTCCACACCGTGAGCTTGAGGGGCGATTGCCGCTCGGGTCGCGTGAGCGCTTCGAGGGCCGCGGGGACAAACATCTCGAACACCCCCTCCACGTAGGTGCGCTCGGCCTCGTCGCTCAGGCCCCGCACGACATCGAGCACGTCGCGTGGGTTGCGGTTGCCCGGTACGCCCCGCTCGACGAGCGCGTCGGCCACCAGCGCGTGGAGCTCGAAGTTGGAGCACACCCCGTCGACGCGCACCTCGAAGGCGCGCCCCACGTCGACGCAGACCACCCGCCACGGCGCGTCGAGCTGGGTGCTCGCGAGCTTCGTGAGCCACGACGCCTCCGACTCGCCGAGCGCCGCCGCGAGGCCCACGAGGCGCTCGTCGCGGGTGAAGCGGGCGAGCAGCGCGCGGTCGCGGGTGAGACACGCGACGGTCGGGAGCACCCACTCGCGCAGGTAGGCCACCGCGCAGGCTCCTACCCGATCGCCCGCGAGGTGCGCCTGGAAGCGCGCGCGGGCGATCGGCACGCCGTCGATGAAGCCCACCGTGTCCTCCTCGGCGACGCGCTCCTCCTCGGGGTCGACGCCCGCGAGGCACTGGTTCGCGAAGCGCCGCGCGGCCTCGAGCACCGACGGGAGCGCCGCGAGCATCGCCTCCCCGAAGGCCCGCGGTGACGCGCCCGACTCGACCAGCGCGCCGCCCGTGATCGCGAGGTGCGCGATGCCGTCCGCGTCGTCGAGGCGGGCCCGGGCGAGCCGCGCCACGAGGGCCTCCATCGCCGCCTCGCGCTCGTCGCGTGACGCCTCGGGCCACGCCGTGTGGATGCCCACGATGGCGTGCTGCACCACGTCGGCGCGCCAGTCGACGCCGTCGACCGCGAGGCAGAGCGCGTGGGCCTGCGAGACAAGGTCGCTCATGCGGCGGAGACTATCGCCAGCGCGTGGGGATGGGCACAAGATTGCGCCCGCCACCGCGGGGCCAGCGGTCAGCCCACGCGTTCGAACGCGCGCTTCACGGCCGCCACCTGGGCTTCGAAGAAGCCGCGGCTCACGGCGGTGTGGGGGGCCACGACGTCGAAGCCGTGAAAGGCGCCGTCGACCACGTCGAGCGTCACGGCGACGCCCGCGGCGCGAAGGCGTTCGGCGTAGGTGACGTCCTCGTCGTGGAAGAGGTCGGCGGTGCCCACGCCGATCCACGCCGGGCAGAGTCCCGTGAGGTCGCGGCGGCGCGCGGGGGCGGCGTGGTCGGGCACGTCGTCGCTGCCGGGGGCGCGGCCCAGGTACGAGGCCCAGCCCACGCGGTTGCTGGTGGGGTTCCAGACGCGGTGCAGGGTGTCGTCGATGTCGCGGAGGACGGTGCGGTCGTCGAGCATCGGGTAGAGCAGCAGTTGGAGCACCGGCGCCGGGAGCCCGCGGTCGTGCGCCCGGAGCACCAGCGCCGCCGCGAGCCCGCCGCCCGCGCTCGCGCCGCCGACGACGACGCGCGTGGGGTCGACGCCGAGGGACGCGGCCTCGCGGTGCAGCAGCTCGTACGCGGCGAGGCAGTCGTCGAGCGGCGTGGGAAACGGGTGCTGCGGCGCCACGCGGTAGTCCACGGAGACGACCGTCGCGTCGAGGCGCTGGGCGAGGCGCCCGCACAGCGCGTCGTCGACCTTCGCGCGACCCATCACGTAGCCACCGCCGTGGATCCAGAGGATCGCCGGTCGGGCCGCTCCGCCCGCCGGGGCGTTCAGGATGCGCACCGCCGCGCCGCCGCGTCCGGGCAGCCCGCGCTCGGTGACGGTGATGCCCGCGGGGAGCGGACCCGACGGCACCGGAAGCCGCTGCAGGAGCGGGAGCAGCCACGTGCGCGCGATGCCGCGCGGCAGCCAGCGGGCGACGCCGCGGAGCTCGGGGTGGTGGCTAGGCTTCATAGTGCACCCGCAGCGTCTCGACGATCGTGGTGATGAGCTCGCGCACCTTCGCCGTCGTGTCGGCGCGCACGACCACGTAGCCGTCTCCCTCGTAGCTCTCGACCTTGCGCTTGCCGATGGTCGGCAGCTTCGCCTCCACCAGCCACGGGTGGATCGCCTCCCACGTCTCCCCGACGCCCGTCAGCGCCTTCACGCGACCGCGCCCGATGCCGCGCACGAAGGCCGTCCCCGCCGCGTACCGCCGCGCCCAGGGGGCGTCGAAGGCCCCGTCGATCTCGGCCCGCGCCCACGCCCGGTACGGGTCGACGTCGTGGACGAGGCCGGTCATCTGCAGGAGCTGCGGCCCCGGCGGGCGCGCGGCGATCTCGCCGATGGCGAAGGTCCCGTCGGTGCGTTCGAACCACTCCATGTGGGTCATCCCGTCGTCGAGGCCGAGGGCGGCGATGGCCCGCTCGCCCATCGCCCGCGCCGCGTCGTGCATCGGCGTGTCGACCTCGCGGGGGAGCACGCAGGCCCACTGGATCCAGGGGTTCTCCAGCACCTCGAGGCACCCCGGCAGGTAGCGCGAGAACGACCAC
>JBILLV010000627.1:0-2979 GCA_044375895.1 Polyangiales bacterium | reverse complement strand
CCTTCTGACGGGACCGCGCCCGGCGACGTACCACACCCCCAACGACACGCCCGACCGCCTGGAGTGGAAGCGCATCGACGCCGTCTCCCGCTGGCTCGAACGCTTCGTCCGCGACCAGTGCGCGCGCCCCGAGGGCCGCGTCCGCTTCCTCCGCGACGGACGCGACGACCGCTCGACGCTGGAGACCATGCTCGCGCTGCTCCGCCCCCTCGCCGCGGCGACCCCGCTCGCCGCCCAGGGCATCCGTCAGGCGGAGGCGCTCCTGAAGCGTTGTGACCCGAAGGGACGTCTCGGAGAGGCCGAGCGCATCGCCGCGCAGGGCCTCGTCGGCGCCATCGAACAGGCGCTGGCCTAGCCGTGCAGGTGTCCGCTCCCGCCGCCGTCCCCGACCGCTCGATGGAGCGCGCCGCCCTCGTCAGCGTCGCCACCGGCTGCGCCGTCCTCACCCTGAAGACCATCGCGTGGCGCGTCACGGGCTCCGTGGCGCTCGGCTCCGACGCGCTGGAGTCCATCGTCAACGTGGTGGCCGCGATCGCGATGTGGATCGCCGTCCGCGTCGCCTCACGCCCCCCCGACGCCGACCACCCTTTCGGTCACGGCAAGGCGGAGTATTTCTCCGCCGTGCTCGAAGGGGCGCTGGTGCTGATCGCGTCGGGGTTGATCCTCCGCGAGGCGTTTCCCCGCATCTGGCACCCGACGCCGGCCCACGCGTTCGGCGCGGGGATGGCGTGGTCGCTCGTGGCCTCGGGGTGCAACGGCGCGCTCGGCTTCTACCTCCTGCGTCGGGGCAAGGCGTTGCGCTCGCTCGCGCTGGAGGCCGACGGGCGCCACGTGCTCACCGACGTCGTCACCAGCGTGGGCGTGCTGGTGGGCTTCACCGCGGCGAAGGTGACCGGGTGGTGGGCGCTCGACGCCATCCTCGCCGTGCTGGTGGCGCTGCAGATCCTCGCGACGGGGTGGGGCCTGGTGCGGCGCTCGGTGGGCGGGCTGATGGACGAGACGCTCGACCCGACCGAGTCCGCCGCCGTAGCGCGCGTCATCGCGGAGTCGGCACAGGCCGGCGGCGCGCTGGAGGTGCACGGCTTCCGCATGCGGCGGGCGGGGGCGCACAGCTTCTGCGACGTTCACATGGTGGTGCCGGGCGAGATGACGGTGGAGGTGGCGCACCGGCTCTGCGACGCGGTGGAGCGCGCCCTGGCGGTCGATCACCCGCACGCCGAGCTGACCATCCACGTCGAGCCGCCCTCGTAGACCTTTGGCTCGTTCGTGGGCTCGCGCCGCGGCGCCGCGCCGGTCGGGTGAATGGCGCGCCACCCTGCAAGGAGGTGTTACCGTCCGCACCCTATGGTCTCCCTCGCGTCGGGTTGCGTCCCTCGCGGCGCTCGCCTTCTGCCCTGGGTGCTGGCAGCGGGCGCTTCGATGGTGGCCTGCGATGGGCTCGAGCAGCGCCCGCTGCGACCACGGCAAGACCCAGGACCCCTGCCCTCGTCACCGCCCGCCACACTCGGCGCAGGCTTCATCGACATCACGCCGAGCGCGCTGCAACCCGGCGTGTTTCCGCGGCCCGGTGACGCGCGGGGGCGACGGCTCAAAGCGGGCGGCGTGTTCGTCGACATGGACGGCGACGGGCGCGACGAGGTGGTGCTCACGCACCGCGACCCGACGCCGACCGGGCCGGGCGCGCCCCTGGTGTGGCGGCTCGCTGGAGGCGTGCTGCGCGCGGCGCCCGACCTCGACCTCCCCGCCGGCGTCATCCCCGTGCTGGTGAGCGACGTCGACGGTGACGGACACGTCGACGTCCTCGGGCTGCAGCCGGACATGATCCGCCCGGGGCAGAGCCTCGCCGAGGTGAGCGGCCACGTCGAGATCCTCTACGGGCTCGGCGGCGGTCGCTTCGAAGGCACCCCCGCCGTGCGGGATGCACCCGGGATGGCGCCGGCGTTCCAGCTCCAGTCCATCGCCCTCACCGACCTCGACGCCGACGGTTGGCTCGACCTCCTCTACGCCGACAACGGCTGCTGCTCGACCTGCCGCGCGATCCACCCCGTCCTTCGAACGGGCCTCCGGACCTACGAAGATCGCCCCGACCTCATCCGCGGCGACTTCCGCGGCGGCGCGTACACCGCCGTCGCGGCGCCGCTCTTCGGCGACGCGCTGGTGATCGGTGCGGTGGGCTGGCTGTGCGCCGACTCGCAGCACGCCTTCTTCCGCGCGGGCGCCGTCGGGGACGATGGCTACACGCGCTTCGACGGCTTCGATCCGACCCCGCGCGACGCGTCGTTTCGCTACCTCGACGACGGCTGCCCCACGATCGCGTGCCGCGCGCCGATGGGGGCGACGTGGAGCGACCTCGATGACGACGGGCTGATCGACATGTTCATCGCGTTCAACCCGATGCACGCGGTCTTCCGGGGAACGGCCGCGCCGCCGTGGGTCGATCGCTCGGACTGGATGCCCTTCCGCGAGATCATGGGGCCGCGGCGCGAGATGCTGCCGTGGGGTTCAGCCCTCGTCGACCTCGACCGCGACGGGCGAGACGACCTCGTCACCACGCACGGCGACGACGAGACCACGGCGTACAACCCGAAGTACGCCGTCGGCCCGCAGCGCACCACCGCCTTCTGGAACGCCTCGTCCCTCCACTTCGCCGACATCACCGCGCTCACCCACCTCGACCGCCCCGGCCAGTGGCACTCGATCGCGCTCGGCGACCCGGACGGCGACGGCGATGTCGACCTCATCGTCGGCGGCTTCGGCGAGCCCCCGCGGGTGTACCGCAACGAGGTGACGGGGGGTCATGGCCTCTCGCTCCGCCTCCGCGGCACGCTCAGCAACGCGCGCGGCGCGGGGGCACGCGTCGAGACCTTCCTGCCAGGGCAGCCGCGCCCGGTGACCCGCGTGATGGGGAGCTACGCGTCCCCGATGCAAGGCGTGGAGCCCGCCCTCTTCCTCGGCGCGGGGGCGAGCGAGCGGCTCGCG
>JBILLV010000040.1:0-42888 GCA_044375895.1 Polyangiales bacterium | reverse complement strand
TCCCCCCCCCACCCCCCCCCCCCCCCCCCCCCCCCCCAACCCTGGGCCGTTGGGCGATGCTGGGCGCTGCGCTACCCCCCGAGACGTACGACGCACTACCCCCCGAGACGCACGACGCACTACCCCCCGAGACGCACGACGCACTACCCCCCGAGACGCACGACGCGCTACCCGAGGTGCACTGGGGTCAGCGCAGCGTCGTCCAGGCGATCATCCCCGCCACCGCGAGCAGCACCACCACCGCGAGCACCTCCGCCAGCCACGCGTGCGGGTCGCCGTCGCGCACCGCCACCGGCGCCGCCGCGAGCGGCTTCCACCGCACCACCGCCTTCGCCTCCGTCGCCTTCTGCTCCACCGGCGCGATCGGCGCGGGCACCTCGGACGACGGCAGCTCCGCGCGGCCCGACGTCGCGGGCGGTCGCAGCGGAAGCTCCTTGGTCACCGACTCGCTGTGGTCGTCGGCCCGCGGCGCGCTCTCGTTCTGCGGGAAGAAGCCCCCCGACGGCAGCGTCGGCGCCCGCACGATCGACCGCCGCTTGCGCCGCGGCACCAGCGGGATCGGCTCCAGCATCGACGCATCCGCCGCAGCCCCGAGCATCGCCGAACGCACGGGCGTCGGGGCAGGGGGCGGGGTCGACGGCGACACCCAACGCAGCAGACCCCGAGCCGAGCGCGACGCGGGCTTCTCGGGCCGGGCGGCCACGCGGATGGCATCGTGCTCGCGCTCGATCTTCTCGCGCGACACCGCCGAGATGAACGCGCCCAGCTCCTGCGACGTCGCGATGAGGTCGTGAAACTCCCGCTCGATCGCGTCGCCCATCTCCGCCGCGGTGGCGAAGCGCTCGTCGGGGTCGTGGGCGAGGGCGCGGCGGCAGATGGCGTCGAGCGCCGGCGGCACCGCGCGGGAGAACTCCAGCAGCGAGCGGTACGGCGCCCGCGCGTCGCGGCGGGCCTGCTCGTAGGTGTTGCGGCCCGGGAAGAGGCGGCGCAGCGCGAGCGTCTCCCAGAGCGTCACGCCCATCGCGAAGAGGTCGGTGCGGCGGTCGAGGGGCATCCCTTCGAGCTGCTCGGGGGCCATGTACGACAGCTTGCCCTTGAGCATCCCGTGGTGGGTCTGTACGAGGCAGCCGCGGGCGCGTGCGACGCCGAAGTCCGTCAGCCGCGCGACGCCGTCGACGCCGACGAGGATGTTCTGCGGGGTGACGTCGCGGTGAACCACCTGCATGGCATCGCCCGCCTCGTCGCGCAGCTCGTGGGCCGCGTCGAGGCCCGCCAGCGCATCCAGCACGATGCGCAGCGTCACCCCGAGCGGAACGCCCCGCCCCAGCGCCGCCGCCGTCCCCTGGATCGCCGCGAGCGTGTCGCCCTCGACGTAGTCCATCACGGCGTAGAGCGTCTCGTCCTCCATCCCCACGTCGAGGATGCTCACCACGTTGCGGTGCTGAATGCTCGCCGCCACGCGGGCCTCGTGGAAGAACATCCCCACGAAGGCCTCGTCGTTGGTGAGGTGCGGGTGCATCACCTTCACGGCCACCAGGCGCTCGAAGGAGCGGCCGAAGCGCAGCGTGGAGCCCGCGCGCCCGAGGTAGACGCTCGCCATCCCCCCGACGCCGATCCGGGTCACGAGGTCGAAGCGCCCCACGCGTGAGGGGACGCGCGGTTGACCGCGGTCGTCTCCCTGCTGCCTGGTTGCAAACATCGGCATCTCAGATTCGCGGATCGCCTGCGCTACCATATCCCGACCTCCTTCGAGAGAGAATCAATCAGCCCTTTTCGGCCGATGAAATCTACTCATCACCGAAAACACGAAGCATCTCGGCGAGTTCAGGGCCGCCGCTGAGTCCCACCAGCACCGCTTCGATCTCCCCCTCGGCGAGGTCGGTGCCGTCGAACATGCGCAGCACGGTCTTCTCGCCTTCGCGCGACACGGCGACGCGGAGGGCGTCGGTGGAGTTCCACACGCGGGTGCGGACGCGGGGCTTCGGGGCCTCGGGCGGTTCGGGGAAGGCCGAGTGGACCAGCTCCTCCACCGAGGGCTCGTCGAGCGGGCGCGTGGGCGTGCGCTCGTTGACCTCCTGCGCGGTGGGTTCGGTCTTCGCGACGGCCTCCACCGCGCGGGGCGTCGGCACGCGCCGCGGCATCGCGAAGGGCGTCAGCATCGCGGGCTCGCGGGCCTCGCCCGTCCCCTGGATGGTGCTCGTCGCGCTCGCCGGCTTCGGCTCCGACACCGCCTCCGAGGCGCGCGCCGACGTGCGGGCCAGCGGCAGCCCCGACGAAGAGATCGTCGGCCGCATCGACACCAGCGGAACCGTCGGCGGCGGGATCACCTCCGCCGCCTGCTCCACCACCGCGGGCGGCGGGGGCTTGGACGGCATCGGCGCAGGCTCCACGGGCTCGGGGAGCGACGACGGCGGCGGCGGCGCGGGCGTCGTCGGCACCGTCGTCGCCAGCAACGCCGCCACCTTGGAGAGCTCGAGCCCCCGCTCGTCGGCCCCCTCGTCGAAGGCCGCGTCGACCGCCTTCCGCAGCCACTTCACCGCGTCCGCGTAGTCGCCGCGGAGCCAGAAGGTGGCGCCAACCTCCAGCGCGGTGCTCACGCCGTCAGGGTCGTTGTCCAGCGATTCGGGGTAGTTTGCCATGGCCGCGACCCGACCGTACTACCCGCACCTACACGGCGCCGCTTTTCGACTGAAGTTGCGGTTCTGTCTACACGGACCCGCCGCCGAGGGGGAGGTGCTCGCGGGTGAGGTTGCGAATCGCGCCGGGTCCGCTGCCGTTCACCACGACATCGTCTTCGATGCGCACGCCGCCGAAGGGAGCGAGCGCGTCGACGAGCCGCCAGTCGACGTCGCTGCCATGCGCACCTTCGCGGAGCGGCGCGAGGAGCCCGTCGATGAAGTACACGCCGGGCTCGATGGTGAAGGTCTGCCCCTGCGCGATGACGGAGGTGTTGCGGAGGAAGGGGTTGTCAGCCCGCGGCTTCACCAGCGCGCAGCCCACGTCGTGGCACTGGAGCCCGAGCGAGTGCCCGAGGCCGTGGGGGTAGAACGCTCGGGTGACGTCTTTCGCCACGGCTTCGTCGCCGCTCGTCTTCAGCACGCCCACGTCGCGGAGGATGTCGCCCACCTCGCGGTGCGAGCGGTCGTGCAGGGCCTCGTAGGGATCGCCCTCACGCACCGCCGCGCAGAGCCGTCGCTGCATCGCCTCGACGCCCGCCACGAGCGCGCGGAAGGTGTCGGCCGCTGCGCCGTGGCCCCGCACCCACGTGCGGGTGATGTCCGAGCAGTAGCCCATGCACGTCGCCCCCGCGTCGAGGAGGAGCGCACCCGCACCTGCGGGACGCCGCCCGTAGCTCACGTGGTGGAGCGTCGCGGCGTTGCGGCCGAGGGCGACGATGTTCTTGTACGGGGTCTCGGGGTCGTCCTGGCGGGTGGCGCGGAGGTAGGCGAGGTGCAGGTCGAGCTCGATGTCGTCGCCGTCGCGGAAGGCCGCGAGCACCGCGTCGTGGCCCAGCGCCGCGCGCCGGTTGGCCTCGGCCAGGCACGCGACCTCGTAGGGCGTCTTGAGCGTGCGAAGGGCGTCGAGGGCCGCCACGAGCGCGCTCGGGTTCACCGCATCGTCCGCGAAGCCGAGGGCGGCGGCGCGGGCGCGGTCGTCGCCGATGAAGGCCACGCGGCCGGTGGGGAGGTGATGCTTCGCGGCGCCCGCGTCGTCGAGGGAGACTGGGTCGAAGTGGGCGACGAAGTGGTCGCTCTCGGGGGCGAAGGCGTGCTCCCAGAAGTCGAAGCGCGTCACGCGGAGGAGCGTCGGTCGGTGCCCCGCGCGCACCACCAGAAACGCGTCGGGTTCGGCGAGCGGCGCCCAGTGCTGGAGGTGCGGCGTCGGGCGGACGGGCCAGTACTGGTCGTCGACGTCGACGCGCTTGCGGGCGACGCCGGAGTGAATCACCACCGCGTCCCACCCGTGCGCGGTGAGGGCGCGGGCGTAGCCGTCGGCGAGGCGGGCGAGGTGGTCGGGGTAGGCGGCGATGAGGTCGTTCACGCGGTGGCCTCCATCGGGCGCTCGGCGGGGAAGCGACGGGCGCGGGCCTCGTCGAGGATCGCGAGGCAGCCCGCGAGGGTGTGCGTGGTCACCAGCGTCTGACGCAGCACCGCGGCGCCGGGGAGGCCGCGGAGGTAGCCCGTGAGGTGGCGGCGCGTGCAGGGGACGCCGCGCTCCTCGCCGCGGGCGGCGACGTTGGCGAGGAGGTGGTCGCGGCAGAGGTCGATGCGCTCGTCGATGGTGGGAGGCGGCGCCTCGACGCCCGTCTCCAGCAGCGCCTTCGCCTCGCGGAACACCCACGGGTGATCGATGGCGCGGCGGCCCACCATCACGCCCTCGCAGCCCGTCTCGCGCATCGCCCGCTCGGCGTCGGCGGCGCTCTTCACGTCGCCGTTGACGATGACGGGGATGGTCACCACCTCGCGGGCCCGCTTCGCCCAGGCCCAGTCGGCCTTGCCGTCGTGGCCCATCTGGGCGGTGCGGCAGTGGAGCGTGAGGGCCGCGATGCCCGCGTCTTCGAGGCGCCGCGCGAGGTCGACGATGGGCATGTGGCTCTCGGGCCCGTACCCGATGCGCGTCTTCACCGTCACCGGGAGCTTCGTGCGCGACACCACCAGCTTCGCCATCGCCACCATCGCGGTGGGGTCGCGGAGCCAGCCCGCGCCCGCGCCGCGGCCGGCGATCTTCGGCACCCAGCAGCCGCAGTTGATGTCGATGGCCACGGGACCGGCCTCTTCGGCCACCTCGACGGCCTCGGCGAGGCGCTCGGGGTCGGAGCCGTAGATCTGGATCGCGGTGGGCTGGTCGTCGGGGGCCAGGGTGAGCTTGCGGCGGGCGCGCTTGCAGCCGCGCAGCAGCCCCTCGACGTTGACAAACTCCGTCACGCAGAACTCCGCCCCGAGGCCGCGGCACACGCGGCGGAAGACGGCGTCGGTGACGTCCTCCATGGGGGCGAGGATGACGGGCTTGGACTGGTAGATCCGCCGGAGGCGGTCGTGGGCGTTCATGGTCGGTGGGGTCGGTGTAGGGTGCGGGAGGGTGGCGCGAACGGGGCGTCTTCTACCCTACGATCGAGGCTGGCGCGAGGCCCCGCGGCCCGCATACGATCGCGACCATGAAGCGCCTCTCCTGGGTGATCCTCCTCGCGCTCGGGTGTACGGAAACACCGTCGGCCACGCCGGACGCCGCCGTCGCCACGGACGTCACCGCGGACGTCGCCGTCGACGCGCGCCCGCCCGACCCGACGCCCTACATGGGCCCCGACGACTGGTGCCCCGGCCGCGACCATTGCCGTGGGACGGGCGACAACCGGCTGCTGGTGGGCGTGGCGAAGCAGGACATCACCCCCACGATCACCGAGACGTGGACCGACCGCGACATGGACGGCGCGTACGACGAGGGTGAGCCCTTCGTCGACGCCAACGGCAACATGGAGTTCGACGGCGTGTGGATCGCGGGCTTCGGGCACAACCGCCCCGCCCGCGGCGTCCACGACCGGCTGGAGGTGCGCGCGCTCGCCTTCCGCTACAACGACATCACGGTGGCGTGGGCCGTCATCGACTGCGTGGGGTACTTCATCAACGAGATCGACCTCATCCGCGCCGACCCGTCGCTGCAGGGAATGGGCATCGACAAGGTGATCGTCTCGTCGACGCACGTCCACGAGGCCGTGGACACGGTGGGCCTGTGGGGCCGTGACTTCGGGACGACGGGCCGGGTGCCTGCCTACATGGCCCTGGTGCGCCAGAGGACGGCGGCGGCGCTGCGGGCGGCGGTGATGGGGGCGCGGCCCGTGCGGATGCGGGTGGCCCAGACGGTGACGGTCGACGCGATGGGATCGACGCTCGACTACGTCAACGACACGCGCGACCCGAAGCTCTACGACCCGACGGTGACGGCGGTTCAGTTTGTCGACGACGCGATGCCCACGCGCACGGTGGCCACGTGGGTCAACTGGGCGGCCCACCCGGAGTACACGGGGTCGAGGAACAACGAGCTCTCGGCGGACTACGTCCACTGGCTCCGCGACACGATCGAGAACGGCCTCCCCGACGAGAGCATCCCGGGCGTCGGGGGGATGACGGTGTTCGTCAACGGCGCGCTCGGCGGACAGCTGGGCCCCGGCGGCGGCGTGCACCCGCGCGACCGCATGGGGATGCCCGTGAGCGAGGCCGGCTTCCGGAAGGCGGAGCTCGCGGGGACCAACGTCGCGCGGCTCACGCTCCAGGCGTTGCAGCGCGACGGGATGGAGACCCGCGAGGTGGCGCTCAGCTACCGCACCGCCCCCATCCACGCGGCGGTGGAGAACATCGGGTACGGCATCTTCTTCAACTCGGGGATCTTCGATCGCGAGCTCTTCAACTTCAACACGCGTCTGCCGCTCAGCGCGATGAACCGCGCCTGGGTCCGCTCGCGGGTGACGTACTTCCAGGTGGGTCCGGTGGCGGTGATCACGGCGCCGGGCGAGCTTCACCCCGAGCTGTGGGTGGGCTACGACAGCCGCTGGTCGTGGGGCCAGACGACGCTGCGCGAGATGCCCAACGCGCCCGACCTCTCGATGGCCCCGCGGCCCCCGTACCTCCGCGACCTCATGCTGATGAACCCCGGCGTCCGCTACGCCTTCGTCGGCGGGCTGACGGAGGACTTCTTGGGGTACATCGTCCCCTCGCTCAACTACGTGCTCCACTCGGGGCTGCCGTACCTCGCCGAGGCGCCGGGCGACCACTACGAGGAGACCAACTCCATCGGCCCGGGCTGCGAGCAGTACCTCCACCGCCCGATGATGGAGCTCACGCGCTGGCGGGCGCCGATGCAGTGACGGCGATGCGAGACCTCACCCTGCGCGACGGCGCGCGCCCGATCCGTTCATGGCATGGCGCGGGAGCCATGTCTGGAACTGGTCTGGTTGCAGGTGTTTTCTGGAGGTGCGAGCGGGTGTCGCGGCCCTCTCCCCCGCTGCCGCGCGCCCCTCTCCCGCGGGTGCGGGAGCGGGGCTTCCCACGCCACGACGCGGTCGTTGCACAGGGAGGTTGGGCGTGGGCTGCTCGTTGGCACTCGCACCGCTATGCTCGTCGCAGCGGAGCGGCGAGGCCACGCGGGTGCGACGCTACGGGTATCGGTGGCGTCCTGGCGACCGGCCTTGGTGACGTGGGTGCCAGCGATGCAGTGCGCCTTCAGGTTCGCGCCGACAACGTGTGGCCAACGCTTCAGCGCGCGACGGAGCGGGCGCAGTGGTGCGAGTGCCAACGAGCAACCCACGCCCAAGCTCCCAGTCCATCGCCCGCGTGGTGGCGTGGGAAGCCCCGCTCCCGCACCCGCGGGAGAGGGGCGCGCGGCAGCGGGGGAGAGGGCCACGAAGCCGTGCAGAGCCACTCCCTCCGATGAGCCGTCGACTCGACATCGGCGTGATCGGGTGCGGGACGGCGGGCGCGGCGGCGGCCACCTTCCTCGCGCGGGCGGGCCACGCCGTCACCGTCTACGAGCGCGTCGAGCGCCCGTCGCCCGTCGGGGCGGGGGTGATGTTTCAGCCGACGGGGCAGGCCGTGCTGCGACGTCTCGGGCTGCTCGACGCGGCCCTCGCGCGGGCCCAGCCCGTGGACGTGCTGCGCTGCGAGACGCTCGCCCGCCGCACGCTCTTTCACCTGCGCTACGCGGCCATCCCCGGCGCGCACCAGGGCTACGGCATCCACCGCGGCGTGCTCTTCGAACTCCTCTACGCCGCCGCGCAGAAGGAGGGCGTGAAGCTCGCGCTCGGCGTCGAGGTGACCGACCTCGAACGGAAGGGCGACGGGCTCGCGTTCGTGACGAAGCAGGGTGAGCGGCTCGGTCCTCACGAGCTCTGCGTGGTGGCCGACGGCGCGCGCTCGCAGCTCCGCGATGACACCGCGATTCGCAAGCGCGTGCGGCCGTACCCGTGGGGGGCGCTGTGGTTCATCGCGGATGACGAGGCGGGCGGCGCGGCGCGGGAGCTGTACCAGGTGGTCGACGGCACGCGGCGGATGGTGGGGGCGCTGCCGACGGGCCTCGGGCCGGGCGAGGGGAGCGGACCGAAGCGAGTGAGCGTGTTCTACTCGCTGCGGGCCGACCGGGTGGACGCATGGCGGGCGAGGGGGTTCGACGCCTTCAAGCGCGAGCTGCTGGCGTTCATGCCCGCTCTGGAGGCGCCGCTCGCGCAGGCCCGCGACCTCGATGCGTTCGTCTTCACCCGCTACCACGACGTCTCGATGTACCCCTGGAACACCGACCGCGTGGTGTACCTCGGCGACGCCGCCCACGCGATGAGCCCGCAGCTCGGGCAGGGGGCCAACCTCGCGCTGTGGGACGCGATGGTGCTCGCCGATGCGCTCGCCGCGCACGAGACCCCCGCGGCGGCGCTCGACGCGTACTCGCGGTCGCGGCGCTCGCACCTGGGCTTCTACGAGTACGCGACCCGCTGGCTCACGCCGTGGTTTCAGAGCGACCTCGTGCCGCTCGGGTGGATCCGTGACGTGTGCATGCCGCTGTCTCGCGTGGTGGCGCCGCTGGAGCGGGCGATGGTGCGGGCGATGACGGGGACGGCGCGGGGCGTCGGGCTCGGCGCGCCGCTCGCGCTGCCGGGCGGGTGAGCTCAGACGTCTTCGCGCACGAGCACGAAGTAGTGATCGAGCGAGCGCTCGCCCTTGTAGGCCGCGCCGATGGCGACGTGCTTCGACACGCGCCGCATGAAGTCGCGCGTCCCGTCGAACACGAAGCGCTGGAGCCCCTGACTGTTGGGGATGACGGGCGGCCAGGTCTCGGCGACGGGCCCGTCGGGGACTTCGAAGTAGTCGACCACCACGTCACCGCGCGCCGCCCACACGGGGTTGCCAGTGGTGTACTTCGCGACGAAATACCCTGGGCCGAACCACTTCTCCGACGTCCCCTGATTGTACCCGAAGAGCCGCGCGGAGCCGTCCGTCGGGCGGCAGAAGCGCTTCTGGAAGGTGCGGAAGGTGCCGGGGACGGGGAGGGTGTTCTTCCCGTGGTGGCGCACCTCCGTGCGGTCGGGGCGCTCCGGGGGGACGAAGTGCTCCAGCGTGATGGCCGGGGCGAGTGAGGCGCGCGTGTAGAGGGCGCGCTGCTGGGTGCGGTGGAGCGAGCGGGTGGCGTCGACCCGCTCGGCGTGGGTGCGTTCGTCGAGCCACGCCGCGATCTCTTCGATGCGGGTGGCGGGGGCGTCGAGCAGCGCGGGGAGGCTCATGGCGGGGGCGACCCTACCACGCCAGCGGTGCGCTCCCGCTGACGGAGTGTCGAACCCGCACGGGTCGCCGTGTCCGCCGGGCCACGGCAGGCGTCGTGGGGGGGCCGAAAACCCGCCCGGCACGCGCGATGCGAAACCGTTCCGCCATGATGCACCTCGCCATCTCGCTCATCCCGGCGCTCTTCACCGTGGGGCTTCTGGTCGGCACGCTCTCCCTCGGTCGCCGCTCGGTCTGACCCGACGGGGCTTCCCCCCAGCACCCCTCGCGGGCGATGATCGTCCCGTGAACGTCCTTCGAGCCGCTCTCCTTGGTGCCGCCCTCGCGTTGGCCGCCTGCTCGTCCGAGGACGGCGCGGCCCCCTGTGCGCCCGCGTGTCGACCCGGCGAGACGTGCACCTTCGGCGTGTGCCAGGTGTACTGCAACCCCCCGTGCCGCGCGTCGCAGCAGTGCCTTCTCATCGGCGGCGCGACCCAGTGCGTCGGCGTCGACGCGGGCGTGGTGCGCGACGTCGCCGTCGACCAGTCCCCGACCGTGGATGGGCCGGGAGACGCTGGCGATGAGGTCCCCTCGTTCGATGTGGCGGCCGACGTCGCCGCTGATGTGTCCGCCGAGCTGCCGCCCGACGCACCCACCGACACGCCCGCGGATGCCCCGACGATGGACGCCCCCGCGGAGATTGGCGCCGACGCGCCCGGCGACGTCGCGATGGAGGCGGCGCCCCCCGACGCGCCGCGCGACGTCGCGATGGACGTCGCTGCCGACGCTCCCGCGATGGACGTGGCCGCCGACGCCCCCGCGATGGACGCCCCGCCCGACCTGCCCGCGATGGATGCCCCGCGTGACGTCGCCGCCGAGTCGCCTCCCGCGGATGTCACCGCCGAGGGACCCGCCGTCGACGCGTACACACCGCCCGCGTGCGGTGCGTCGGGTCAGCCCTGCTGCGGTGGGCGGGGCGGCGACGTCGCGTGCCGCACGGGGCTCGTGTGCAACGCGTTCGAGAACGGGCGCTGCGTCCCGGTGACCGCCCCCGAGCCCCTGGAGTGCAGCGCCACCACCGCCTGCTCCGGCGGCCGCGTCTGCCAGGGCTCGGCGTTCTGCGGGATGCGCGCGTGCATGCGTTGCGCCTTCGCCGGGATGCTCCCCTACGACGCCGTCTGCGACCCGCGCATGGGGGGCGTCAACTGCAGCACGGGCGCTTGCCTCACCGGGCGCTGCTCGTGGGCCTGCGCGCCCGGCACCGCGGGCGACGCCGAGTGCAGCCGTCGCGCGCCCAACACGCGGTGCCAGGAGGTGTACTACGGCATCAACATCGTCGCGATGCGCCCGACGGCCTGGGTCACGCTCGGGAGCTGCGTCCCGGTGTGTCGGCGCAACAGCGAGTGCCCCGCCGGGCGCGTGTGCGGCGCGGTGCCGAGCCTCCTCGACGACCGCGTGGAGTACTACTGCCTCCCCGAGGGGCGCATGCCCGCGGGGGCGACGTGCACGTCGGGGGAGATGTGTCAATCGTACATGTGCCTGTCGATCCCCGGCGTGGGCCGGCGCTGCACGACGCCCTGCGTGAGCGACAGCGACTGCCCGGCGGCGGCGCCCCGCTGCGGCGACCTCCAGCTCCTGCGGCCCGGCAGCGGCGCGGAGCAGGCGTCGCGCGGGTGCCTTCCGCGCTGAGCGTTCGGGGGCTGTTCCATGCCCCGCACGGGCGTAGTAGCGTCGCCCCGTCGTGTGCCGCCTTCGGACGGCGCGCGGTCACATCGTCCCATCGCCTACATCCCCCGCACTCGGAGGTCTCTGGATGTCATCGACATCAAATCGTGACGGAGCGCAGCGCGCCGCGTGGCGCCGGCTCCCCTTCCTCGCGCTGACGGTCGCCGTCCTGTGCGGCTCGGCCAACTGCGCGGAGGAGCGCACGCCGCTCACCCGCGTTCAGGAGGGCGCGCTCCGCAAGTCGTTGCTCGTCGGGCAGAACTACACCGACGGCCGCGACGACCCCGAGTTCTACATGGAGAACTTCGTGGTCGACGGCCCCGCCGACCAGTCGATGATGCCCGTCGGCACCTACGACAACGTCGACCGCATCCGCTGGGAGATCCAGGAGAACGTGCTCCTGGCGCGCAAGTCGTACGAGTACATCAACGGCTCGGACGGGCGCGGGCGCGGCCCGGCGGCCACCCAGACCGGGATCATCGTCGCCGCGTACCGCATCCAGTCGCAGTTTGACATCCGCAACGACTACAACCCCGGCACGGGGGAGCCCAACAACGTCGTCGGCGAGAACACCATCGACCGCCGCTGGTACGACCGGGACTACATGCGCGTCGACTGGTCGCGCAACCTCGTCGACAACCCCGACTGGGCGTGGGTCTTCTACGGCCAGCTCTTCGGCGACCTGTCGTTTTCGCCCGTGGCCTGGGAGGAGGACAACCCCCGCTCGCCCAACGCGAGCAACTTCTGCGAGCTCGAGCCCGGCAAGGTGCGCGACGCCAACGGCAACTGCGTCGCGGCCCCGGAGACGGACGCGGCCCTGCGCGCTTCGCGGCACCCGGGCGGCTTCTTCGACATCACGTCGAAGTGGATCGTCCAGCCCGAGATGAGCAACATCTTCGGCTTCCCGCTCCCCACCTGCCTCATCGCCAACTTCTTCGCGCACGGCCCGGTCCACTCCTGCAACCCGCAGGAGACGGTGATCCGCACGGCCTTCCGGCGCGTGGTCGACCGCGATTTCCAGCCCCTCGAGCTCACGGTCGCGCCGTACGACCTGGTGGTCGGGCCGCGCGCCAACCGCAACGGGTGGGACCCGGGCTACGGGATCAACGACGCCAACTTCCACCGCTACGCGATGATCCACAACATCTGGATGCAGTCGCACGTGGCGCCCGCGGTGGCCTGCACCGCCAACGACGACCGCGACAACAACGGGACGGCCGACCAGTGCCCCGCGTCGCACCCGGGCTCGCAGTGCGACCTCGTGATGCAGCGCTGCACGCTCCCCTACCGCGAGCGCACCGTCCGCCCGGTGGCCTACTACACCAACGAGCAGATGCCGGCGGAGATGCAGAACCACGTGGTGGTGCCGGGGGCCAACGGCGCGGAGACCTACCGCGTCCCCACCGACCAGGACGCGCCGGCGAGCATCACCCGCGGCCCCTCGGAAGACATCATCGACTCGTGGAACAACGCCCTCATGGCCTCCGTGGCCAACGCGCGTGAGGTCGAGTGCCGCCGCACCGGCGGGGCGCGCGACGCGTGCCACGCGATGTACTTCGAGAACCGCAACGTCCCCCAGGGCGACGCCGCCTTCCTCGGCCCCGAGGCCAAGGGCGATCGGGTGGTTCACATCTGCCACAACCCCGTGCGCGCCAGCGACGACCCGCGGGCGTGCCGCGAGGTGGGCTTCCGCTACCGCATCGGCGACCTGCGCTACCACCACATCACCTACTGGCCGGGCTACACGCGGGCGCCCTTCGGCGGCATCGCCCACTGGGGCTACGACCCGCTGACGGGCGAGATCGTCTCCAACGGCGGCTTCAACATGGGCCGCTCGGTGGAGGCCGCGGCCGCGCAGCAGCGCGACTTCATCCTCATGGCGCTCGGTGAGCTCAACGTCGCCGACTACGTCGAGGGCGCCGCCACGGAGCGCTTCACGCGCATGCTCCGCAACCCCGCGGGCGAGGCCAACTCGGCCTACTCCGACGCGGAGCTCGACGCCCGCGTCCACGCGGTGGACTCGCACGCCGCCGCGAGCGCCAACGGCTACGTGGGCGCGCCGCAGTCCAACCTCGAGCGGGCGGTGGCCAACTTCGACCGCCTCACGCAGGACCAGTCCACCCCGGTGTCGCCCGCGAGCACGCGGACGGCGCGGCAGGTGGAGGCCCTCTCGCAGCAGCTCCGCAACACGCCCATCGAGGCCGACATGATCGACGAGCACTGGCTCGCGAACCTCGGCTTCGACCCCAACACCGCCCGCACCCAGGCCTTCCTGGAGCAGGTGTCGCCCCTCCGCCGCATGGACCCGCAGGTGGCCGAGAACACCTGGCTGAACCTCATGGGTCGCCTGGAGCAGCGCGGCTTCTGCTTCCAGGACGCGGGCGCCCCGGCCGTGGTGGGGAGCCAGGACATCCAGGGCGTGGCGCGGTGGTTCAAGCACCGCTACTCGACGCTCCCGGCCGACCAGTTTGCGCGGCGCGTGCTCCATGTGCTGCGCCAGGAGGCCTACAAGGGCATCGCGCTCCACGAGATCGGCCACTCGCTCGGGCTCTACCACCTGCCCGTGTCGAGCTACGACTCGATGAATTACAACCCGCAGTACTGGCAGCTCCGCACCAACAACGGGAGCGCGGAGGCGTCGCGCACCTGCACGCCCGTCTGCACCGCGAGCGACTGCCGCAACATCCGCAACACGGACGCGGCCCGCAACAACGACAACTGTATGGGCCCGCGCTACCTCGACTCGTACACCGACGAGGAGCTCGGGATGCGCCCCGTCGAGGCGGGCGGCCACCACGCGGGGGTCAACTACTTCGGCAACACCTCCACGATGGAGTACCAGTGGGAGCGCTTCGGCGAGACGGTGGGCCTCGGCGCCTACGACCACTACGCCACGGGCATCCTCTACGGGCGCGTGCTCGAGACGATGGAGAGCGACGTGGCGCGCGGCGGCTTCCTCCCCGCCGACCAGGACCGCTTCTCCGCGCGGCTCCGCACGCAGCTCGCCGAGCTCGATCAGATCAGCTACCGCGACCCGGTGCTCGAGCAGTCGGGCGTGCTCCCCATCCACTACACCGAGCTGGCCCGCCAGCTGCGCATCTTCGACCCGGCGCGCTGCCGCGCGGCCACGGACGCGGAGAAGGAGCGGTACCGCTGGCGCATCGTCAACGGGCAGATCTGTGATCGCCCGCCGCGCGACCACGCCTCGCTCACCGACTTCGAGTCGGGCACCACCAGCGCCACCTCCGACCGCGTCGCGCAGTCGTGGCGCACGCGTCAGGGCGCTCGCACGGGCGAGAACGTCCTCCGCTGGGCCTACCGCGTGGGCTGGGATCGGAGCACGGGCTACCCCCACATCAACTTCTTCGACCAGGGCGCGGACATCTACGAAGTCACGCAGAGCATGATGCGGAAGTACGAGCTCACGTACCCGTCGCTCTACTTCCGCCGCGGCAATCGCGAGTTCACGGGGATGGGCATCCCGGCCTACCTGGCGCGCATCATCTTCCAGCGCCTCCGCGGCTACCACTGGACGGTCGCGCGCAACGCGGCCTACTACGGCTCGGCCTTCTCCGACGCCACCTACGCGCGCGTCTCCCGCGACGACAACTGGATGCGGCCGTACCTCATCGCGGGGACGGAGATCTTCGACTTCTTCGCGGGCGTGATGCTGCGCCCCGAGCCGGGCGAGTACGGGCTCATGCCCGATCAGCTCCCCGGCACGCGGGCCCTCTTCGACGTGCCCGAAGACGGTGCCGACGACCCGATGCAGCAGTTTCAGGTCGGCATCATCGACGGCCGCTTTATCGGCGAGGAGTTCGACAACACGCGCGGCGGGTCGTGGGACTACCAGGCCTACGTCCGACGGGCCGGGGCGTACCCCGAGAAGCCCCTCGCGGCCATCATGCTCACCGACACGCGGCCCACGTTCTCCAGCGTGACGCGCTCGCTCTTCCTCGACGGGCGCGAGTTTCAGGTGAACTTCGGCACCGACATGCCCCAGGCCTTCAACCGCCTCCTCGGCGGCGTGCTCTCCGAAGACTGGGACACGGTCGCGCCGCACGTCCCCACCGTCCCCGGCGGCGGCACCGCGGGTCTCCCCGAGCTCACCCCGCGCATCCTCCCGCTGTGGACGCCGCCCTCGCGCACCAACCCGATGGGGATGCCCTCGCGCCCCGCGGGCTCGCGGCTCCTCTTCCCCAACATCGGCTACCGCCAGCAGCTCCCGACGGCGGTCTACACGATGCTCTTCTCGTCGCTCAACTCCGACCTGCGCACCGTGCACGCGACGCGCATCTGGACGGAGGGCGGCGCCGAGCAGGTGGACGTCCCCGAGGCCGAGCGCATCCGCTTCCGCAACCCCGAGAGCGGCATCGTCTACGTAGCCCGCCGCTACGGGCTCGACATGGTCGACGGCAAGGAGATCGATCGCGGCATCGCCTCGCGCATGATCGCCCACGCCAACGAGCTCCTCGTCGACACCTACCAGGTGGAGGTCGATGACCGCCTCCGCCCGATCTACAACGACGACGGCAGCGTCCGCGTGGTCATCGACCGCACCACGCGCCAGCCCGTCGTCGCCCACCCGACGGACGCGCGCCGCCAGACCGCCGCGCAGATCCGCTTCCGCAACTACATCGGCCTCATCGACTCGACGCGCTACGCGTCCCGCCTCCTCGGCTACGGCCTGCTCCGTTAGCCGTTCGCTTCCAGCGCCTCGCCGCGGGTCGTGTATGCTCCCGCGGCGATGGCGTCGGTCTCCCGAGCACTCCTCCTCTCCTCCCTGACGCTGGCCGCCTGCGGGCTCTTCTCGACCTCGTCGTCGACGCGCGCCAACCGCGCCCCCGATCCGCCGGGGCTCCGCTGGCGCACGCTCCAGCGCCGCAACGCCGGTGATGCCGGCGCCCCGACCACCGTGGGGCGCTGCCCGCCGCAGGCTGTCGCGATCCCCGCGGGGTCGTTCACGATGGGATCGCCCGAGGGGGAGGGGGCGGCGGACGAGCACCCGTCGCGGCAGGTGACGCTGCGGGCGTTTTGTATCGACCGCGTCGAGGTGACCATCGACGCGTACACCGCGTGCGTCACTGCCGACACGTGCACCCGCGCGTCGGGGACGCAGCCCGCAGGCGACGCGGCGATGTCGGGCATCGACTGGGAGCAGGCGACCTCGTACTGCCGCTTCGCGGGCGGACGTCTCCCCACGGAGGCCGAGTGGGAGTACGCGGCGCGCGGCGCGGACGGGCGGCGCTTCCCCTGGGGTGACGCTCCACCCACCGACTGCGCCCGCCTCGATTGGACGCCCGCGGGGACGAGCCAGTCGTGCAACGGCGTGGGCTCGTCGGCGGCGACCGGGCGCGAGGCCGGCGCGTCTCCCTTCGGCGTCCTCGACATGGCCGGCAACGTCTGGGAGTGGACGGCCGACTGGTACGCCCCGACGTACCCGCCCGGCGTCGCGCGCGACCCCGCCGGACCCGCCGAAGGTGCCGCCCGCGTCACGCGCGGCGGCGGGTGGAACAACGATCAGGTGGAGCGCTTCCGCGCCGCGTGGCGCGAGGGGCAGCACCCGGCGTTTCACGACTACGACCTCGGGGTGCGCTGCGCCTACGACGTCGCGGAGTGAGGGCAGGGGCGCCGCATCGTGCGGTCGCCTGCCGCTCTGCTCCTCTTGGGACAGCGGCCCTAGAGTTTGTCGAGGAGGACCGCCATGCGTTCATTCGCCCTCGCAGTCACACTCGTCGCGCTCTCGTCGTGCACCGTCCGCTACGTCCGCCCGCCCGCCGCGCCGCCGCGAAGCGGGACCACGCTCGACCCGCCGCGCGCGCCCACCGCCGAGGAGGGGACCGTCACCCTCCACGCCGACACGCCATCCCGCGTCGAGGTCGTCACCCAGCGCATGCAGGTCGACCCGTCGCAGAATCCGTGGGGAGCGCAGCAGCAGGGGTGGTCCCCCGGCCCGCTGTCGGGGCAGCTCTCGGTGCGCCCCCTCTGCGAGACGCCTTGCGCGATCAACCTCCCGCGGGGACACCACGAGCTCCTCTTCAGCGACCTCGACCTCTCGAGCGGCCGGACGAGCATCGCCCGCGTGCGCGTCGGCGATCGCCCCGCCATCGCGGTCCACGCGCTGGGTCGGCAGACGAACTCCATCGGGGGCATCATCGGCGCGATCCTCCTCGGCGGCTTCGGGCTGAGCGCCGCCGCCCTCGGCGGGATGCTCATGGCCTTCGGCACCGACGAGAGCGGCAACGACCTGCGACCCGCGGGCGGTGTCGTGCTCGGCGTCGGCGTGGCCATGGGCATCGGCGCGTGGGTGCTGGGCGAGTTCAGCCGACCGACGATGCAGCCAGGCGCCACGACGCAGTGGAACCCCTGACGACGCGTCAACCCGCCATCGCCGCGCGGGCCGACGGACTCACCCGCGTCACCTCGTGCGCGAGCGCCTTCTCACCGAGCGCCCGCACGCGCCGCTCGGCCACCGCCCCGCTCGCCCGCGCCGCGCCGACGAGGTCGAGCCCCGCCCGCAGCGCCTCGCCCGCGCCACCCGGCAGCGCCCGCCCATGCTCTTCTCGCAAGGCAGCCCCCTCGCGCCCGCAGTACGCCCGCAGCACCGCGTCGAGCGCGTCGAGCAGCGCGCGACCCACCGACCTCAGCAGCTCCCCCGCCCGCGGTGAGCCGCTCCGCCCGATCTCGCCCGCGCGCGCCGCGTGGTGCGCCACCGTTGCTTCACAGAGCCCGCGCACGAGCGCGTCGAGGTCGTGGTGCGGCGGCGCGCGCAGGGCTCCCGCGACGGCGTCGAGGTTCCAACGCGCGTCGTGGGTGAGCGCCCCGTCACGCCACGCGGCGAGCCCGCACACGGGGAGAACCTCCGCCTCCGCGCGGCCTCGCCCGGCGAGGTGACGGCGGAGCGTCGCGACGGCGGCCGCGATGTGCCGCTGCTTCTCCGGGTCGTCGAAGGGGGCACTCACCACGTCGGGCGGCTCGAGCTCGTCGACGCGCGAGGCGAGCGCCACCCGCGGCGCCTCGGTCTCCCTCATCACCACGGCGAGGTCGTCGAGGTCGCCGTCGATCGCCGCGTCGACCTCCGTCGCCGCCACGCACAGCACCAGCACCGTCGGCGCAAACGCCCGCACCGCCGCCGCGACGTCGTCGAGCCGCCCCTCGCGCCCCCCCGCGCGGAAGCCCGGCGCGTCGAGCCACACGAAGCGCCCCCGCGGCCCCCCGAAGGCCCACACCCGCGCGGCGATGGTGGTGTCGGCGACGTCGCCCGTGCGCGCCAGGGGGGCATCGGCGAGTGCGTTCATCAGCGCGCTCTTGCCGGAGCCGCGGCGTCCCACGACGGCGACGCGCGGCGCCATCCCTTGCGCGGCGATGGCTCGCAGCACCTCCACCCGCACCCGCACGGCGCGGTCGTCGGGGCACGCCCGCTCGCACGCGTCGAGGGCCGCGAGGCAGCGGGCGATGACCTCAGCCTTCGCCAGGGCCGTCTCCTTCCGCCGGCGGCGCCCCCTGCTTGAGCGCGTCGTCAAACACCGCCCGCGACGACTCGATGGTCGCGCCGTCGATGAAGTAGCGCACCGCCGCCACGCCGAGCGCCCAGGTGCCCGTCCCCGCGATGGCCCCCGAGAGGGTCGCCCCGATGCCCGGAACCACCTTCAGCATCGCCCGCACGGCCTCGCGCAGCCCGACGGCGGTGGACACGTTGAGCCCGAGCGCGCCGATCCACTCGGTGACCGCGCGCGGCCCCAGACCCCGACCCGACACGTACACCACCGCCGTGAGCATTGCGGACTGAAGCGGGAGCAGCAGCGCGAGGTCGGCCACCGGCAGCGGCGTCGCCCCCACCACCACGGACACGCTCGTCGCCGTCCCCACCACGCGCATCGCCACCTTGCGGCGGAGCGACGCGGCCCGCTCCATCGCCCGCGCCGCCTCGACCCGCGCGTTCGTGGGCAGGGCGTCGAAGATGGCCGCGCCGAGGGTCTCGAGGTTCCACCGCCAGTCGGAGACGCGGGCGCCGTCTTTGAAGCGCTGCCACGTCACCACCGGGACGACGTCCTTCACCGCGACGCCCGCCCGCTCGGCGTGTCCGCGCAGCAGCGTCACGGCCTGCGCGATGGCCTCGCGGCGCTCGGGGTCGTGGTCGAAGGGAGGCGCCTTGGGCCGCGTGGCCGCCAGCTCATCGCAGCGGGTGAGCACGGCGATTACCGCCGGCTTCTTCTCGCCGAGGGCGCCGAGGAGTGACTTCACCTCCGCGAGGTCGTCGTCAATGCCGGCGTCCACCTGGGTGGCCTTCACGAGCAGCAGCACCACATCGGGCGCCTCGGCCCGCAGCGCCTTCTCCACGGCCTCCCGTCGCCCCGGCTCGGCCCCCGCGCGCAGCCCCGGCGTGTCGAGCCAGCGGACGCTGCGGCCCGCGCTCTTCACGTCGTACCAGCCGGCCGTCTGGGTGGTGTCTTCCACGGCGCCGACGGCCGCGGCCTCCACGCCGAGGAGCGCGTTGGCGAGGCTCGATTTGCCGACCCCGCGACGCCCGAGCGCGGCCACCCGCGGCGGGCGCCGGTCGATCAGCAGCGCGCGGAGCTCTTGAACCTCCGTGACGATCCGGCGCGCGCCGGGGATGCGCTTGAGGAGCTCCTCGACGTCGTCGAGGGCCTGGGCGGTGTCACGGTCGTCGGGCTTCTCGCTCATCGCCCCGAACCATAGCAGCGGTCACTCCGGTCCGTCGCCGGTGCCGGGCGGACAGTACGTCGCTCGGGCCGGCACCTGGAACACCAGCCCTCGCCGCGCCGCCACGTCGTCGGGCACCCGCTGCCCACGTTCGAGCACCAGCGCGCTGAGCTGTCGGCCGTAGACGCAGCCCGTGTCGAGCCCCGTGGCGAAGGCTTCGAGCTGCAGGTTGCGCCGCGCGTCATGGCCGAAGACGACGTGCTCCGGCCCCCGCCACCGGGAGGCCCAGGGCGCCCCCGTGAGCTTCCGCGTGACCCTCCCGGCGTCGTCCACCGAGCGCGCCGTGAGGAGCGTGTCCTCGTCGCTCGCCTCCGCGCCCCGCGCCGGGTCGACCCCCGCGTGAACGACCGTCACCCCGTGCTCGGGGAGCTTCAGCCAGAGCGGGAGCGCGTCGAGGCGTTCGAAGTGCCGCCGCTTGAGCGACTCGACCACCGCCCGATGGCGCTCGGACAGCCGCACCCCGCGATCGGCCTCCTTGCGCCCCTCGCGCCGGGACATGCGCCACCACTGGAGCACCTTCTCGTCGTGGTTGCCGCGCACGCCCTCGGCCTCGTACTCGGCGACGCGCTCCACCACCCCGAGGGAGTCGGGTCCGCGCGCCACGAGGTCGCCCACGAGCACCAGGCGATCATGGCCGGGGCGGTACACGAGCGCGTGGAGGAGGTCGTCCAGCTCGCCGGCGCAGCCGTGCACGTCCCCGACGACGATGGTCCGCGTCACGGCTCAGTCTCCGTACGGGGGGATCTCGATGGTGCGCCCCGTCCAGCCGTCGGCGACCCATGGCTCGACGAGGCGGCGGAAGTTGGTGCGGGCCTTCGCGCGTGAGAAATACTCGTAGTAGCCGAGCACCACGCGGGTGAGAAAGATCATGTCGCGCTGCGACGGCGGCACGCGCCGCGCCTGGAGGAAATAGAGCACCAGCTCCTTGGCGGCGCGGACGTAGCTGAAGGTCTGGAAGTCGAAATCCTCGTCGCGCGCGAGCCCGGTGGAGAAGTAGTCCGCGATGCGGCACATGTCCTCCATCTCGCGGGCGTCGTTGGGGTCGTGGAGGAGCCCGAGGTCGACCATCGCCTTCTTGAAGCGCGCGTCGTCGCGCTGCATCCGCCCGCGCACCATCTCCGCGAAGGGGACGAGGAAGCGCTGCTCGTCGAACACCTTCACGCAGCCGAAATCGAGGATGCCGAAGCGCCCGTCGGGGAGGATGCGGTAGTTGCCCGGGTGCGGATCGGCGTGGAGCACGCCCCCGCGCATGAGCTGGATCCAGAACGCGTCGGAGAGTTGCTTCACGAGGCGGTGGCGCTGCGCGAGGTCGCCCCGCGCGAGGGCCGTGCCGAGGTCGACCCCCTCCAGGTAGTCGTACGTGATCACCCGCAGCCCCGAGAACTTCGGGTGCACCCGCGGGATCACCACCCAGTCGTAGGGGGCGAAGAGCTTCGCGAGGAGCTGGGCGTTGTAGGCCTCGCGGCAGTAGTCGGTCTCCTGCGCGAGGTGCTCGGCGATCTCCTCGGCCACGGGGGTAAAGTCGAGTCGGTCGTTGCCAACAAGGTCGGCGAGGAGCTTCTTCACCATCGACGCGCCGAGCTTGAGGTTGGCCAGGTCGCCATCCACGGACGCGTCGGCGCCCGGGTACTGCACCTTCACCGCGACGTCCGTCCCGTCGGGCAGGGTCGCGCGGTGCACCTGACCGAGCGACGCGGCGGCGATGGCCGTCCGTGAAAAGTCCTTGAACAGCTCCTCCGGCGGCGCCCCGAGGTCGCGTACCACCACCTCACGGATGGTCGCGTAGCTCATCGGCGGCGCCTGGCTCTGCAGCGACCGCAGGATCTCCCCGTACTCGCCGGGGAGCGCCTCGGCGTGGGTCGAGAGGAGCTGGCCCACCTTCATCATCGGGCCGCGCAGCTCCTTCATCGTGGAGACGATGCGCTTGGCATTCTGCACGTGGCGCTGCAGCTCGGCCTCCGCTCGCCCGCCGTCGCCGCGGAATCGATCCATCAGCTTGCCGCCCAGGTAGCTCCCCGCGACCTTGCCGCCGAGCAGGCCCGTCTTGAGCGTGCGCACCAGCCGACCGGGGACCTTCTCGTCGTCGTCTGCCATGGGGAGCGTCGGCACCTCCATAGCGCCATCAGCGCGTCCGTGTCGAGCGCCCCCGTGCCGCGGAGGCTGTGCTACAAGCGCACCCCCCGACGTATGCTCCCGCTCGCAGAAAAAGTCCTCCAGGGCGAGGTTCGCGCCACCGCCCGTCTCCTCCGGGCCATTGACGACCGCACCGGGCCCTGGCTCGAAGCCCTCGCCGAGCTTCACCCGCACACCGGCAAGGCCTATGTCATCGGCATCACGGGCAACCCCGGCGCGGGCAAGAGCACCCTCACCGATCAGCTCATCACCCGCTACCGTCGGCAGGGCCATCGGGTCGCGGTGGTGGCGGTCGACCCCACGTCACCGTTCTCGGGCGGCGCGATCCTCGGCGACCGCATTCGCATGCAGCGGCACGCGCTCGACCGCGAGGTGTTCATCCGCTCGCTGGCGACGCGCGGGCACCTCGGGGGCGTGTCACGGAGCACCGCGGACAGCGTGCGGGTCCTCGACGCCTGGGGCGCGCGTGTCATCCTCGTCGAGACGGTCGGCGTCGGGCAGGACGAGCTCGAAGTGGCGCGGCTCGCTCACACCACGGTGGTGGTGATGGCCCCGGGGCTCGGCGACGAGGTGCAGGCCATCAAGGCGGGTCTCCTCGAGGTGGCCGACGTGTTCTGCGTCAACAAGGCCGACCGGGATGGGGCCGACTCCACCGTGCGCGACCTCGAAATGATGGTCTCCCTCGGCCACGAGATCGTCTCGGCCGGCGCCCACTCCCGCGGCCACGCGGCCGGCGCCCTCGACCTCGGGCAGAGCCAGATGCGGGCGCGGGAGGGCGAGTGGCTCGTCCCGATCGTGAAGACGGTCGCGTCGCGGGGGGAGGGGCTCGACGGGCTCGTCGAGGCCATCGCGAAGCACCGCGCGTGGGAGGAGACCACGACCGACGGCGCGGAGCGGGCGAGGGGACGCGCCCGCGAGGAGCTCCGGGTGATCTTCCGCGAGATGCTCCTCGACGAGGCCCACGCCGTGCTCGGCGCGGAGTTCGAAACCGCGGCGGCCGAGGTCAACGCCCGCACCATCGACCCGTACCGCGCGGCCCGCGCGTTGGTGAAGCGCCTGCGGTCATGACCGAGCCGGAGCTCCGTTACGTCGTCGGAGTCCCCGAGCCCCGCGATCACCTCCTCCACGTTCGGCTCACATTGAAGGGCGAGGCGCTCCCCGAGCCGCTCACGGTCGCGATGCCAGCCTGGGCGCCAGGGAGCTACCTCATCCGTGAGTTTGCCCGGCACGTCGAGGCCCTCACGGCGACGGGAGACGGCGTCGCGGCGGGGGTGCGCAAGGTGGCCAAGGACGCCTGGGCCATCGCGCACGGCGGCGCCCGCGAGGTGACCGTCACGTACACCGTCTACGCCCGCGACCTCACCGTGCGCACCAACCACGTCGACGAGTCCTTCGCGTGGATCAACGGCGCCGCCACCTTCCTCCGCCCTGTCGGTGACGCGCTGGACTGGGACGCGCTCCCCTGCGCACTCGCGCTCGCCGTCCCGCTGCCCATGGGCGCATGGCGCGTGTACACGCCGCTCGAGCTCGACGCGTCCGGCGGGTGGCGGGCGAAGGACTTCCACGAACTCGTCGACTCGCCAATCCTCCTCGCCGCCGCCGACCACCGCCACCTCACGATCAACGGCCGCGTCCACACGCTGGCGGTGGTGGGTCACGAGCTCGCCCTCGCCTACGACGGTGACCGCTTCGCGCGCGACGTGACCCGCATCATCGAGGCGGCGACGGCGCTCTACGGTGAGGCCCCGTACGACCGGTATTTCTTTCACGTGATCCTCACGCCCGGCGGCCGCGGCGGCCTCGAACACGCGCGCGCCGCCGCGGTGATGGCCTCGCCCGACGCCTTCGAAACCGACGACGCGTACCACGACCTCCTCGCGCTCATCGCCCACGAGTTTCTCCACCTCTGGCACGTCAAGCGCGTCCGCCCCGCGGGCCTCGTCCCCGTCGACTACGCCCGCGAGAACCACACCCGCCTCTTGTGGCTCTTCGAGGGCGGGACGAGCTACTTCGACCGCCGCGTCCTGCTCCGCGCGCGCCTCCTCACCGTCCAACAGTTTCTCCGCCATTTCGCGGCGGAGATCGCGGGCCTCGAAGACACCCCCGGCCGCTTCGCCCAGTCGCTCGAAGAGGCCAGCTTCGACGCGTGGATCAAGCTCTACCGCCCCGACGAGCACACGCCCAACAGCACCGTCTCGTACTACCGCAAGGGGGCCGTCGCGTGCCTCCTGCTCGACCTCACCATCCGTGCGCGGAGCGAAGGTCGCCGCTCGCTCGACGACGTGATGAGGCACCTCTGGCGCGCGTACGGTGCGCTCGATCGGCCCGTCCCCGAGGAGGGCGTCGAAGCGCTCGTCGCAGAGGCCACCGGGGTCGACGTCTCGGATGTGATCGACGGTTGCGTTCGATCGACGCGCCCGTTGCCCTATGACGCGACGTTCGCGCTGGTGGGTCTCGGGCTGCGGGGCAAGCGCGTGCGGGGTGTCACGCTCGGCCTGCGGACGCGCACGGAGGGAGGCCGCATGCTGGTTTCAGCGGTGCTGCGCGGCGGCCCCGGGGCGCAGGCGGGGGTCGCGCCCGGTGACGAGATCATCGGATTTGCCGGGCGCCGCGTGGATGAAGCCGCACTTCGGGAGCGTCTGCGCCGCGGCGCCGCCCTCGCAGGGCGCCCAATCGAAGTCCTTCTTGCGCGGCGCGAGCGTCTGTTCACATTCACGGTCGTTCCCACGGGCGCATCTCCGGACACGCTCGAGATCTTTCGTGTCGAGGGTGCTTCTCCCGCCGCGAAGATGCTGGCAGAATGGTTTCTAGAGTGCGCCCCTGTGGCGCCGGACGACGGAGAGACCTCGCGGTGACGACTGTCCTCGACCCCAGAGCACCGAGCGCCTCGCGCACGGTGATGACCCAGCTTGTTTTCCCGGAGCACGCCAACGCGCTCGGGAAGGCCTTCGGCGGTCAGGTGATGGCCTGGGCGGACATGTGCGGGGGCATCTGCTCGATGCGCCATGCGGGCGGCCCGACAGTCACCGCCGCCATCGACGACCTCGTGTTCGAGCACCCGATCAACATCGGCGACACGGTGGTGATCGAGGCGAGAATCAACGCGGCGTTCCGGTCGTCCATGGAGGTCGAGGTGGAGGTCTACGGAGAGTCCCCCGCCACCGGGCAGCGCTGGCGCTGCGTGCAGTCCCGGTTCACGTTTGTCGGGGTCGACGGGGCGGGACAGCTCCGCGCGATTCCGGCCCTGACCTCCGAGAGTGACGACGATCGACGACGGATGACAGAAGCGAGCGCGCGTCGGGCCGAGCGCCTCGTTCGAAGGAAGCGCTGAACGCACCCAATCCCAATCCCCCCGGCCGCGGCCGCGAATGGTCGGGGGACACCTGAGACACGAACACGCCCATGCGCCTTCAGACCTGCCTCGAGATGCTCTCCCCCGCCGACCGCGAGATGCTCCGCAACCGCCGGGGTATCCGCCTCGACCCCAAGAAGCGCCTCGACGAGATCGAGCAGACGGCCCGCTGCCTCGTGGCGGAGACCGACCTGCGGCACTCGAAGTTTCCCGCGGACGTGCGCCAGCTCCTGCAGCGCCTCGCCGTGGCCGGCGGGGTGCTCCAGGGCGGCGCCAACGACCCCGGCGCCCGTCTCCTGTGCGACCTCGGCATCGCGTATCGTCCGACGCCTCCCGCCCCGACGCCCGCCTCCAAGGCCCGCGGCGCGCGCGCAGCCGTCGCGGCCTCGGGTCCTCGGCTCGCGGCCACGTCGCTCGTGCTCCCGTCGGCGTTTCTGGTGCAGGTTCCCGCGGGCGAGGGGGAAGACCCGACGAGCATCCGCGCCTGCTTCAGCATGATCGACCCCGAGATCGTCGGGCCGATGGCCACCCAGGTGCTCGGCAAGCCGCTCGGCATCACCGGTCCGATGGCCTTGCAGGAGGTGTGGGAGATCGTCACGCAGCCCGGCTGGCTGGAGAAGCAGGTGTGCGACCTCCCGGGCGCCGAAGCCCGCCTCCTCGACGCCATCGAGCGCGTCGGCGCGGAGGTGAACACCGAAGAGCTCCTGGCCCACGACCAGGCCCCCGGGCTCTACCGCACGCAGTCGGGCATCGCCGTCCCCAAGCGCGGCGCGCCGTACATGCTCCAGCGCCGCTCGCTCCTCTTCCAGCTCGGCGTCGAGCGCTTCGTCATCCCCACCGAGGTGGCCCGCATCGTCGGCGCCCCCCGTCAAGACGAGCGCGCCGCCCGCCAGGCCTCCATCGAAGCGGCCGTCCGCGCCGAGGATCACCTCCCGCTCCGCGCCCGCTACGCGCGCGATCCGTCGCTCGCCGTGGTGGCCTCCCTCGCGATGCTCCGCACGTGGGAGGTGCCGGTGCGCCCCGACATCGCCGTCCCCCGCGCTGCGCTCAAGCGCGTGGCCGAGCGCCTCGGCGACAAGGAGGAGGGCGTCACGATGCTCATGGCCCTGTCGCGGGCCGCGGGCTTCGGTCGCCTCGCCACGCCGCTCGCCACCGCGGTGGGCTCGCTCCAGCTCCGCGTGGCCGACGTCGGCGCGGCCCTCTGGCGCACGTACATCCACGGCGGCGCGTGGGACGAGACCCGCGTCGAGCCCGAGGTGCTCCGCTCGGGCATCGTCGCCCGCGCCACCACCGCGGTCGTCACCGCCCGCCGCGTGCTCCTCGACGCGCTGGAGGTGGTCGCCAAGGAGCGCTGGGCCACCGTCGAGGCGGTGATGGAGTACGCCGCCACCGACCCCCGCCACGCCGCTGTCCAGCGCCTCCACGAGCGCGCGATGCGGGAGCGTCCGGGCGTCTTCAAGGGCGCGGTGGAAGACGCGTGGCGCGCGATGCTCACGCAGTCGTTCCCACTGCTCGGCGCGGTCGACGTCGCCGACGACGGGACGGCGGTTCGCCTCGTGGGCCGCGTGCTGCCGGGCGGTACGGAGATGAAGGTCGTGACGGTGAAGGAGTCGCGTCCCACCGTGTCGCGCACCTCCCTCGATGTCCCCTCGTCGGTGTGGATGCACGCGCTGCTCGACCTCGCCGACGTGGGCGAGCTCGATCACGTCAAGCCCGAGCCCGTCCCCGGTTCGCTGGTGTTCTCGCTCGGCGCGGCGGCCCTCACGCGCGGTCGCGCCCGCGGCCTCACGGGGCAGCAGGTGGACGCCCGTCTGCGCGCGATCGGGATGGCGCAGCCCTTCCCGGCCGCGGTGAGCGAGCTCATCGTCGGTCTGTCTGATTCGCGCGAGGCGAAGTTCATCGGGTGCTCGGGGGTGATCGTCGCAGAGGATCCTGCGGTGCGCGCCGAGCTCCGCGCCGACCCCTCCGTCCGTCGCATGCTGGTCGATCTCGACGTGGGCGACGTCCTCCTCGTGCGTCCCGACGCCGACATGGAGCGCTTCCAGACGCGCCTCGCTCGCCTCGGGGTTCGCCTCATCGAGACGCGGCCGCAGACCGTCACGACCCCGCCCCCCGCGGACCTCCCCGAGACCACGGGCGCGGCCGTCGGCCACGACGCGTAGGCCGCGGTCGGTCGCCCGCCTCCTTCCCTCCCTCCCGTTCAGCCCGGCGTCAGCAGCCGGAGGTCGAGCCCACCCGGGTACATGTACGACGTGTACGGCGCGGTGCCCGACACCTTCACGCCCAGCGGAACGCCCTCGGCCGTGGTGAGTCGGTGCGCGCCCGACCGCACCTCGACGTGGATGACGTCCCACGGCCCCACGCGGTCGAGTGCGCCGCCAAGGGGCACGCCGTCGAGGAGCGGGCGCGAGCCGCGCGGCGCCACCACGTCGAGGAAATTTCGCTCGTAGGTGTCGGGCACCAGGAAGTCGTAGCGGCTTCGAAACTGCTGCGAGGGCACCTCCATCACCATCGCCGGGTCGCCCGAGATGTTGCCCGTCGGCCCCTGGCCCACCATGAACTGCGCGACGGCCACGGGCGACGACGAGCTGATGCGGAAGCTCACGTCGGACTGGATGTCGAGCACCTCGCGCGCGTTGAGCTGCACCGGGGGGTAGATCGACGGCGGGTCGAAGCGCACCACGGTGTTGTTGAGCGGCGCGACGATGCGCGTCACGTGGATCACCGAAGCGCGGTCGCGGAGGCGTGACACCACGTACTCGCGGCCGAGCACCTCGAGCGGGAAGAGCTGCTCCTCCAGGTGGTCACACGCGACGCGCCCGATGGGCATCTGCGTGCAGTCGTGGCCGACGAACACCGCCACCGGCCCGCTCGCTTCGATCGTCGACCCGCTGAGGTCGCCCTGCCGGTCGCCGACGATCACGGCGACGTCACCCGGCATGAGGTTGTCGTGCTGGATGACGTTGTTGGTCGCCGTCGAGACGCCCGCGGTGGGAGGCAGGCGCACCGTCACCGACGTGGTCTCGCCCGCCGTCGCGACGACCGCGATGAATCCGCCGAGGACGACGTCCTGCATCGTGTCGGGGTCGCGCCCTACGAGCCAGTTGGGGGCCGTCACCACGACGTAGCGATGGGTGAGCGCGCGCCGCGCGATGAGCAGCGACGCGTCGTTGGTGAAGGAGTTGATGAGCGAGCCCCCGGAGGTGGTCTGATACTGCAGCGGGTTGAACTGGTAGGCCGCCACCGGCGCCGTCGCGTGGATCTGGTACGCCCCGCCGCGCACCACCCCGCTGCGCGCCGGCGGCGCCGCGCGGCAGAGGTTGGCCCGCTGACCATTGCAGCCCGGGTTGGCAGGGTTGAACTGCACCAGCCCCTGCACCCACGGGAGCGTCACGGTCTCCACCGCGCCGGGCATGAGCATGAGGTCGCGGCCCATCGCGTCGAGGGCCCCGCCGCGAATCTGCACCGTCACCGGGAAGGTCTGCGGGTTGCTCAGCACCACCGCGAACTGGAAGCGCGGCGCGAGCTGGCTGTTGGGCGTCTGCGAGGCGATGTAGTCGCAGCCCAGGTACGGGCGCACCGTGTCGCTCACCAGGCACGGGTCGCCGCAGCTCCCCTCCGAGCAGCGCATCTCCCCTTCACACGCGGGCTGATCGACCCAGCGGCTCCCGTCGTCCGCGCACCGCTGCGGGACGTTGGGCATCTCCGGCGCGCAGCGGGTGGTGGTGGGGAGGCACGCGAGGCACCCGTTGCCGGGGCTACAGAAGGGCCGCGCGCCGCCGCACGACTCCTGGTAGGTGCGCGTGTTGTTGGTGCAGGTGTAGGGCGTCTGCCCCTCGCAGAGCACGCCGCTCCCCGCGCATACGTTGGCATCGACGAAGCGACCCGCGTCCACGCGCCGCACCTGGGAGTTGACGGGCGGTGGGCCGTCGCCCGCGCAGGCCGCGAGGAGCGGGACGAACCAACACCAGCCAAGGCGCGCGGAAGGACGACGCATGATCGCCAACCTCACGACATTCTGAGCCGCCGGTCAACGGGCACGGAGCCGTGCGCGCCGTTGCCCTCAGCGCGCCGATGGCCGAACATCCGCGGCATGAGATCCTTCCCGATGGCGCTCCTGGCGCTCTCCCTGGGGGCGGCGTGCAGCGCCGAGCCTACCGCGTTCACCCCCGCGCGGGACGCGAGCGCAGGGGACGTGGAGGTCGGCGCCGACGTGTCGCCGATGTTCAATCGGGACGTGGCGGCCCTCGATGTGACCAACGCCGACGTACCGGCGTCGACCGATGACGTCCTCGTCTACGCGCACACCGCGTCCGAGCTCTACCGCATCGACCCGCGGGCGCTCACGCTCCGCTCTGTGGGGCGCTTCGAGTTCGCCGCCGACGGGCAAGACCACCAGATGACCGACATCGCCGTCAACGCGCGCGGCGAGATCTGGGGCATCACCTTCAACGCCATCTACCGCATCGACGCGACCACCGCCCGCTGCACCCTCGTGTCACCGCTGCAGGGTCAGTACAACGGCCTCACCTTCGTGCCCGTGGGGGTGCTCAACCCCTCGGCCGAGGTGCTCGTGGCCGTCGAGGGGGCCGGGACGTACTACGTCGTCAACACCTCGGATGGGCGCGTGCAGCGCCTCGGGATGCTGGGCGCGTACCCATCGAGCGGCGACATGGTCTCCATCGCGAGCGCGGAGACCTGGGCCATCGTGAAGGTGCGCGGCGAAGACCACCTCGCGCGGGTCGACCTCCGCGGCGGCGTCACGACGCTCGTCGGACCCACGGGCGTCAACGACCTCTGGGGCCTCGGGTACTGGCGGGCGCGGCTCTACGGCTTCTCGGAGGGCGGGGTGTTCGTCACCATCGACCCGGTGACGGGGAGGGCCACGGAGGTGATGCGGACGGGCAACGCGTGGTGGGGAGCGGGCGTGACCACGATCGCGCCCACCGCCCCGCCGTGACGATCACACGGCCGCGCGGTCGCCCGTGATGCGCATGCCGATGACGTAGGCCCCGCCCGACGCGAAGGCCCCCACGAACCACGCCTGGTCGTACAGCGGCTTCAGCGCCGGCACGAACGCGCCCACCCACGCGAGGGCGCAGCCGAGGAGCGTCGCCCCCACCGCGACCATGTTCGTACCGCTCCCCTTGTAGCGCTCGCGGCCGCCCTCTTCGCCGTCGCGGACGCCGTACGCATAGCGGCCGTCGGTGCGGTAGAGGTCGGCGAGGTCGAGCTTCCTCTTCTTGATGATCCAGTAGTCGGCGATGAGCACCCCCGCGATGGAGCCGAGGCCCCCGGAGTAGCCCACGAGCCACGTGAAGATGTAGCCCGACGGGTCGGCGAGCAGCTTCCACGGGCACATCGCGATGCCGATGAGCCCCGTGATGAGGCCGCCGCGGCGGAAGGTGATCCACTTGGGGAAGGCGTTGGCGAAATCGTTGGCGGGCGAGACGACGTTGGCGGCGATGTTCACCGCGAGGGTGGCGATCACCACCGTGAACATCGCGAGGGCCACCATCCAGCGGTTTTCGAAGCGGAGGGCGAGGTCCATCGGGTCCCAGATGGCGACGCCGTAGATCACCTGCGTGGCGCTGGTGATGATGACGCCCATCGCCGCGAAGGCCGTCATCGTCGTGGGGAGCGCCACCACCTGGCCGATGGTCTGCTCGCGCTGCGAGCGGCCGTAGCGGGTGAAGTCGGGCATGTTGAGCGAGAGCGTCGCCCAGAAGCCGATCATCCCCGTCAGCGAGGGGATGAACACCTGGAGGAAGGTCTTCCCCTCGGCGTGGAAGTGGTTGTTGCGCTCCAGGATGGGGCCGAGCCCGTGCGCCCGATCGACCGCCCACCACACCAGCAGCATCGTCATCACGAGGACGTACGGCGCGGCGATGTTCTCGATCTTCCGCAGGAGGTCCATGCCCCGGAAGATGATCCAGATGTTGGCCCCCCAGAACATCAGGAACGACAGCCACATCGTCGGCGCGTGGCCCCCGACGTGGCCCCCGAGCACCGTCTCCCAGCCCGGCCACATCGAGAGGAAGAAGGTGTGCAGGGCCTTGCCGCCGATCCAGCACTGGATGCCGAACCACCCGCACGCCACGATGGCCCGCATGAGGGCCGGGACGTTGGAGCCCCAGGTGCCGTAGGCGGCGCGGGCGAAGACGGGGAAGGGGATGCCGAAGCGCGTGCCCGGGTGCGAGTTGAGGAGGATGGGCGCGAGGACGATGAGGTTGCCCAGGAGGATGGTGAAGAGCGCCTGCGTCCAGCTCAGCCCGCTCGTGATGAGCCCCGAGGCGAGCATGTACGTGGGGATGCAGTGCGCCATGGAGATCCAGAGGGCGGCGTAGTTGTAGGTGGTCCAGTTGCGCTCGGCGACCCGCGTGGGGGCGAGGTCTTCGTTGTAGAGGCTCGACCCCGTGAGGGACACGGCCTCCTTGAGCTCGATGCGGCCGTCGGGCAGCTCTACCTGTTCGTTGATCATCGGTCCCTCTCGCGGCGCCTCCCGGCGCAGTGGCGCGACGCTACCAGGGGCCGCGCGCGCCGCGCCATGGTCTCGTTTTGCTCGCGTCGCCGACGCCCGGCGGGGCTATCGTCTCCGCCCTCATGTGCCGACGACACCACCTCCTCCTCGGGGCCGAAGCGCCCGGCTTCTCCACGGGAGCGAGCGCTCCCCACTACGCGCCCGACCTCCCGCTCGAGCCCGTCCACCTCGACGTCGCGCTCCGCTTCGACCTCCCCACCCGCTCCGCCGAGGGGACCGTCACCACCACCGTCATCGCCCGTGACGAAGGGGCCCGCACCCTCCGCCTCGACGCCGTGTCCTTCGCCATCGCCTCCGTGGCCGACCCCGAGGGCCACGCGCTCGCCTGGTCGTACGACGGCGCGAAGCTCGTGGTCACGTGGGCCGACGCCGTCACGGTGGGCGACGAGCGCCGCGTCGCCGTCACCTACCGCGTGGAGTCTCCGATCGCGGGGCTCCAGTTCAGCGACGACCCGGCGTACATCGCCTCCGACCACGAGACCGAGCGGGCTCGCTACTGGCTCCCGTGCGTCGATCACCCCGCCGTTCGAACCACGCTCGCGCTCCACCTCCGCGCCCCCGCCGCGTGGACGCTGCTCGGCAACGGCGCGCCCGGCGACGTCGTCCCCCACGACGACGGAACCGCCACCGCCCACTGGGCCCTCGCTCAACGCTGCCCGGCCTACCTCCTGTGCGTCTCGATGGGCGACTACGCGCGCGTCGACGGCGGCACCCACGTCGGCGAGACGGGCCCCGTGCCCATCGCCTTCTTCGCGCCGCGGGCCAACGAGGAGCAGCTCACGCGCACCTTCGGGGCCACCCGCTCGATCATGGACTGGATGGTGAAGCGGCTCGGCCGCCCCTTCCCCTTCCCGAAGTACTACCAGTTTGCCGTCCCCGCGATCGGCGGCGCGATGGAGAACATCTCCCTCGTCTCCTGGGACGATTTCGCGCTCCTCGATGCGCGCGGCGAGCGCGACTGGCGCCTCCGCATCGACGTCATCAACGTCCACGAGATGGCCCACTCGTACTTCGGCGACTCCGTGGTGATCCGCGACTACGCCCACACCTGGCTCAAGGAGTCGTGGGCCAGCTACATGGAGTACTGCTGGGTCGAGGACGCGCACGGCGCCGACGAGGCCGCGTTCTACATGTCCGAGGAGGTCCGCGAGTACCGCAGCGAGGCCGACGGTCGCTACCTCCGCCCCATCGTCACGCGCGCCTTCGACTCCGCGTGGGACATGTTCGACATGCACCTCTACCCGGGCGGCGCGTGCCGGCTCCACATGCTGCGCCGCAAGCTCGGCGAGCGAGCCTTCTGGGAGGGCGTCCGCGACTACCTCGCCGCCTACGACGGGAAGACGGCCGACACCGCGGACTTCCAGCGCTGCCTCGAAGCCCGCTCGGGGCAGACGCTCGCGCGCTTCTTCGACCAGTGGTTTCACGCGCCGGGCTACCCCAAGGTGAAGGCCTCGTTCGCGTGGGACGCGGAGAAGAAGGCCGCCACCGTCACCCTGGAGCAGACGCAGGTGGACGCCGCGAAGGGCGTCGGCCGCTTCGACCTCCCGCTCACCGTCGCCTTCGAAACCGCCGACGGTCAGTGGGAGCGCGTCACCACCGTCGTCACCGATCGCCGCGAGCTCCGTGTGCCCCTCGCCGAGCGCCCGAAGTCCGTCGTGATCGACCCCGACGGCGACGCGGTGTTCGGGCTCGACTGGGCGCCGGGTGACGACCTCCTCACGCGCGCCCTCCGCCACGCGTCGGTCAATGGTCGCATCCAGGCCGCGCGGGCGCTCGGTCAGCGCGCCCACGCGAAGGCCGTCGGCGCGCTCGTCGAGGGCTACCGGGCCGAGGCGCACTGGGGCGTCCGCGTCGAGATCGCCCGCGCGCTCGCCGCCGCGAAGACGCAGCCCGCCGTCGACGCGCTCGCCTCGCTCCTCCCCGTGGAGACCGACGACCGCGTGCGCCCGCACCTCGTCCGCGCGGCGGGTGGCTTTCGTGACGATGGCGTCGCGCGTGAGCTCCGCGCGCTCGTCGACGGCGACCTCGGTCACCGCACGCGCATCGCGGTGCTCGAGTGCCTCGGCCAGCAGCGCGGCGACGCCGACCTCGCGGCCCTCACCGCGGCCTCGCGCGACGACGGCTTCTGGGGCTGGACGCAACGCGGCGCGATGACGGCGCTCGCCCAGACGCGCAGCCCCGCGGCCCTCCCGGCGCTGCTCGACGGCGTGGCCACCCGCGTGCGTCGCCCCGCCCGCATCGCCGCCACCGAGGCGCTTGGCGACCTCGGGCGCTGGCTCGACCCGCGCGGCCGCTCCACCTGTGTCGAACGTCTGAGCGACCTCACGCGCGACCCGGACTACGGCACCCGCCTCGCCGCCGTGCGGGGCCTCGCGACGCTCGGCGCCCACGAGGCCGGCGGGGCGTTCATCGCCGCGGAGCGCGCCGCCGCGGTGCAGGACGTCGCGCGCATTCGCCGGGCCGCGCGTGTGGCACAGGCGAGCAACGACCAGGGCGACGTCGCGGCGAAGCTCCAGGCGCGCGTCGAGGCGCTGGAGGAGAAGGTTCGCAAGCTCGAAGCCGCCGCCGAGAACGCGGCGATGTCACGCAACGATCGTTGACGAGAACGTCCGTGTGCTGAGATGTTCACGGCATGCGGGCAACGCTCCTCTCTCGCGCGCTCCTCCTCTTCGCGGTGACGGCGTCGGGCTGTGTCGGCGTGCTCGGCGCGCCGGAGGGCATCCTCGCGTCGCCAGATGCGCCGCCCCTCGATCCGATCGTGGTCGATGGCGCGGTTCGTCCTGACGTGTCGGCGCCCGTCGACGCGGCGGAGATCATCGACGTCGCGACGGGTGAGGACGTCGCCACCGCCCCTGATGTCGCCACCGCGCCCGATGTCGCGCCCGATGTCGCCCCCGACGCGCGCCCGCCTGCGCCCATCGACCCCGGGCGCGTGACGCTCCACCGCCTCAACCGCGCGGAGTACAACAACACCGTGCGCGACCTCTTCGGCACGACGCGCACGCCCGCCGACGACTTCCCCGCCGACGACCGTGGCTACGGCTTCGACAACGTCGCCGACGTGCTCACGATGTCGGCCGTGCAGCTCGAGCTCTACCAGCGCGCGGCCGAGCAGCTCGTCGCCGAGGCCCTCCTCAACCCCAACGTCCCTTCCACGCGGCGCCAGTTCGAGGCCGAGTCCCTCACCGGCAGCGTCGGCGCGGCCAGCGGCTCGGCGTGGAACCTCTGGTCCAACGGCGAGCTCCCGGTTCGCTACACCCCCGCGGCGGCGGGCCGGTATCGGGTGACCGTGCGCGCGTGGCAGACGCCCGCGGGCACCGACCCGGCCAACCTCGCGGTCGAACTCGACGGGGTGCTCGTGCGCAACTTCCCCGTGCCCAACCTCGCCGCTTCTCCAGGCGAGTTCAGCGCCGAGGTCACCCTTCGAAGCGCCGCCCCGGTCACCATCTCCGCGGGCTTCACCAACGACTTCCTCATCGACACGCCGCGGCAGGACCGCAACCTCCTCGTCGACTGGATCCGCATCGAAGGCCCCCTCGACGCCGCAGGGCGCGTCAACCCGCAGCGCGAGCGCATCATGGTGTGCTCGCCCACCGCGGGGATGGAGGCGACGTGCGCGCGGCAGATCCTCTCGCGCTTCGGTCGGCGCGCGTGGCGGCGGCCCGTGACCGACGCGGAGGTGACGGCGCTCCTGCGCTTCCTCGACGTGGCGCGGACGCAGGGGGAGGGCTTCGACGTGGGCCTCGGCCTCGCGCTCCAGGCGATGATCCTGTCGCCCCACTTCCTCTTCCGCGTCGAGCTCGACGCCGACCCGCGCTCGCCGATGGCGCACCCGCTCAACAACCACGAGCTGGCCGCGCGGCTGTCGTACTTCCTCTGGAGCTCCATGCCCGACGACGCGCTCTTCGCCGCGGCGGACGCGGGTCGGCTCCGCGAGCCCGCCACGCTCCGCGCGCAGGTCGAGCGCATGCTCGCCGACCCGAAGGCGCGCGCCCTCACGCAGAACTTCGCCGGCCAGTGGCTCTACACCCGCGCGGTGGCCGAGCACGACGCCGACCCGACGCGCTTCGCGGGCTTCACCGCCGACGTGAAGAGCTCGCTCCGCGCGGAGACCGAGGCCTACTTCGAGCACTTTCTCCGCAACGACATCGGGATGAACCAGTTTCTCACCGCGGACTTCTCCTTCATGGACGACCGCGCCGCGCGCTACTACGGCATCACGCCCCCGGTGGGCACTGGGGTCCGTCGGATGACGCTCCCGGCCGCGCGCCGCGGCGTCCTCTCGCAGGCGAGCCTCCTCGCGGTGAACAGCCACCCCGACCGCACGTCGCCCGTTCGCCGCGGGCAGTGGGTGCTCAACCAGCTCCTCTGCGAGCCGCCGCCGCCGCCGCCGCCGAGCGTCGAGGGGCTCCCCGCCGAGGCGATGCCCACGGGGTCGTTGCGCCAGCGGATGGAGCGCCACCGTTCGCAGCCGAGCTGCGCCGCGTGCCACGCCTCGATGGATCCGATCGGCTTCTCCTTCGAGCGCTTCGACGCGGTGGGTGTGGCCCGCTCCAACGACTCGGGCTTCCCCATCGACACCACGGGGATGCTCCCTGGCACGGGCGAGCGCTTCGAAGACAACACCTCGCTCGCGGCGCTCCTCACGCGCGACCCGCGCTACCCGCGGTGCGTCACGCAGCAGTGGTTCACCTACGCGCTGGGCCGCGGCCCGGAGGTGTTCGACAACCCGGTGATCGACCGCATCACCACCGAGTGGAGCGCCGCGGGCCTGCGCCTGCGCGACCTGGTGATGCGCGTGACGGCGAGCGAATCGTTTCTGCAGCGGCGCGGCGAGCCGACGGGAGGCATGTGATGACGAAGCAACTCACGAGGCGGGCGCTGCTCGGCGGCGCAGGTGTGGCCCTGGCGATCCCGGCGCTGGAGAGCCTGATGCCGCGGAGGTCCGCGCGGGCGGGCGGCTCCCCCATCCCCCGTCGCATGATCGTCTGGTACGTCCCCTGCGGCATCAACGGCTCGACGGCCAACGCGTGGCGTCCGGTGGCCGAGGGGGCGGGCTTCGCGCTCTCCCCGATGCTGGCGCCGCTCGGCGCGCTCCGCTCGGAGGTGCTCGTCCTCACCAACCTCGCCAACCGCCCCGCGCAGGCGAGCTACATGGGCACCAACGATGGCCCCGGCGACCACGCCCGCGGCACGGGCTGCTTCATCACCAACGCCCGCATCGTCAAGACCGAGGGGACGGGCATCCGCGCGGGCGTCTCCTTCGATCAGGTGGCCGCGGCCTCGATCGGGATGACCACGCGCTTCCCGTCGCTCCAGCTCGGCATCGACGGCGGTGGATCCACGGGCGGCTGCGACTCGGGCTACTCCTGCGCGTACGCACGCAACATCTCGTGGTCGTCGCCCACCACGCCCCTGCCGAAGCTCACCAACCCCATCACCGTCTTCGACCGGCTCTTCGCGGCGGGCGAGTCCGCGGCCCTCGCGGCGCGTCGGCGGGCCTACCAGGCGAGCGTGCTCGACTACGTCCGCGGTGACGCCACGCGGCTGCAAGGCATCGTCGGCGCAAGCGACCGCGCCAAGCTCGACGAGTACCTCACCGCCGTCCGCGAGCTCGAGCGCCGCGTGATGATGACCGGCGGCGCCGTCTGCATGACGCCCCCGCGCCCGATGGACGGCCTCGCCTTCGCCCAGCACGTCACGGTGATGAACCAGCTCATGGCGATGGCGCTCCGCTGCGACCTCACGCGCGTCGCCACCTTCATGCTCGGCAACGCCGGGAGCGGCCGCGACTACTCCTTCATCGGGGCCTCCGGGGCGCACCACGAGCTCAGCCACCACCAGAGCGACCCGGAGAAGATCCGCAAGCTCCAGATCATCGGGACGTGGGAGGTGCAGCAGTTCGCGGCGCTCCTGACGACGCTCCAGGGGATGCGCGAGCCCGACGGGAGCAGCGTGCTCGACCACACCACGGCCCTCTTCTCCAGCGAGATCGCCGATGGCAACGGGCACTGGCACTACAGCCTCCCGGTGCTCCTCGCGGGGCGCTGCGGGGGTCAGTTCAACACGGGTCGCCACGTCGTGTATGCGCCCGAGCAGCCCATCGCGAACCTCTTCCTCGCGATGCTGCGCGCGGTGGGTTCGACGGCCCCGAGCTTCGGCCTCGAAGGCACCCGCCCGCTGGCCAACCTCGGCGCGGTGAGCATGGCGTGAGGCGTCGCTTCCTCCTCGCGCTCACTCCCCTCGCGCTCGCCGCGTGCCCCGGGGAGATCGACGACCTCTCCCGCTTCCTCGACGCCTCCCGCGACGCCACCGCCGACGTGCGCCCGCCGCCCGACGTGGGTCCGCCGCCCGACGTGGGTCCACCGCCCGACGTGGCTCCGCCGCCCGACGTGGCCCCCCTGGACGCCCCGGACGCAGCGGCTCCCTGCGCGGTCGAGCGCGACCTCTTCGCCGCTCGCTGCGGCACCGAAGGGTGTCACAGCAGCGTTGACCCGGTCGCGAGCCTCGACCTCGCTTCGCCCAACCCCGCCGCTCGCCTCCTCAACGTGCGCTCGCGCTGCCGCTCGATGCCGCTGGTGGTGCCGGGCGACCCCGAGGCGAGCTTCCTCTACCAGAAGATCACCCAGCCGCGGCCCACCTGCGGCGACCCGATGCCCTCCGACGGCGTCCTCACCGCGGCGCAGATCGCCTGCGTCCGCGCGTGGATCGTGGGCGTGCGGCCCGACGCGGGCGTCGCTGTCGATGCGTCGCGCGACGGAGGTGGCTGAATGCGCGCCGCCCTCGTCACCGCGCTGCTCCTCGTCGCCACCACCGCCTCAGCGCAGGAGCGACCCCTCGTCGACGGGGCGGTGGGCCTCGGCGGCGTGTCGCGCCACCTGTCGTACCACCAGGACGTCTTCGGTCGCTTCGCCCCCTACAACCTCACCGTCGCGCCGTCGGTCCTCTTCCGCGGGGAGGTGTACCTGTTCGCCGCGACGCCCCTCAAGGCGCTGCAAGACCTCGGCATCGTGGGCGGCGCGGAGCTGGTGTTCGGCGCGACCTCGCAGGGACCCGACGGCCGCTCCCGCGACACCTCCTTCACGAGCACCGAGGCCGGCCTGCGGTACCGCTTCCCCTACGCTTCGGGCGAGGTCGGCGTGAGCGCGCGGTGGATGCTCCAGCGCTTCGTCATCGGCCCGGGGAGCGCGTCGGACGCGGCGATCGTCCCGGCGATCAGCTACCAGTCGGTGCGCCCCGGCGTCGACCTCCAGCATCGGGTGAGCGCGCGGGTGCGGCTGCTGGCGGGCTTCGGGTGGCTCTTCGTCCTCGACGCGGGCGAGCTCACGGAGCGGTACTTCCCGCGGGCGACGATCCACGCGGCAGACGCGACCGTAGGGGCGGCGGTTGCGGTGACGGGGCCGCTGGAGCTGCGGGTGGTGCTCGGCGCGCGGCGGTACTTCCACGACATGCGGGTGGAGCCCGGCGACGCGTACCTCGCGGGGGGCGCGGTGGATCAGGTGTTCACCGGGTCGCTGACGGCGGCGTGGCGGCGCTGAGCGTCGGCCTGCTCCATACGCCGTCAGGAACTGCGCCGGGCGTGGCGCCTCGCCGCGATGGCCACGAGGGCCACGCCGAGACCGAGCGCGAGTGCGACCGCGCCAGCGTCCGAGGCCGTGCGGCGATCCGGGCCATGCGGGCCGCTCCGACCCGCGGTCGGCGATGGCGTTGCGGTGGGGGCGCCGAGCGCGGGCGGAGGGCGGGGCGTGCGCGCCGTTGGTGTCCCCACGAGCGCGTTGGGGTGGCGGATGGTGAAGCGGTCGAGCACCGATCCGTCGGGGCGGAGGGCGACGAAGGAGAGGGCGTCGCGCGCGACGTCGACGCGGACGTAGTGGTGCTGGCTGGCGAGCACCTGGCTGTACGCGCGGTGGGTCCGCAGGGCGTAGAGCCCCGCGCCGCCGCCGCCCGTGACGATGTAGCGCAGGCCCCGCTCCTCGCCGCGCTCGTAGACGTGGTCGTGGCCGGCCACCACGAGGTCGACGCGGTGGCGGCGGAAGAGGTCGGCGACGCCGGCGCGGCGGAGGGCGCCGTTCTCGCCGTGGTTCGCTGACGAGTGCATCCCCCAGTGGAGGACAACGAGGAGGAAGTCCTCCGGGCCCTCGGCGCGCATCCGCGAGAGCTGCCCGTCGAGCCACGCGCGCATGGGGGCGGCGGTCCAGTTGTCGAAGGCGTTGGCGAGCAGCAGGCGGACGTTGCCGTAGCGCAGGGTGTAGTCGAGCTCGGGGCGGGGCGAGTCCTCCTCGCAGTGGACGTAGCGACGGAAGTTCTGGATGCCGAGGCGGCTCGGGCTCTGGAGCTCGTGGTTGCCCACCACCGGCACCCACGCGGCGTTGCGCAGCGCGTCGCGCTCGATGGTGAAGAACTGCTGCCACAGGTCCTCGCGGCGGCCGTCGCCGACGAGGTCGCCCGTGTGAACCAGGAAGTCCGCACCCTCCCGTGCGACGGCGCGCATGACCGCCGCGTGCGCGACGGCGTTGCCCCGCGTGTCGCCGTACAGCACGAAGCGAAACGGCACGAACGCGTCGGGCATGGTGTTGAACGTCCCGCGCGTCGTCTCCAGGCCCGGCCCCGTGACCTCGTAGCGGTAGCGTGCGCCCGGCGTGAGGCCCACGACGCGGAGCTCGTGGAGCGTGGTGACCGCGGGGTCGTTCACGATGCGGGGCCCCGGCTCGGTCTCGCCGGCGGGGACGAGCTCCCAGGCGCGGACAGAGACGGGCCCCGGCCGCTCGCGCTCGACCATCACGGTGATGCCGCCGGGGCGGGGCGCCATCAGCCACGGACCCTTGCGCACGCCGCCCTCCGCCGCCGCGGTCGCTGGCGCCATCGCGGCCGCGCAGAGGAGCGAGAGAAAGCGCCGACGGAGGGAGCGAGAGGGGGCGGGCATCGACGAGGGGATAGCCAGTAGCATCCTGGATTCGCCGCGCGCTCTCAATGAGTACGAGCGTCAGGGGCGGCGATCTGGGGTCGGGGACCGCCAGCGGATCGGGCGTCGCGAGGTCGTGGTTCAGTTGGGGTAGCGAGGCCGAGCTTGAACCGCCGGCGGCGTGTTTTGACGTCCAGCGGTGCGTGCTGACGTCCGGCGGTGTGTTCTGACGTCGGCTTCGAATGCCGAATCACTGGGGCGGAGTATGGGTGCGCCGAGGGGGAGGGCTCAGGCGGCGACTTCGGGTGTCCAGGCGGCGACTTCGGGCGTCCTGGCGGCGAGATGGCGGGGCGCGTCGACGCGGAGAATCGCGCGGATTTCGGCTTGGAACATGGTGCGTTCGCCGCGAGGGCGTCGGGGTGGGCGCCGGGGCGGGGTGAGGGGAAGACGGCGGGATTTCTGCGGGAGAATGGAGGGTCGAAGTCGCCGCCTGGACACAGGGAGTGGGCGCGAGGGCGGTGCTGGTCAGCGCCGCGCGGGTCCGATGCAGGAAGCTCCGGCATCTCGTCGCCGTGGTGACCGTGCTCAGCTACGTCGCCGCGGCGCGGGGGGCGAAGTGAAGCGAAGCCTCGCGCCTCGTGCGATGCTCCGGCCCATGCTCCAACGCCCGCCGCGCGGTGAGCTCGCCCCCTTCGTCTCCCAGCTTTGGTCGGTCGACGTCGCGGGGACGGCGCCCGGCGACCGCGAGCTGGTCTTGCCGACGGGCGCGTCGCACGTCGTGATCCGGCTCGATCACCCGCTGCGCCTCTACGCCACGGCCCACGCCGAGGAGGGGCGCACTGTGGGCATGGCCGTCGTCGGCGGCGCGCGGTCGTTCGCGTACGTGCGGGACGTCTCGCGCCCGAGCCGTTCGGTGGGGGCGCAGCTCCGGCCCGGCGCCGCGGGGCTGCTACTCGGCGCGCCGGCCGACCTGCTGGCCGAGCGCCACACCCCGCTCGACGCGGTCTGGGGCGCGTTCGCAGGCGAACTGCGCGGGCGCCTGTGCGCGGAGCGTGAACCCGCGCGGCGGCTCGATCTCTTCGAAGCGGCGCTCGTCGCGCGCCTGCCGAAGGTGCGGGCGATCCACCCCGCCGTGGCGCACGCGCTCGCTCGCTTCGCGGACGCGGACGCGGACGCCGACGCGATCGGTGAGGTCGTCGACGAGGTGGGGTGCAGCCACCGGCGCTTCATCGCGCTGTTTCACGGCGCGGTGGGGTTGACGCCCAAGGTCTACTGCCGCGTGCGGCGCCTGCAGCGCGCGCTGCCGGGCGTCGGGGCGCGCCCGCTCGCCGAGGTGGCGATCGATGCGGGGTACAGCGACCAGGCGCACATGAGCCGCGAGTTTCGCGCGCTCGCCGGCGTGACCCCGCGCGAGTACCGCGCGCGGGCCGCGACGTCGGGCAACCACGTCCCGCTGCGCCGGGGGTAAAAAAGCTTCAAGACGGGGTCCCCGCGGGTGAGGCATCGTCGCGGCATGACGAACAACATCCATGAGGTGTTCGCGTACCTGCGCGTGCGGGACGCGGCGGGGGCGATCGGGTTCTACCAGCGCGCGTTCGGGGTGACCGAGCGCTTCCGGTTGACCGAGCCGGGCGGGCGCATCGGGCACGCGGAGCTCGACTTCGGGGGAGCGACCGTGATGCTGAGCGACGAGTACCCCGAGTACGGCATCGTCGGTCCGTCGGAGGGGACGCCCCCGACAGCGTCCATCCACCTGCACGTCGGTGACTGCGACGCGATGATCGAGCGCGCCGTCGCCGCCGGCGCGGTGCTGGTGCGCGCCCCGAAGGACCAGTTCTACGGCGAGCGCTCGGGGGCGGTGCGCGACCCGTACGGGCACGAGTGGTTGATCGGGCACGAGATCGAGAAGGTGACGCCGGAGGAGATGCAGCGGCGGTTCACCGAGATGATGCAGGGGTGAGCTGCGGACCTCGTGAACTGTGAGCGGAAGTCAGCACCCCGCGAGATCCGCGCCCCCGACGCGTCCTGGCGTCAGCTCCCGCTGGCAGGCGCTCCAGGCTCGACCTGCGCCAGGACGTGGTCGATCGCCTCTCCTACGGGCAGCGCTGCCGGGAGGCGAACGACCGGGCACCGCGCGGCCCGCAGCAGCGCTTCGTGGCACGCGAGCGTGTTCGTCCCCTCGGCGGTGCCGTCGTCGTAGCCACGCGTCCACTCGATGAACGCCGCGTGATCGGCGGCCATGTCGCCCCCGGGTGCGATGCGCTCCCCGTAGAGT
>JBILLV010000626.1:0-3005 GCA_044375895.1 Polyangiales bacterium | reverse complement strand
GACGCCCGTGTAGATGTGACCGGGGTGGAGGCGGCCGTCCGCGGGGGCCCGCTCGCCGCGCACCACGTTGCCGCTCGCCGACGGGCGACGCACCCCGGGCAGCACGAGCGGGCCGCGGTAGCCGTGGCGCGTGTCGAGCGACTGGAGCCCGCGGAGCACCGACTCGCGGGCGGCCCGCTGGAGCGCCGGGTCGATGGTGGTGTGGATGGTGTAGCCCCCGCGGCGCAGCGAGGCGTCGCCCGCGGCCTGCGTGAGGGCGCGGCGCGCGAGCTCGATCACCTCGGGGGCGCCGGCGCCGTCGTCTTCGGGCGTGGTCGCGAGGTGGACGGGCTCGGTCGCGGCCATGTCCGCTTGCGACTGGGTGACGAAGCCGTTGGCCACCATCTGGCCGAGGATCCAGCGGCGGCGGCGGAGCGCGGCCTCCAGGTTGTTGCGCGGCGAGTAGTGGACGGGGCTCTTGGGGACGCCCGCGAGGAGGACGCACTCGCCCAGCGTGAGCTCGCCGACGTGCTTGCCGAAGTAGAAGCGGGCGGCCTCCTCCACGCCGTTGCGGCCATGGCCGAAGGCGATGTGGTTGACGTAGAGAAAGAGAATCTCGTTCTTGCCCAGCTCGTGCTCGATGCGGCGGGCGAGGAGCACCTCGCGCACCTTGCGGGCGAGGCTGCGCTCGGAGTTGAGGAGGACGTTCTTCACCACCTGCTGGGTGATGGTGCTGGCCCCCTGAGCGACCGTGCCGCGGCGGATGTTGACCCAGAGGGCCCGCACCAGGCCCGGCCAGTCGAGCCCCTGGTGGGTGTAGAACTCCGCGTCCTCGGCGGCGAGGAGGGCCTTCACGAGGTTCTCGGGGAGGTGCTCCAGGGGGACGACGGTGCGGCGCTCGATGAAGAGCTCCGCGAGCACCGAGCCGTCGCGGGCGAGGATGCGCGTGGTCTGCGGAGGGTTCCAGCGGGAGCGCAGGGCGTGGACGTCGGGGAGGTCGCGGCCGTAGTACGCGAAGAGGCCGGTGAGCGTGAGGAGCCCGGTGAGCGCGAGGCCGAAGCCCACCACCGCGGCGAGGGCGAGGCGCCGCCGCCAGAGCCGCGCGCGGGCGACGCGGGCGGCCTGCGAGTGGGGGTCGGGGAGCGTGTCGGGGAGGCGCGCGGAAGGCTTCGAAGGGGTGGGCATCAGCGGTCCAGCGGGAGATACACGGGGCGTTCCACAGGCGGCGCGCCGGGGCGGGACGATACCCGAGGTGTGTGCCGGGAGACACGCCGACGTGGGCGGCGTTACCGCGGCAGCATCTCGATCTCCATCAGGTTCGCAGGGTCGTACACCCACGTGCGGATGGTGGCGTCGCGCAGCCCGAGCTGCGGGAGCGACGCCGTCTGCGCCAGCCAGAACTCCGCCCGCGCCCACACCGTGCGAATCAGCTCCAGGTGCCCCGGGTCGGCGACGATGGCGGCGTAGTCCGCGGGGTGCTGCGTGCGCGCGATCTTCAGGTAGAGCTCCACGTAGTACATCAGCGTGAGGATGCCGTCGCGGGCGCTGATGCGCGTGCCGGGCCGCAGCGCGTCGCGGGTGCAGTAGCGCGACGCGAGCGAGTGGACGTACTGCACGTACTCGTCGAGCAGGGTGTTGAAGCCCTGCGCCCCCGACTGGCCCGTGAGGTACACCTCGTCGTAGCTGTCCATCGCGGGGTTGGCGTGCAGCGTCAGGATCTCGCTGCGGTTGAAGTTGGTGAGCCGGCGCGTGCGGATCACCAGGTCGTCGCGCACGCGGTAGGGCCACACGCTGTTGGCCATGGTGATGTCCCAGATGTGCCCGCCCTCGTGGACGGCCACCTCGAAGGAGTTGAGCACGTCGTTGAAGGTCGTTCGCGTGCGAAACCAGGTGCCGAGCTGCGGGTCGGTCTGCACGTCGATGAAGGCCACGCCGATGGGGTAGCGGCGCTCGGCGATGCCGCGGACGGCGGCGCGCAGGCCGGGGGCCGTGTTCATGTACGCGGCGGAGAGGTCGGCGAGGCTCGCGGTGTCGTTGCAGAGCGTCTCCGTGTAGCCCGTGGTGGCGGCGTCGGGCGTGGTGGACGCGTCCGGCGTGGTCGACGCGTCGGGCGTCGGTGCGCCGTCGGGGGTGACCATCGCGTCGGAGCCGGCGTCGTCGAAGAGGTTCGCCCCAGAGCCCGAGCTGGTGGGAGCGCCGCAGCCGAGAGCCGCCGTGGCCACGCAGAAGGAGAAGGTGAGGAATGAGCGCGCGCACATCATGGCCGCGACGCTGTTGTAGAGCGGGCCGAACGTCAAGGCGCGTATGGCACTTGACGCGGGGGCGTGGCGTCCCGTAGCTTCCCGACCCCCTTCCGTCGGGGGCGTCCGCGAATGCGTCGCGGCGCCGCCGAGACAACCTGGAGGAAGTCTCTATGTACGCCGTCATCCAGACGGGTGGTAAGCAGTACCGAGTGGCCACGGGCGATCGACTCCGCGTCGAGAAGCTCCCTGGCGACCGTGGCGCCACCCTCACGTTCGACAACATTCTCATGGTCGGTGGCGAAGGCGCGGCCCGCGTCGGCACCCCCACCGTCGCCGGTGTCAAGGTCACCGCCGAGGTCGTCGCGCAGGATCGCGCGAAGAAGATCATCGTCTTCAAGTTCAAGCGCCGGAAGAACTACCGCCGCAAGCACGGCCACCGGCAGTCGTACACCGAACTCAAGATCACCGGCATCGAGGGCTGAAGCGCCATGGCACACAAAAAAGGTCAGGGTTCGTCCCGCAACGGCCGCGACAGCAAGGCCCAGTTTCGCGGGGTCAAGGTGTACGGCGGTGAAGAAGTCCGCGCCGGCAACATCCTCGTTCGCCAGGTCGGCAGCGTGATCCACGCCGGCCGCTACGTCGGCACCGGCAAGGACTACACGCTCTTCGCCCTCGTCCCGGGCATCGTGAAGTACGAGCGCAAGGGTCGCGACCGCCAGAAGGTCACGATCATCCCCGCCGCCGCGCCCGCCGCCGCCTCCGCCGCGAGCTGAAGCGCCTCCC
>JBILLV010000625.1:0-3010 GCA_044375895.1 Polyangiales bacterium | reverse complement strand
GCGCCCACCGCGCGCGTCACCGCCCCCACGAGCGGCCGCCCGTCGAGGTCGAGGTCGGCCCCCATCGGCGCCACCACGTTGAGGTAGTTGTTGGCGTAGCTCGCGGGGACGAGGAAGCGGTAGTCCGTGCGGTACTGATCGACCGGCGCCTCCAGCACCATCGCCGGGTCGCCCTCGCACTCGGGCGCGTCGGTGCAGACGCCGCCGCCGCACCGGCAGCGCTTGTCGTCGCCGAGGCCCCGCATAAACTGGGCGACGAGGATCGGCATCGACCCGGTGACCTGAAACGGCGACGCCGTCTCCAGCTCGCAGAACTCCCCCCGCATGAGCGTCCGCGCGCAGCCCGCGGGCGCCGCGATGCCGTCGAAGGTGAGCGTCGCCCCGTCGCGCTGGGCCATGATGCGCACCACCGCGGGCTGGTCGGAACCGCGGTAGCGGAAGGGCGAGACGGCGTAGCGACGACCCCACGTCTCCAGCGGGAAGAGCTGCTCCTCCAGGTGGTCGCACGCGAGCCGCTCGTTGGGGACGTTGGCGCACTCGTGGCCCGCGTACACGGCCACCGGGAGGTCGGCGCGAATGGAGGTTCCTGTGAGGTCGACGGCGCGCGTGAGGTCGACGCCGTGCGAGACGAGCTGCAGGGCCTCGCCGGGGTTGAGGTCGAACGCGAGCTCGCCCGGCGGCACGGTGCGCGCGGGGTCGCCGGGCGCGAACACCGGCGCCGTGGTGCGCACCACCACGCGGTTGCGCGCCGCGTTGCTGTTGACGATCGCGACGAAGCCGCCGCGGAGGCCCGTGGCGACGCAGCGGTCGGCGGGCGTGGCGAAGGGCGGCCCGGTGTTGGGCCACGACATCACGAGGTACTCGCGGCCGAGCGCGTTCTGCGGGAGGAGGAGCGAGGCGTCGTTGCTGAACGAGAAGCGCGACCCGGCGCGAAACTGCAGCGGGTTGAACTGGTACACCGCCACCGGGCCGTCGCTGCGCAGGTGGTACGCGCCGCCGATCACCCGGTTGGAGCGGGCGAGGCAGTTGGGCTGCGTGTCGAAGACGCCCGCGCAGCAGCGCATCCCGCCGCCGCTCAAGGGCGCCACCCACGGGAGCACCACCGTCTCCAGCGCGTTGGCCCCCACGCTGCGGGTCAGGGGCATCGAGAGGCCGCCGCCCTCCACGGTCACCGTGATGGGGTAGGCTTGCGTGTTCGACACCGCCACGGCGAACTCGAACTCCTCCGGGAGCGATCCGTTGGCCGTCACGGTGGGCCAGTACTCGCACCCGAGGTACGACGCGCCGAGGTTGTCGCAGGGCCGCACGCAGCGCCCGCGCACGCAGCGGAAGCCCCCCGCGGTGTCGCACGCGGTCTCGTCGACCCAGCGCGCCCCGTCGGCGGCGCAGCGCTGCGGGACGTTGGCGGCGGAGCACTGGGTGTTGTCCGGGAGGCACGTCGCGCAGCCGCGACCCGGGACGCACACGCTCCCCGCGGTGAAGCAGTCGCGCGTCTCGGCGTAGCCCCCGCGGCCGTCGCAGCGCCGCGCGCGCGTGCCGTCGCACACCCACTGGTTCGCCGCGCAGGCCGCGTCAGCGCTGGTGGCGTCGGGGAGGTCGGCGCGCGAGGCGTCGGAGAAGGTGACGGGGGACTCGCTGCACGCGGCAACGAGGGAGAGCGCGGAGAGGAGCACGCGGCGCGACATCGCCGCGGACTCTACCAGAATCAGCGACCCGGTCCGCGGAGCTGGAAGTTGGGCTCGGGGAGCTGGTCGGGCGAGTCGGGCACCGGCGGGACGGGCATCGCCGGACCGCGCGCCCCCGGCCCCGGCGCGCGGCGCGCCTGCTGCTGCATCTGCTGCATCTGCTGCATGCGGGCCTGCTGCTGCTGCATCATCTGCGCTTGCTGGGCCTGGATGGCGGCCACCACGTCGCGCACCTGGTTGACCGACTGCACCGGCGCGTCGATCTGGAGCTCGTAGCGCGCCCCCGAGTCGCCCGCGCGGCGCGCGACGAGCGTGCCGTCGATCGGCTCGCCGCCCGCCTGCCGGGCGATATCCTCGCTCGCCGGGACGCCCAGGAGCATGAGAACCGCCATCGGGTTGAGGTGGATGACGCCCGAGCGATCTTCGGGGACGGTGACCGTGAGGCGCTGGCCCTGCTGGAGCGCCGTCCAGGTGGCGACGGGGTCTTGCGCGTCGATGAGGTACACCTTGTCGCCCTCGGGCACGAGCAGCGTGGTGCGCGCGTAGGCCGTGCGCATCTCCGCGGGCGCGTTGGGGGGAAGCCGCGCCGGGTCGGGGCCGAGGCGCAGGCGGAGGCTGTTGGCCGGCAGACCCGCGGGCGACGGCAGCACCGCGAACTGCTCGGCGGGGTTCATCCCCGAGGGGCGCGGCGTGCGCGGGACGGCGGTGGCGACCGCGCGCACTTCCTGAAGGGCGGCGGCGGCGTTGGCGATGCGAAGCACCTCGATCTTCGTCCCGCCGTTGGCGGTCATGAAGCCGACGGCGCGCTCCCCCGCGCGGCGCAGCCCCGAGAGGTCGTGCAGCACGCGCTGGAATCGAACAAACTCCGGCCCCATCGCCGCGGCCACGCGCGGGTCGTCCTCGTCGCTGCCCGCGAGGGGCCCGAGGGCGGCGCCGTCCACACTGAGCCCGAGGTACGAGTTGACGGTGGAGGGGAGGCGCCCGAGGAGCTCGAGCCCGGTGTGACGGCCGACCGTGGAGGCGAGCAGCGCGCGGGTGTTGGCGCCCGTCGCGTTGGCGAAGTCCGCGTCGGCGCGGAGGTGGTACGACGCGTCGTCGATGGAGAGCCGCGCGTGGAGCGTGCGGAGGTCGTCGACGATCTCTTTGTACGTGAGGGCCGTGCGGTGGACGGAGTCGTACTGGGCCTGGATGCTCGCGGCCTCGGCGGGGTTGCGGGCGCCCGCGTCGGCGCGGCTGGGGTTCTGCGCTTCGAGCGCCGCGAGCTGGAGGGCGAGCAGCGGGCGCGCGGCCTCGGGGCGGAAGGTGAGGTCGGCGACCGAGTCCCC
>JBILLV010000309.1:0-11080 GCA_044375895.1 Polyangiales bacterium | reverse complement strand
GAGGTGCTCGCCCACCTCGTGCGCCACGACCCCCATCGCAACCGACAGAGCGCCACCGAACGGTGCCTCCGCCTCTGGGCAGAGGACCCCGGTGACGCGTCCAATTGAGCTGACTTAACGCCAATGCCCTGAGTGGTGGGGCGCCGTCCCGAAGCGCAGCGACGACAACACCGCGCTCACGGAGGCGGAGGTCCGGCGCACCACGGTGGCGATCCAGTCGTGCATCGACGCGGTGCTCCATCATCGGGTTCGGCTCGCACGCTCGGCGCCGCGGCGGTCGCGCCCCTCCACCGAGGTGATCTTCGCCAACGACTACGTGATCGACCGGCCGATCCGGCTGGGGATGACCCTCGCGCAGGCGCGAGTCGAGACCGAGGTGCCCTTCACGGGCGACGAGTACCCCTTCCACCCCATCGGCGTGAGCATCCGCGGCCTGTGCGGGCCCGCGACGCGGCGCAACGGCGCGGCGCTCCTCCAGGCGTCGCGCGACTTCCGGCCGGAGGATCTTCCCCCCGCTACGGCGGCGGATCCCCACCCCGTCCTCTTCGGGGACTCCTGGTCGCTGATGATCGTGCGCACCTTCGCGCCGGTGTCGATCGACAACGTGGTCTTCGACGCGAACGGGTACACGAAGCGCTGCCTCACCATCATGACCTTCGGCTCGACCCACCACCACGTGCTCGAAGGGTGCACCTTCAAGAACGCCGTCCACGCCCAGCTCTACATCGGGGGCGAGGTCCCCACCGTGGTGCGCACCGACCGACCGGAGGGGGACATCATCGACGTGCGGGCCCGGTACTACTCGGGCGGGCAGGACCTGGGCGACATGCGGGTCACGCGCTGCCACTTCGAGACGGGCGGGGGCGAGGGCGAGCGGCTCTCACGGCCGCAGTTTCGCAAGCTCGACCCGCAGGGCGGGAAGTGGCGCCACGGGGTGGTGTACCGCGCCGAGCCCGCGCTCGGGACGGAGTTCCACGGCTGCGTGTTCCGCGGGCAGGGGAGCCCCATGTTCCTGGCGGTCGGCGGCCGCCTCTCCTTCCAGGACTGCGCCTTCGACACCGACGAGGTGGAGGGCAACCCGCGGCCGTCCACACGGATCCGCCCCGCGGAGACCGACCTCCGCTGGTGGAACGGCACGGACATCCACCTCGCGGCGGGCTTCGCGGAGTACCTCTGGCGCCGCGGCGTCGAGCCTTCGCCGGACAACCTCCAGCCGATCGCCGGCGCGATGCTCACGGCCCGCAACGTCACGTCGTGCAGCCGCCAGTTCCTCTCGACGCACCCGGACATCGAGCGCATCTGGACCACCAGCACGCCGACCTTCGCCTCCGTGACGCTGCTGCACGTGCGCCACCGGAGCCGCTTCACCGGCGTCGGGGAGGCGCGGCGGCCCGCCATCTACTGGGGCGCCCCGCGGCTCGTCAACTGCGCGCTGGTGATGGAGGGCTGCGCCTTCAACACCCCCCCGCTGCCGATCGATTCCGCGTACGGCGCCAACCCCCGCGGCGGGGTCTTCATCGCGGCGTTGAGCACGGAGAGCGACCCCGCGCCGGTCGTCGTCCTGGCCACGCGCCGCAGCGGCGATACGCCGGTGCTGTGCAGCACCGCCGACGTGATCCCCAACGTCATGATGATCCCCGAGTGACCTACGAAGGAGAACGACCATGGCCCGCGAACAGGACCACCAGAACATCGCCACCTTCGAGTGGAGCGGCACGACCTTCGCGCCCCACGACCCGGCCCGTGTCCGCGCCAGGATCGAAGCGATCGTCGCCGGCCTCGTCGGCGTGAACCGCCGCGGCGGCACGCTCTACATCCCGCGCGTCGCCGACGGGCAGCTCTGGGTGGTGGGGAGCGGGAGACGAGGGAGACGCGGGACGCCCGGGTGACGACGAGGCTCTCACGGCGAGCCTCGAAGCGGCCCTGCGCGACCGTGTCGGCGAGGTCGCCATGAACAGCCTCCCGCTCCGCGTGCTCCCGATCGAGCTCCGCGGCACCTACACGCTGGCCCGTACGCTCCGCCTCACGGGGGGGAGCGCGGCAACCGACCGCGGCCTCGAGCTCCGCGGCGTCGCGGGACCGGACACGCTCCCGACCTTCCGGTGCGGCGAGCGCTTCTCGCATCTTGACCCCATGCTCCTCATCGAGGGGATGAAGGGCGTCTCGCTGGAAGACGTTCGCTTCGACGGAGAGGAGCGCGCGTCCTCGTGCCTCGTGATCCGGGGCGCCAGCGGCTCTTCCGACCGTGCGCACCTGCTGCGACGCTGCGGATTCCGCGGGGCAACCCGCGCGCTCGTCTCCTACGAGGTCGACGCGGCGCCTCCAGCCCGAGGCGCGGCGGCCCCTCCCCCTGACGAAGGACTCCACATCGAACACTGCCGCTTCTCTCCGCGGGCGCTCTCGTTGAGGGCGACCGTGGCCCTCGCGCTCTCCGGGCCGGAGGCGACCTCGGTCGATGTTCGAGGGTGCACGTTTCGCGGCGAAGCCGCGGCGATGATCCACGCGTCGACGTGTTCGCTCACGGTCGCGAGCTGCCACTTCCACAACACGCTGATGCCCCTGCTGCGGACCGACGCGGCCTCTACGGACGCGCTGCACGACCGCGGGCCCACGGGTGGCGTGGACCTCTACCTCGACGCGCTCGATGGCAACAACGCCGCGGTGCTGTACGCGCAGGACTGTCGCTCAACGAGCGCGCAGTTCCTCGTCACCAGCGCGGAGGCGACGCGCGGCGAGGGCAATGTGACGGTGGTGGGCCTCCACTACTCGCGCGGCCCCGAGGTGACGCTCCGCCGCGAGCCGATCTACACCCACAAGGACCGCCCCCGCTGGTTCTGGGATGTCTTCGAGATGACGCCCGTCACGTTCCAGCCTCGGAGCGATTCGAAGTTCGAGGCTACGCCGAAGATCACTGCGCAGAAGCTCCCGGTGAGCGCTGCCAACGACCCCTCCGGTCTCCCGACGAAGCTGCTCTCCGGGACGAGCGTGGGCGCCATCCCGGACAGGAGGGGCTTTCCGGAGGGCGGCTTCCCGAAGTATCCTGGCTCGCTCGCATCGGTGGGTGTCACCTTCGCCCCGATTCTCTGGCGACTCGCGGGGGAGGACGCAGGGCGCCTGATCCTGATGGGGTGTAGGTTCGATTTCCTCCCCTTCGATGCCTCCGTCTGCGTGCGGGGCACGCCTGGAGCGAGCGCGATCATCGACCTCGGGGTTCTCCGCAGCGACGGGCAGATCCACCAGGTCTCCGTGGACAACGACGCACTTCACGTCGAGGTCCCGACCTGGCCGCACCGAATGTAGTGAGTTCATCGCACGACCACTGCAACTCCCAGGGGAGAGAGCCATTTCATGCCCGACGTGATCGACCTCGCCGCGCCCGGCGCTACCGTCGGATTCGCGGCATGCACTGCTCGCCGAGGCGCTCGACGTGTCGGCGTACGACCGCCTCGACCTCGAGTACCTCATGGCGTCAGCCCCGACGCCGCGCTCCGGGCGCACCCTCGTGCTCACCTGGGGGCGTCGGTGGCGACGCGCGTGCCCCCCCCGCCAACGCTCCGCCGCCCGCGGTCCGCCGACGTGAGCGCACGCGGCGCGGCGCCCCGCTTCGACCGCGGGCGCGCTCCCCTCCACCGCGACGGCCGAGCGGACCCCACCGCCCCATCGACGGCGCCCTCCACACCCCCGACATGCTCGCCCGCCTCCTCGACGAGGCCCCCGCGCATCCCCCGACATGCTTGCCCGCCTCCTCGACGACGCCCCCGTGCATCCCCCGGCTCGCTCCGCCCCCCCACCGACGGCGCCCCCGCGCATGTTCGGGGTGTCGTCACCTCTCCGCATCCGCAAGCCGCTGCGCCAGGGTGCGCCGCCGGTACGCAACGGCGCCCCGCCTGAACCCTCACGCCCGCTCAAGCAACTCTTCTCCGCAGCCGTTGAGCCCCATCGGTACGACGCTTGCGTTGTGTCGTCCCCACCCCGAGGAGCCTCCGATGCCGATGTCCCCTTCGTTCAAGCTCACGGTCTACGGCGCGCTGCTGGGCGCGTGTGTTTCGTCCGCGGCGTGGGCCAATCCCCCGCCGGCGCGCCCACGTGTCCTACGTGATCGGTTTCGGGGCACGGTGCTGGTCGGCGCCACGGTGGGCGTCGGCTCGCCGATGGGCTTCGGCGGGGGCTTCGTCGAGCTGCGGCCGTGGCGGGCCTTCGGCATCTCGGTGGGGGGCGGCGTGGGCGGCGCCTTCGGCCCGGCGTTGGCGGTCTCGACGCTCTTCGCCCCGATCGGGGGGCGGCTGTGGGCCCTCGGGGTGGAGGGGGCGTTCTCGCGGCAGTTCAGCTACGGGCGCGACCTCGCGACGCCCGACGGACGCACGATGCCCGCGGGCTCCAACTGGCTGTCGGCGGGCGTGGCCATCGAGGTCCGTCCCTCGCGCAACCTCATGCTCCGGGTGGGTGTCGGGCGCTCGTGGCTGCTCAACACCGCGGATTTTGGCGTCTTCCGCCCCGACGAGATCGCCTGGGTGGCGCAGAACTACACCGCCCCGCCCGGCGCGAGCCCCCTCGACGCGGCGCGCGCGGCCCACGGCGATGACACGCTGGGGGTGTGGTACTGCCACCTCGACGTGGCGCCCGCGTGGCGTTGGTAAGACGGACACTGCCCCCGCCGCGAAGCGTTGGTTGACGTTGTCGAATCGACCCCGATAGAGTGCCCCAGGACACGATGGTGTACTCCCTCCCGGAGCAGCTCGCCGAGCAGCTCCTTGCAGAAAAGACGATCACGGCCGACCAGTATGAGGCCGCGACGCACCGGGTCAGGGCCGAGGGGGGACGCATCGAAGACGTGCTCATCGACACCGGCGCGGTGCCCGAGCCCGACCTGCTGAAGTACCTCGCGAAGCAGTACAAGACGCGCTTCGTGGTGACGTCGAAGCTCGCCCGCGTCGACCTCGACCGGGCGCTGCTCGACCTCCTGCCGCGCGACGTGGCCGAGGAGCGGATGGTGTTCCCGGTGCTCTTCGACCCGGCGTCGTCGACGCTGTCGGTGGTGTCGCCCGACGCTGGCGACGCGGAGGTGACGCGCGCGGTGCAGGAGGCCACGGGGGTGCGGGAGGTGCGCGTGTTCGTGGGCCGGCCCGCGGGGGTGCGGGCCGCCATCCAGAAGCACTACGGCGGCGACATCTACGCGTTCGCCCACGCCGACACGAGCGGGCGCGAGCAGTACATGTCGCTCCTCGAGCTGTACGACCGCTCCAACGTCCAGTTCGAACAGCCGGCGCCCGTGACCCCGACGGCCGAGCGGACCCGCGAGCGCGTCTTCGGCGAGCGCGATCTCTCCCCGCGGGCGGCGCCTCCGACGACGTCGTCGAGCGCGGCCGTCGTCGACGTCGCCGCGGTGCTGGTGTCGCTCCTCGAGAACTCCCGCGGCGAGCTGCGCGGCCACTCGGGCGTCGTCGCGGGCTGGATGCGCAAGCTCGGTCAGCGCATCCGTCTGAGCGAGGCGGAGGTGCAGGGCCTCGCGCTCGCGTCGCTCCTCCACGACGTGGGCAAGACCGCCACCTACCACCTCACCGCCCTCAACGTCGCGCAGTTTGAGAGCCACCGCGTCGCCGCGCAGCGCGCCCACGGCGCCCCGTCGCAGCTCTTCGAAGCCGTGGCCCTCGACGCCGCGGCCCTCGACGCGGTGGAGCACATGTACGAGCGCTTCGACGGCAGCGGCTTCCCCGGCTCGCTCTCGGGCAAGGACATCCCCCTGGGCGCGCGCCTCCTCGCCCTCGTCGACACCTACGCCGACCTCACGCAGAACGCCCGCAACCCCTACCGCCGCGTGCTCGCCCCCGCCGAGGCCTGCGACGTGCTCGACCGCCAGCGCGGCGCCGTCTTCGACCCCAACCTCGTCGACCTCCTCCGCCAGGCCGTCACCGACGAAGACCTCCGCGAGCGCCTGCTCTCCGACCGGCTCGTGGTGCTCGTGGTGGAGCCCGACCCCGAGGAGGCCACCGTGCTCGACCTGCGGCTCCTGGAGGCGGGCTTCGAGATCCGCGCGGTGCGCACCGCCGACGAGGCCCTCGCCGCGCTCGCGAAGGGTGACGTCGACGCGTGCGTCTCGGAGGTCGAGCTCCCCGGCGCCTCGGGCGTCGACCTCCTCACGCGGGTGCGCGGCGTGGGCACCCCGTGGGCGACCGTCCCGTGGGTCTTCTACACCCGCGACGCGCGCCGCGACACCATCGCGAAGGCCTTCGAGCTCGGCGCCAGCGACTACGTGGTGAAGCCCGGTCCGCCCGACGTGCTGGTCGCCAAGGTGCGCCAGATCGTCCAGCAGCGCGCCGCACGCCAGCCCCGCGGCGTGTCGGGCTCCCTCTCCGAGCTCGGGCTCACCGACGTGGTGCAGGTGCTCAACCAGGGGCGCAAGTCGGGGCAGCTCCGCATCCGCGTGGGGGCCGACGTGGGGGAGGTTCACTTCAGCGACGGCGCCATCGTCAACGCCCTCTGGCCGGGCCTGCGCGGCGAGGAGGCCTTCTACGCGATGCTCGGCCTCGACGACGGCGACTTCGTCTTCGACGCGGCCTTCAAGCCCGGCGCGCGCGTCATCCACGGGAGCGCCGAGGCCCTCGTGCTGGAGGGCATGCGCCGCCTCGACGAGCGCTCGTCGTCGCGGTGACGCGCGCGGAGGGTCTTTACGGCCGCGCGAGTCTGTGACATTCACCGTCCGATGCCTCGCAAGCCGTCCCCCGGTCGCCCGTCGGGCCAGTACACCCAGGCGGTGCGCCTCTTCCGCTTGTTCCAGCTCCTGGAGGCCTCGCCGGAGGGGGTTCGCATCGACGACGCCGCGCGCGAGCTCGGGGTGACGGCGCGCTCCATCCGCCGCGACCTCAAGGCGCTGGAGCTGGCCAACACGGAGATCGAGCACATCGACGTCGACGGCGAGCGCCGCGTCCGCCGCATGCGCACGGGCCGCACCACCGAGCCCATCCGCCTCACGCGCTACCAGCGCTACTCGCTCGCCGCGGTGCGCCGGGTGTTCGACGTGCTCGCGGGCACGCCCCTCCACGACGACGTCTCGCAGCTCTACGCGCGGCTCTTCCCGTCGGGCGACGAGGACGGCGCGATGATCGAGCGCTTCGTCTACATCCCCGAGGCGCCGAAGAACTACCGCAAGCTCAAGGACCTCATCTACGACATCTACGAGGGGACGCTCCGCACCTTCACGCTGCAGTTTCAGTACGAGAAGGGCTCGACGCCCGGCAGCTCGCGCAAGGTGGAGCCCTACGCCCTGGTGCTCTACCAGAACGGCCTCTACGTCGTGGGCCGCGACGTGCAGAAGAACGAGATGCGCACCTTCGCGGTGGAGCACATGCGCCGCGTGCGGGTGCTCTCCAACGCGCCCTTCAAGCGCGACCCCAACGTCGACGTGTCGAAGATGTTCGAAGGGGCCTTCGGGCTCTTCTACAGCGGCGAGCGGCGCCACGTGGTGGTGGAGTTCGCGGCGGCGGTGGCGCAGTACATCGAGCCCCGCGAGTGGCACAACACGCAGAAGATGACGCGGCTGGAGGACGGCGGGCTCCGCGTGGAGTTCGACGTGACCAACACCACGGAGGTCGAGTCGTGGGTGATGCGCTGGGGCCACAACGCCATCGTGCGCGAGCCCCCGGAGCTCGCCCGGAGCGTGCGGGAGAAGCACCTCCTGGCGGCGGCGCACTACGCGGAAGCGGTGAAGTAGGAGGCGGCGCCCCCCCGCGCGGAGGGGGCGCTGCGGGTGGGTCTCAGCCGACGCGGGCCATCAGGAGCTCACGCTGGAGGCGGATCGCCGCCGGCATGTCGTCGCCGAGCGTCTTGAAGAACTCGGCCTGGAGCGCGAACTCCTGGCGCCACTCGTCGAGGTCGATGTGGGTGGCGGCGTCGACCTGGGCGGGGGAGATGTCGAGGCCCGTGAGGTCGAGGTGGCCGGCCTTGGGAACCCACCCGAGGACGGTCTCCTGCGCGCCGACGCGGCCGTGGGCGCGGTCGATCACCCACTTGAGCACGCGCATGTTGTCGCCGAAGCCCGGCCACAGGAAGCTGCCGTCCTTGCCCTGGCGGAACCAGTTGACCTGGAAGATCTTCGGCGGGTTGGCGATGCGCTCCTGCATCGCGAGCCAGTGGCCGAAGTAGCGGCCCATGTTGTACCCGCAGAAGGGCAGCATCGCCATCGGGTCGCGGCGCACGATGCCCACCTTGCCGACGGCCGCGGCGGTGGTCTCCGAGCCCATCGTCGCCCCGAGGTACACGCCGTGGCCCCAGTTGAACGACTGCATCACGAGCGGCACCGTGGTGCTGCGGCGGCCGCCGAAGATGATGGCCGAGATGGGCACGCCCTGCGGGTCGTCGGCGTGGGGCGAGAGGGCGGGGTTGTTCTTCATCGGCGCGGTGAAGCGCGAGTTGGGGTGCGCGGCCTTCTCGGTGGAGCCCTTCACCCACGGCCGCCCCTGCCAGTCGGTGAGCTTCTCGGGCGTCTCGCCGCCGATGCCCTCCCACCACACGTCGCCGTCGTCGGTGAGGGCGACGTTGGTGAAGAGCGTGTCGCGCGCGACGGAGGCCATCGCGTTGGGGTTGCTCTTCATCGAGGTGCCCGGCGCGACGCCGAAGTAGCCCGCCTCGGGGTTGATGGCCCAGAGCCGCCCGTCGGGGCCCACGCGCATCCACGCGATGTCATCGCCCACCGTCCACACCTTCCAGCCCTTGAACTGGGCCGGCGGGATCATCATGGCGAGGTTGGTCTTGCCGCACGCGCTGGGGAAGGCGGCGGCGACGTAGGTGGGCTCCTTGTCGTCGGGGCCCTGCACGCCGAGGATGAGCATGTGCTCGGCGAGCCAGCCCTCGGTGCGCCCGAGGTACGACCCGATGCGCAGCGCGAGGCACTTCTTGCCGAGGAGCACGTTGCCGCCGTAGCCCGACCCGACCGACCAGATGGTGTTGTCCTGCGGGAAATGGCAGATGAAGCGGCGGTCGGGGTTCACGTCGAGGGTCGAGTGGAGCCCGCGGTTCCAGCCGTCGGAGCCGCCGAGCATGTCGATCACGCGGGCGCCCATGCGCGTCATGATGCCCATGTTGAGCACGACGTAGATGCTGTCGGTGAGCTCGATGCCGATCTTCGCGTAGGGCGACCCGATGGGGCCCATGGCGTAGGGGATGACGTACATCGTCCGCCCCTTCATCGCGCCGGTGAACAGCCCGCGGAGCTTCGCGTAGGCCTCGTCGGGCGCCATCCAGTTGTTGGTGGGCCCGGCCTCATCCTTCGTCGGCGTACAGATGAAGGTGAGGTGCTCGACGCGCGCCACGTCGTTGGGGTTGGAGCGGGCGTAGTAGCAGCCCGGGCGCTTCTGCGGGTCGAGGGGGGTGAGCACGCCCTCGGCGACGGCCTGCGCCGTGAGCGCCTCCTTCTCCGCCGCGGAGCCGTCGACCCACACCACGCGGTCGGGCCCGCACATCGCGGCCATCTCGCGCACCCACGCCAGGAGCCCCTCGTTGGAGACGCTCATCTTGCCGACCGTCGTCGTGACTTCCGTCGCGCTCATGTGTACCGATCCGATCCTTTCTGGCCTCGGGTGCCGCGTGGACGCTTTGCCACCGCGGCGCCGAGGTGCTTCTGCCTGGAGTTGCTGCCGCGACGCGGACGCTTTGCCGCGTCGTGGCCTGTTCGTCCTCCGAACGGGCGCGGAGACTACATCATCGGCGCCGCGCTCCGCCAGGGTGCGCCGCGCGCCACGCCTGCGGTAGTCTCCGCGCATGGCCGCCGGCCCAACGTCGAGCTCCGCTCCTCCTCCACCCAACCCGCGCTTCCCAGGGCTGCACCCGGACGTCATCGCGGGCTACCTCGAGGCGCCCGACACGATGGTCGCCGAGGTGATCGACGGCGAGCTCTCGCGGATGCCCCGCCCGAAGCCCCGCCACGCGCACGCCGCGGTGCGGCTTTCAGGGCGCCTCCGGGGCTTCACCGACCCCGACGGCGACGACCCCGGCGGCTGGGTGATCCTCATCGAGCCCGAGCTCCACCTCGGGCCTCGCCCCGACATCCTCGTGCCCGACCTCGCCGGGTGGCGCCGCGAACGTTTCCCCGAGGGCGCGTTCGACGAGGAGGCTCCCGCTGCGATCACCGTGGCGCCCGACTGGGTCTGCGAGGTGCTCTCGGAGAGCACCGAGACGAAGGACCACGGCAAGAAGCGCCGCATCTACCGGCGCGAGCGCGTCGGCCACTACTGGATCTACGACCCGCGCGACGGCAGCCTGGAGGTGAGCCGACTGGAGAACGGTCGCTGGCTGGAGGTCGAGGTCTACGAGGGCGACGGGGCCGTGCGGGCGGAGCCCTTCGAAGCCGTTGCGATCCCGCTCGCGGCGCTGCGGAAGGTGTAGCGGCGGGTCGGCTACCGCGTCGGCAACTGCGTGTTTCCGAAACGGAGTTCCAGTGGTCAGTCCGTCGCGCTGGCATCTACAACCGAGGCGTCTCCCATCAACTGCATCGGGTAGGGATAGGTCGACGCAGACAACACAGTAGTCACCGGCGCCCCTGCTGAAAATCCGAAGGCTGATTCCGCCAGAGTCCCGGCGTGATCTGCTATACGAAACGTCGCGACCGGCATCCACCCCTCGCGATAAAACGGCGAACGCCGAACCGCGGCCAGCAGACGCACCCCATCACGGAGTTGTGCGCGATACCGAGAACCATCGAATGAGACAGTCGTAAATGTTCCAGACCGTGTATCCATTGTTCGACTATGGATTGAGATCAGAGCGCCCGTCCCCGGCGGTTCCCGAACTTCACCGTTCGCCAGCCTACCAAGCACAGTAACAGTGTAGACAGTAAAGTCGATCGCGGTTCCGCCCTCGAACTCGCGATGCTCTATACGCGGTTGCCCGACGACGCGAAAGTCCAATATTGCGGCTGCTCCGATAGAGAGAAAGCTCTCGCGCGAAGCCACATACTCGTCGATACTTGATGCGCCTCCATTGTTGTCGACACATGCCTGCGCGAGGGGCACCCCTAGACACATGATCAGATGGGAGAGTCGCATCGTCGCTATCCTTTTCAGGGAATGGTAACAGTTCAGCAGGGTTT
>JBILLV010000624.1:0-3022 GCA_044375895.1 Polyangiales bacterium | reverse complement strand
ATCGCGCCGGCGTCGCCCGCCTCGGGGGCGGCGGTGGACTCGTAGATGCCCGTGAGCACCTCGCGGTAGCCGCGGCCGGCCTGCGCGTCCTGGGCGATCTGCATGCCCGAGCGGAGGGGCCACGCGATGACGAGGGAGAGCTTGCCGGGCTCGGTGCCGCCCGCGGTGGCGATGGCCGAGAAGGGCGCGTCGGGGTCGACGTCGACGCCGTGCTCGCCGATGCCGGGGCTAAACTGCGGCGCCACCTGGCCGAGCGCGAGGCGCGTCGGGGCGCCCGGGGCGACGATGTTCAGGAGCTTGCGGACGCCGCTGCCGCGCAGGACGAAGATGGCGCTCTCGGGGGCGACGAGGGGCGAGTCGTCGATGACGGCCGCGGCCGCGTCGGGCGCCGGGCGGTCGGGCGTGGCGGCCGGCGTCGGGGCGCGCGGGGTGGTCTTGTTGCAGTTCGCGGCCGCGAGGGCGAGCGCGAGGAACGTCAGGGACGGGCGTCGCATGGCGCGCGGCACGTAGCATCCCCGATGGGGGGCTGTCACCCTTTGGGCGACAGAGAGTTTCTTCGCCGGGGCGCGGGAATACATTGGCGGGGGTACCCGAACGCCCGCCCTGACAGCCCCATGGGGCCTGCAATGAGGGACTACCGGCGGCCCCACACGACGGATTTCACGTCGTCGAGGGGCATCACCGTCACGTCGCGCGCGCCCACCTCGCGGAGGATGCGCGCGGTCTCCGCGTCGGTCTCCAGCCACGAGCTCCGCGTGTGCACGAACATCCGCAGCGAGAAGAGGGCCGAGCTCTGCGGCGACACGGCGTCGTCATCGAGGCGCGGCTTCGCGGCGGCGATCACGCCCCCGGGGCGAACGGCGGCGAGCGCGCGGCGGAGCACGTCGCGCTTCTCCCCGGCGTCCATGTAGTGGAGCATGTCGTTGACCATCACGAGGTCGAAGCGCGGCTCGAGCGAGAGGTCGCGCGCGTCGCCCACGACGTAGTCCATCCGGTCGCGCGCGGGGTGCTCCTCGGTGAGCGCGCGGCCATAGGCGAGCGAGTGCGCGAGGTCGTACACCGTGGCCCGCGCCTCGGGGAAGCGCTCGAGCACGGCGCGCGAGTAGCCCCCGTGGCCGCCGCCCACGTCCAGCGAGGCGCGCAGCCCCGCGAGCGCGTCGCCGAGCGCGTCGAGCATCGGCGCGGCGTAGGGCGAGTTGAAGCTCGCGATCGGGGAGAGGTACCCCGCGGCGCGCGGGCTGTGGATCATCGCGTCGTAGTAGGCCGGCGTGACGACCTCGCGGCGCGCCACGGCGGCGAGCTGCATCCACTGGGCGGCCTGGGCCTGCAGCTCGTCGAGGCGCGCCTGCATCGACGCGTCACCCCGACGGAGCGCGCGCGACTGCTCGGCGTCGAGGGCGAATCGCCCGTCACGCTTCTCCACGAGGCCGAGGCTCGCGAGGGTGTTGAGCAGGAGGTCGACGGGCAGGGCCTCGGCGCGGACGGCGCGGGCCACCTCGTCGGCCGTCGACCCCTCGGAGGCGATGGCGTCGAAGACGCGGAGTTCGTTGGCGGCGAAGAGGACGGCCGGGAGCACGAAGCTGGCGGCGGCGGCGTCGAGCGAGGTGGAGGTCTCGGGTGTGTTCATGGCGTGGGGCTCCTGAGAGATGCCGGGGCGTGGGGAGTTGCGAGAACCTCCCCAGTGGAGTCGCGTGGCGTGATGCGACCAACGCCCTCGGACGGCGTGGTCACGGTGCAGCGCACATGCCACGCCGCCCGGCGCGCGGATCGACCGGCGTCCTACACGCGACGCGCACGGCGATGTGAGGGAGGCTGCACAGGTGTGAAGCGCGGCGGGAGAATGACCGTGCAGAAGCCGCCCGTCACCGCGAGCGACAGGTCTCAGGTGGGGTCGCGGAGGGCGTCGCGGTACTCGCGCAGCGCCTGCGGCTGATCGAGGCGCTCGGCGAAGCGGGTGAGCAGGGCGAGGTCGAGCGCGGGGAGGAGCTCGCTCCGCGGCGCCGTCACGTAGGCGTCCCCGCGGAGCACGTGGACGGTGATGCGGGAGGCCTTCCAGACCCACACCTCGCGCACGCCGAGGCCCGCGTACACCGCGAGCTTGTCGGGGTCGTCGTGCGACCAGACGACCTCGACGGCGAGGTCAGCGACCTCCTTCTCCGCGTCCCCTTCGCCGACCGTGTAACAGTTGTCGGCCTCGGCGCCGCGCTGCTGGTCCTCGCTCTTGAGCGCCCACGACCGGTAGGCATAGACGAGGGCCCCCGCCTCCACCGCCCAGAACGCCATGAGCACATCGATCATCGCCGAGATGCGCTCGTGGTTGCGTCCGGGTCTTGTCAGCGTGAGGGCTCCCTCCAGGTAGGTGAGGCGGGGGAAGCGCCGCTCCCCGCGGATCTGCTGGATCATCTCGTAATTGGCCCAGCTGACGCCACGCAGGAAGATCCGCTGGTCGTCGTCCGCGGGGGCGGGGTGGAGGTCGCGCGCGGGCTCGCTCATGGCGGGGACGATACCTCCGTCGCTGCCCGCGGCGCGCGGTCGGCTGCGTCGAGCCCGCGCGGGACGAGCATCCAGTAGCGCCCATGCTGTCGCATCCGTCCCGCGCGGTCGTACGCCTCGGGGCCCGCGCCCCAGAAGAGGTCGCCGCGCACGGCCCCGCGGATGGCGCCGCCCGTGTCCTGCGCCACCACAAGCCGACGGATGGGCCCGACGCCTTCGAGCGCCTCAATGTCGACGAAGAGCGGCACCCCGAACGGGACGTAGCGCGGGTCGACCGCGAGGCTCCGCCCCGGCGTGAGCGTCACCCCCTCCGCGCCGTGGGAGCCACCATCTTCGCTCGGGCGGAAGAACACGTACGACGCGTTGGTGTTCATCACGGCCTGCGCCTCGCGCGGGTGGGCCGCGAGCCACGCGCGAATCGACTGGAGCGACACCGCGTCCCGCGCGATGGCGCCCCGCGCGACGAGCTCCCGCCCGATGGCCGTGTAGGGGTGCCCGTTGTCGCCGGCGTAGTTGAGGAAGAGCGAGC
>JBILLV010000273.1:0-12499 GCA_044375895.1 Polyangiales bacterium | reverse complement strand
CACCTCGCCGAGGCGGTTGGCGGAGAAGACCGGGCGATCGTCGGCGTCGAGGTGCGTGAAGATCTCCCACCCGACCCCGACCGGGGCGAGGCAGTGCCAGTACCAGGTGATCCGCAGGCGGTCGCCAGGGTGCAACGGCTCGGGCGCTTCGAGGTCGTAGCCGAGCAGTCGCAGGCTCGTGCCGAATGTGACCTCGAGGGGATGCGCGGGGCGCGGGGCGACCCGACTGACGAAGGGCGGCGCGTCCGAGGCGACCGCGCTCCCGCTCGGCGGAGGTACGGTGGCGGCGCAGCCTGCCAGCGCGATGAACCCAACGAGATGCGCACGAAGCACGAGGCGGTGAGGGTCGTTCATGGCGCGCAGACGCTACCGCGCGACGCGATGCGACGCGGGGAGGAAATCAGGGGCGCTGACCCGCGGCCGACGCCGCCTGCGCGACGCGCCAGCGCACGATGTCGCGCACCCGCTCGATCGGCAGCGGGCGCTCGTGTGGGAGCTGAATCGCCCCCTTCGAAGTCTTGAAGTCCGCGAGGGCGTCGGCGAACACCTCGATGGCCCTCGCGCCGGGGTAGAGCCCGACGTGCTTCGCGAAGGCGCCCACGTGCACGAGGTTCTCCCCCTGCCACCAGGTGGGGAGGCCGTAGGCCATGCGCTCCACGGCGTCGGGCGCTTCCGCACGAACGAGCGCGCGCAGCGCGTCGAGGCGGGCGCGCACCGGGCCTTCGTACTGCGCGAGGTACGCGTCGACGGCGGCGGGCTGCGAGGCGGGAGCGGGCTTCGTACGCACGACCCGAAGGTGTCGCACGGGCGCCCGCGGGGGGTCTAGATCCCAGCGGTGAAGGCGACGCGTGGTCCGTGTTTCAGGGGCGATGCGGCGGCAGCTACGGCGACACGAGCGTGAGCGAGCGCGGCGCCAGCGTGACGACCCCGCGCACCTCACCGACTTCGGTGGTGAGCTCCCCGGAGGCGCCGGTGACACGCGTCGCCCACGGCGCGGCGGTCTGCTCGTAGCGCGAGCCCATGGGGACGACGGCGCCGAGGTCGACCGCGACGAGGCGCTCCCCGAGGTGGAGGACGAGCGCTCGCACGCGGCCGTCCTGCGCGGTGACACGGACCCCGAGCACCGAGGGCTACACCCCCGCGACCGTGGGTGCCTCAGCGAACGCGAGCGGCCGCACCCCGCGGGCCCCTTCGAGCACACGGGCGAAGGCGCTGTAGACGACGCCCACCGCCGATCGGCCGAGCGGCGTCGCGCGCGCCCCGTCACCGAGGGCGTAGGCCCGCGGGAAGAGGGCGGCGACGTCGGGGTCGCCCGTGGCGCTCGCGAAGGAGGCCCGCGCGACGGTGGGCTCGGCGAGGTACAGAAGCCCGAGGGTCGCCGCCACCGCGCCCTGGAGCCACGTGCTCGCGAAGGCCTGCGTGGGGGTCTGGTCGCGCAGGCCCGAGGCGCTCACCCAGAGGTCGAGGGAGCGCTCGCGAAGTCGCGGAAGGAGCGAGGACTCCACCCCCGCCCACGCGCGAAAGGGCAACGCGAGGGTGTCGTCCGTGGAGAGTGCGGCGTCACGCACGGGGAGGTCGAGGCGGACGGAGAGCGCGTCGGCGTTGCGCACCGTGGCGAGGAGCTGGTCGTTCCAGGCGGCGGCGCGCGGGGTCGCGGGGGCGCCGGCGGCGACGACGGCGATGCGGGCGTCGGCGAAGCCCTGGTGGAAGGTGACGAGCCAGGGGTTCATCGCCTGCGCGTAGTCGGTGGCGCTGGGGAAGCGTGTTGTGGCGGCGTTCGCGGGCGCCCCAGAGGGAACCGGTACGTCGTCGGTGAGGCCGTCGCCGAGTTCGACGAGGTAGACGGGCATCCCCAGCGAGCGCGCGTGGACGAGCATCGCGTGCTGGAGACGAACCATCGCCGCGTCGTCGGCCGAGGTCGCGAGGCGGCCCTGCGAGGTGACCACGTTGAGCGTGAAGACCGGCGTCGCGCCCGTCGCGGCGAGCACCGGGGCGAAGGTCTCCAGCAGCGCGGGGGACGGGGCCGTGGCGGGGCCGAAGCCGGGTTGAAACCAGCCGGCGGGCATGTTCCAGAAGTTGGCCGCGGCGCCGCCGGGGTAGCGCAGGGAGCCCGGACGCAGCGCCGTCAGCGCCGCGGTGTACGCGCGGTCGCTCCAGGGCGGTGACTGCGCGTGGTCGCCGTCGAGCCCGAGAAACCACGGGGCGATCGGGCGCGCCGGGCCGAGCGTGACGGCGATGGGGCGCGGGCCAACGTCGGGGGCGGGCACGTCGAATGCGGCGTCGAGCGCGGCGATGGTTTCGTCGTACGCGTCGAGGACCGAGAGTTCTGCGACGGTCGCGTCGACGCTCAGCGGAGGCGCCGGGTCGCACGCGCAGAGGAGCGTCAGGAGGGACAGCGGGATGCGCGGATGCATGAGGGTCTCGCGGGAGCCTAAGGGCTCTCGTCGACAGCGCGCCTTATAGCGCGTCTGTCGTGACGTTGTGGCCGGGACGACGCGAGGAGGCCACGGTGTTGGCATTCGCCGCGCCGGCTCGTCCAGGGAGCACTGCCCGGTCATACAATGTCCCCGCCTCTCATCGCCCCGTTGCCCCACACCTCCGCCCGTGCCACCACCGCCCGATGCAGTACCCCTTCAACTGGTTGGCGTTGGGGATCGTGCGCGATGCGCTGCGCGAGTCCTGCGTGGTGCACATTGAGGACAAGGTGCTCCCGGAGGTGTCGTCGGTCGACGCGTGGGTCGAGCCGCGCGTCGGGCGCATGGCACGAGACGACGACGACTGGCTCACGCGAATGGGCTACGAGCCCTCGGAGATCGAGCCCTTCCACCTCGGCCCGACGCTCGGCGAGCACAACGACAGCATCATGAAGGTGATGGCCCTCCACGCCCGCGAGCGGAAGCGGGCAAAGGACGAGAAGCGGCCGCCGCCCCCGACGCCGCTCCTTTGGTTCGCCTGCGCGCAACACCCGTTGGAGCTCATCGCGCGTTGGGCGATGGCGCCGATGACCGCACGGGGATGGCCGACGGGCTTCTACGAGAGCGCGTCGCCGGCGGGTCCGCGGGCGGTGTCGCTGCGGGAGCTGCCGCGCGATCAGCGCACGCTGCTGCTCCGCCTGATGGCCTCGGGCGAGACGCTGAAGCAGGCGGTCGAAGACCTCGACGCGCTGCCCCGTCGGGCGCGGGAGCGGCTCATCGCAGGGCCGATTCTGGTACAGTTGCAAGGCGATCTGTCGAGGATGGGCGTCACCGTCACCTGGTCGACCCCCGAGGAGTACACAGCCATGATGAGTCACGAGGAAGCGGTTCGGATCTTCGAGGAGCGGGAGGCTCGTGCGATCGCGGTGGAGCAGGCGCTGGCCGTATCCCAACGTGCGCTCACGGAGTCCCTCCGCAGCATCCAGCGACTGTTCGAGCGTCGCCTGGGTCGCTCGCTCTCGGACGACGAGCGCGAGGCCGTGACGGTGCGCATTCACGTCCCTGGCCCCGAGCGGCTGACGGACGTAGCGCTCGACCTCGACGCCCCCGCGCTCGCCGCGTGGCTCGCCGACCCCGCCGCACGGTGACCGTCGCCCACGCGGCCCCCCCTCACGACGCTATCCGCCCGACCGCAGCCGGTACCGCAGCACCGTGACGCTCCCCGTCACATACACGCTCCCTTCGACCACCACCGGCGGCACCCACTGGCGCACGCTCGGCGGCGCGTCGGCCCCCGTCGCTCGATACACTTCGACGCCCTCGGCGACGTCGTACGCGCGCAGCTCGGGCGGCGTCGTCCCCGCGACCCACAGGACCGCGTCACGGTCGCCGTTGGACGACACGGTCGGCGCGCTCGGGTTCGACACGCCGGCGCTGCACCATGTCCGCGTGAAGGCGCTCCCGGTGAGGTCGGTGCGGAGGCGAAGCGTGAGGATGCCCCCAGGGTCGTCGCGCCCGTTGCACCCGCCGAAGCGGTACCCGCGCGACGGCACGAACACGTACACATCGCGCCCGTCGGACCACGTCGCCGCCGCCCCAAAGGCCCCACGGCCGCTCACGGGCGCGGAGAACACCCCCTCGCCCACGTCGCCGTTGCCGCGCCCGACGCCCCCGAGGTCGTCGCGGTCGAGGAGGTACGCGATGCCCGACTTGCCCGCTTGAAAGAGCAGTCGCGGCGTGCGCGAGCCCGCGTGCGTCGGCAGCACCATCGGCTGGATGGAGTTGAGGTCGACGTCCCCGCCGTCGAGCGTGAGGTGGTTGGAGGGGGCGAACCACCGCGCCGTGGTGTCTTCGTACGTGGGTCCGCGGGCTCCGGTGCCGAGTCGAATCACGCGGCTGCCCATCGACGTCGGCGTGCGCCCGTTGCCCGTGGAGACGTAGAGGTTGCCCGCGCCGTCGGCCGAGGGTCCCCCGTACGACCAGATGCCCGACGCGACGCCGGGCGTGGCGAAGGCCGTCTGGTCGCTGGGGTCGATCGGGTCGACGCCCACCACCCAGCCGTGGAAGACGCCGCAGTCGTTGGCGAGGCCGCCGAAGGGGATGTACACGCGGCCGTCGACGTAGGTGAGCGCCCCCCGCTGCCCCTGCGCACCGGGATCGAAGGTCGATCCGTTGGAGGCCGGCGGCGCGATGCGGGCGGGGAAGCCGCGACGCTGCGCGCCCGTCGCGACGTCCACCGCGCTGATCACGAAGTAGCGCGCAAGCCCGCCGTTGTCGCTGGTGTACGAGACGGCGTAGAGGGTGCCGGTCTCGCGGACGATGACGGGCGTGCTCACCGTCCCCGTGGTGGGGCCGATGTTGCCGCAGGGCATCCGCGCGAGGGGGACGGCGGGGGCCACACGCGTGCGCCAGAGCGTCGCGCCGGTGTCGGCGTCGAGCGCGTAGAGCGAGTTGGCCTGCGTGGCGACGTAGACCACGGCCCGCTCGGATCCGGCGATGGCCACGCGCGGGAGGTAGAGGGGCTGGCCGTAGACATCGCCGTCGAGCGTCGGGGCGAAGGCGGGGTCGCGCCCGAAGGCCCCGCTGCGCAAGCGTTCGGGCGTGAGGACGCGCTCGGCCCGGTTGGCCCCGGTGCGCTGGATGTCGTGGTGGAAGGTGGTCACCGCCACGCGCGGAACCTCCGGCACCGACGCCTCCGACGCGTCGAGGGCGACGTCGGGTGCAGCGGGTGCGTCGGGCGTCTTGGTGGCGTCGAGCGGCTCGATCGTGTCGGGCTGGTCGAGCGTGGCGTCGCGCGGGGCGACCGTTGGGGCGCGCGTCTCGCAGGCGAGCGCGGCCAGGGTCACGAGGAGGCAGACGCGCACGGTCATCGGGGAGGTTCCGTCGGGCGGTGGTGACCGCAGCACGGGGTCGGTTGTACACCACCCGCGGCGCATCCGCGCGAAGCGGGGCCGACCACGGGGTGGTTGCCGCGATGCCCGCGTTGCCTGTACCCTCGCGCGCGATGAGCCGGTTGCTTCTCGCTTTTGCCTTCGTCGCCGCGTGCTCGCGGTCGTCGTCCCAGCCTGCGGTGCAAACCCCCGTGACGGCCCCCACCGCCCATGCGCCCACCCCCGCCGCGCCCGCCGCCGACCCCGAGGCCGAAGAGCAGCGCCGGGTCATGGAGGCGATGCGCGAGGTGTCGGCGTACCCCGACACCGCCGAAGGCGTCCGGGGCTTCGTCACCGAGCTCGCCCGCGAGGCCGCCGCCCACGACCGCGAGCGCCTCGAACGGCTCGAGCACGAGCTCGTCGCCGACAACGCCCGCTTCGAACTCGGGGTCAGCTTCGAAGGCGCCCGACTCGTGCGCGACCGCGTCGTCCCGGGCCTCGAAGCGCGGGCTCGTGACGTCCAGCAGCGCCTCGGCGCCCTGCGCGCGCCCGTCACCGTCACCGTCGTCTCGGCCACCGGCGCCGAGCTCGCCGACGGCGCCCCCCACGGCTTCGACCCCGCCGTCGCGCGCGCCCGCACCTACCTGCGCCCGGCCGTCCGCTACTTCCGCGTCGATGTCGCGGGGGCCGACGGGCAGCGCGTCACGCTCCAGCCGATGGCCTTCCTCGCCGCCCGCTGGACGTGGATGGGCGAGTTCTGGAACGAGCTCCCCGCCGCGCCTCCTACGACGCCGACGACGCCCACCGGGGGCCCCACGGCGCGCTGACCGCGCATGCTCCTCCGCTGCGCCCTCGCGGCACCCCTCCTCGCCCTCCTGTACGCCTCCCCCGCGGCCGCCCAACCTCGCCGCGCCCCACGCGACACCTACGAAGCCGTGGCCCTCTACGCCATCGGCGCCACCTACGGAGCCGCCACCGGCGCGTGGATCGACGTGCAGGCCGGGCTCACCGAACCCCTCACCGCACCATGGCTCCCCGTGGTCGGCGCGGGCGCAGGCGTCACCCTCGCGTGGCTCGTCGACCGCCCCACCCGCATCCGCCGCGGGCTCCCGACGATGATGGGCGCGGGGCTCTCGCTGGGCTTGCTGGCGGGAGGTTCCATCGGCATCCAGGGGTGGCGGACGGGCACCTGGGGCCTCCCCACCATGAGCACCCTCACCTGGGTCGGCACCACGGCGGGTCTCACCTTCGGCCTGGCCGCGGGGCTGCTGCTCAACCCGGAGCCGGGGACGGGCTCGTTCGTGCTCTCGGGCGGCTTCTGGGGCGCGTCGCTGGGGCTCCTCGCGGGCTACGCCTTCGACGCCGACAGCGCGTACGACGTCTTCTCCGTCAGCGGCGAGGTGATCGGCATCGCCGCCACGGCCCTCACCGCGGCCATGCTCCGCCCGACGCCCGCACAGGTGCGCTGGATGGACCTCGGCGCCCTCACCGGCGCCGTCCTCGGCGGCGGCATCGGTCTGCTGCTGCTGCGCGACGAGCGGGCGGCCTTCGCGGGCACCATCCAGCTCGGGCTCATCGGCGGCGGCGTCGCCGGCTTCCTCTTCGGCGCGTCGCGGGAGCGCGTGCCCGGCGGCATCGCGCTTCGACCCGGGGTGATAGCCCTCCCCGGAGGCTTCGCGCTCACCGTGGGGATGTAGGGCGACCCTTGAGTTCCCGGGAGCACCGGGGGATAACCGCCGCGCCGTGAAGCTCGACACCCTCGCGATCCACGCCGGTCAGCACCCCGACCCGGCCTCAGGGGCCGTGATGACGCCCATCGTGCTGTCGAGCACCTTCGCGCAGCAAGGCCCCGGGCACCACCAGGGCTTCGAGTACGCGCGCACGGGCAACCCCACCCGCAGCACGCTCGAAGCCTGCGGCGCGGCGCTCGAAGGCGGACGTCACGGGCTCGCGTTCGGCTCGGGCTGCGCGGCCACCACGACCGTCCTCCACACCCTGCGCCCCGGCGACCACGTGGTGTGCGGCGACGACGTGTACGGCGGCACCTTCCGCATCCTCGACAAGGTGATGAAGCCGATGGGCGTCACCGCCACCTTCGTCGACATGACCGACCTCGCCCGCACCGCCGCAGCCTTCCGCCCCGAGACCCGGATGGTGTGGGTGGAGACGCCCTCCAACCCGATGCTGAAGGTGATCGACATCGAGGCGACGTGCGCGCTGGCGAAGGCCCGCGGCGCCCTCTCGATCGTGGACAACACCTTCGCGACCCCGGTGATCCAGCGGCCCCTCTCGCTCGGCGCGACGGCCGTCGTCCACTCGACCACGAAGTACCTCAACGGCCACTCCGACGTCGTCGGCGGCATCGTGATGACGAGCGACGACGCGCTCGCGGGCCAGCTCCGCTTCCTGCAGAACGCCATGGGGGCCGTCCCCTCGCCCTTCGACTGCTTCATGGTGCTCCGCGGCCTCAAGACGCTCCCGATACGCATGGAGCGCCACGCGCACAACGCGATGAAGCTCGCCGCGTGGCTGCGCGGTCATCGGGACGTGGCGCGGGTGCACTACCCGGGCCTGGAGGAGCACCCGCAGCACGCCCTCGCGCGGCGCCAGATGGCCCTCCCCGGCGGCATGATCTCCTTCGTGCTCAAGGGCGGATCGACCGGGACGGTGGCCGATCGGTCGCAGGCTTTCCTGTCGGGCGTGAAGATCTTCACCTGCGCGGAGAGCCTCGGCGGGGTGGAGTCGCTCATCGAGCTGCCGGCGGTGATGACCCACGCGTCGGTGCCCGCCGCGGCGCGGGCGGCGCTGGGCATCGACGACGGGCTCATTCGCATCTCGGTGGGCCTGGAGGCCGTCGACGATCTCATCGACGACCTCGGCCAGGCCTTCGAACACTCGCGTTAGACCGTCTCTGGAGGTACAAGCAGCCCATGCGCGCTTCCCGCTATGTCGGACTCTTCACCGTCGTGGCCCTCGGCTGCGGCGAGGACCCCAAGCCCCTCACCGGCCAGGCCGCCTGGTCAGACGGGTGCCCGATGAACGCCTGCAACTCCGCGGCGCACAGCCTCCGCGGCGCGCAGGGTTCGCCCACCGTGGACGTCGAGTGCTCGCTCCGCCCCGTGACGGGTGGGTACTCGGTGTTCTTCCGCATCGCCGCGCTCTCGATGGCGGGGCAGTCGTTCGATGAGTCCCGCGAGGGGCTCTTCGTCCGCGGCTTCCTCCCCGCCGTGGGTCAGGAGCTCCGGTCGCTGAGCATGGAGGACATCGGCAACGTGCGCCTCCGCGGCTCGGGCTGGGAGGTTCGCGTCGCGGCTGTGGGCCCGTCGAACCCCTGCCACGTGACCGTCAACGCGCTGTCCAACGGCGGCTTCGCGGGCACCATCAACTGCGAGGGGATGCGCGACGACGCGACGCCGCCCAACACCCGCTTCGTGCGGGGCGGCTCCAGCGCGATGAACCCCATGCTGGGCGAGTTCATCTTCACCAACTGCGCGACCACCGAGTAGAGCCCCTCAGGGCGTCGCCGACCCCGCGTTGCCGTGGCGGTCGGTGACGGCCACGGTGCGCACGTCTGCAGCCATCGGGACGGTGACCACGCCGCTCGCGTCGGTCATCTGCGCGCGCAGGGTGCGGGTGGCGCCTGCCATCGTGGAGAGCGTGAGGTCGACGGGCGACGAGCGCACCGGGACGCGGCGGTTGGAGTCGGTCTGCGAGTCGAGGAGGCGCCAGCCCGTGCGCGCCTCGTAGCCGACACCCACCTGGAGCGAGGTGCCCATCCGCGTGGCGGTGACGGCGAGGGCGCCGGCGGTGACGGTGAAGGGATCGCTGTCGACGCGGTAGCCCGTCCCTTCAACGTGGAAGCGGTAGCGCCCGAGCGCGACGCCGGGGCGACCCGAGAGGGCGTCGGGGTACGCGCTGCCCACGGGGGCGACGGCCTGCCACTCGACCGTCCAGTAGTGGGTGCGCGCGGCAGCACCCGTGAGCGGGTCGGGCGTCCACGCGACGAGGAGGTCGCCGTCCTGCACGGGGCGACCGCTGCGACGGGTGACGTCTGCGAAGTCGCCGCGGCCCGCCGTCTGCTCGCGCTGGAGCGTGACGCGCGCGGTGCCGGCCTGCGGGTCTTCGCCGATCCACGTGAAGCGGGCGAGGCCGAGGCGCGGCACCATCGTCTCGGGCTGGGCCGTCGTCGGGCGCATCGCGCCGCGCGACACCGACGGGTAGAACATCGTCGCGGGCAGGCTCGTGGGCACGGTGCCAGCGCGCGGCGCGGCGGCGGGCGGCGGCATCGCGGCGGGCGCGGTGGGGCGCCAGTAGGTGGAGCCGTCGGCGCTGTTCTCGCGGGCGGGGGTGACCGCGAGGCGGGCGAGCTCGACGGCGCGCTCGGCGATGTACTCGCCCTCCAGCGGCCCCCAGAGGTTGATGGAGGGCTCGTAGCCGCCGCGGAGCCAGTCCTCGGCGTGCAGGAGGTAGCCCATGTGCCCCTGCGCGTACCCGATGACGGCGGTGCGGGCGACGCCGTTGGGGGAGGCCGCGCGGACGCGGTCGGCGAGGAGCGTCACGGGCTCGCCCGGGAGCGTGATGAAGAGGTGGTCGTTGATGCGGAGCGACGAGACCATCGTGCGCGTCGCGCCGCAGGGCATCGTCGGGATGTCGAGGTTGAAGAGCGGCCCGAGGAAGGGCGCCACGGCCTCGACGCGCGAGCACGAGCGGTACGGCAGCACCTGAAACGTGCCCGGCATCTGCGCGCTCGACGGGAGCGCCGAGCGCCCGCGGTCACCGCAGAGCCCCGCGCCGTAGGGGGCGTTGAACTCGTCGATCGGGGAGATGACCGACATCCCGTCGAACACGCGCCCGTCGCACTCGCGGGCGGCTTCGAAGGGGGCGTAGGTGAGCGCGCCGCCGCGGACGGAGAAGGTGCGCCAGTCGGGGCCGAGCGGCACCTCGCGGGTGAGCATCTCCATCGCGACGCGGTCGGTCATCGCGGCCCCGGCGCGCTCCCAGGCGGCGCGGATGGGGGCGACGGCGTTCTGCCCCACGGACTCGACGCGGGCGAAGTTGTAGCAGGTGCGCTGCCCCATGCAGTTGATGCCGCCGCTGCCCGCGGGCGAGACGTCGCCCGCCGCGCCCTGGAGGTGCATGACCACCACGTTGCGGTCGAAGCTCTCCTCGACGACCCACTCGATGCCGCCAGGGGCCTCGGCGCTGGCGAGGTTGTTGTCGTCGCCGAGGACGGTGCCGTGGATGCCGAACACCGGGAGCATCGCGAGGGCCGTCCCGTCCATGCGGTCGACGCGGATGAGGAAGAGGTCGCGGTCCTTGCGGTTGCGGCCGTTGGGGAGGTCGTCGTTGTCGTCGCGGCGGTCGCGCGAGACGAGGTTCATCGGGTCGAAGTTGTCGTCGTGGGCGATGCCAATGCGGGCGGGGACCATCCCGTCGAGGGCCCGGCGCGCGACGCCGACGAGCGCGTCGACGAGCTTCCGGTGCGTCTCCGCGCGCGGTGAGCCGAAGCCGAGGCCGAGCACCTCGTTCGACATGTGGTGGCCCCACGCCGAGTGGCTGTGGTTGGTCGCGAAGATCACCTTGCCCGCGAACGACGGCCCGAGCGCCGCGGCGACGTCGATCGTGGTGAGGTCGTCCGCGGCGCCGAGGTCGGCCTTCAAGATCACCACCGTCTCGCCCCCGGCGGAGAGCGCGACGGCCTTCACGCGCGGCGCCCGCTCGTAGCCGAAGGAGGGCACGAAGCCCCCCGCGTAGGGCACCTCGCGCGCGTCGACGAGGTGCGTCTCGCCGCCGTAGGCGCGCCCCCGAGAGGTGTACGCGCCGAGCATCGAGCCCACGGGCAGATCGAGCATCGCCTCGGCGGCCCCCGCGCGGAGGGCGCCGGCCTCCACCATCCCCGTGGCGTTGCCCGTCGGCGGGAGCGGCGCGTAGGTGCAGTGCGCGGTGGAGACGGGCGTCGGCGGCGGCGCGTCGGGCGCGGCGTCGGGGGCCTTCGCGTCGGTGGGCGCGTCGACGGTGGCGTCGGGGCGCGCGGGCGCGTCGTCAGTGCACGCGGGCAGGAGGGCGGCGAGGAGGAGCGCGGCGAGCGAAGGAGGGGTGCGGGGCATCGGTGGGGCTGGGAGCATCCACGATGCACGGTGCCGTGCGCAATGGGCGTTCAGCGCGGACGTTCGGCCCAGGCGCGGTAGAGGGCCAGCACGCCGGGCCAGCCCTGCTCGTACTCGCCGCGCTTGCTGAGGGCGTCGGCGCCCAGCGCCTCCCAGCCCACGTGCGTCAGGGTGACGCGGGTGACCTCGGGCGACTCCTCGTCGAAGGTCACGGTGACCACGGTGTACTCGGCTCCCGCGTAGCCGGGGTGCCAGGTGAAGGTGATCTGGGTGGGGGCATCCCAACGCCAGACCGTTCCCCAGAGGTGGGTCTTGCCGTCGCCGAGGCGCTCGACCACCTGGGCGCCGACGCCAGGACCGATCTCGCACTCCACCGCGTCAGCGCCGCCGACGGAGTGATCGGCCAGGGGCCACCAGCGCCCCATCTCGCGCGTGAAGGCTTCGAACGCGCGCGCCCGATCGACCGCCACCCGCACCTCCGAGCGCACCTCGTCGACGCGCGGACGGAGCCCCGGGACGCCGAAGCGGCCGCGGTAGACGAAGTCCCCGACGGGGCGACGACCGTTGGGCTGCTCGCGGTCGCGGAGCTTCTCCGGGAGCGTCGCTACGTCCCCCGGGTGCCCCACCGCCACGATGCAATGGACCTCGTGCCCCGGCGCGAGCCCGAGCGTCGCCGGCGCCGACGCGCGGTCGAAGCCGCCCATCGCGTGCACGACCAGCCCGAGACGTGTCCCTTGCAACGCGAGGGACATCCACGCCGCGCCGGCGTCAAAAGCGTGCGAGGCGGCGGGCTGGCCCTGGTCGTTGACCGCGCGTGAGCACACCGCGAGGAGGGCGCCGGCGCGCGCGCACCACACCTGGTTGGGCGGCACCAGGAGCTGAAAGATCGACTGGAATTCCGGCGTGTCGCGCTCGGCGTAGACGAAGCGCCAGGGCTGGCCGTTGGCGCTCGACGGCGCCCAGCGAGCGGCTTCGAAGAGCTGCGCGAGCGCGTCGGGCGTGACGGGCGTGCCGTCCATCGCGCGAGGCGACCAGCGTTCGAGGAAGAGGGGATCGATGGCGTAGTCCGCGCTGCGGGGCATGCGCGGGGTGCTACCACGCGAGGCGC